>JAZQUF010000164.1:0-25097 GCA_045631165.1 Acutalibacteraceae bacterium
TTATCAGCCGATCTTTTCCTTAACCTTAGCTGACTTACCAACTCTGTCACGAAGGTAATAGAGCTTGCTTCTGCGAACCTTACCGCTTCTTACAAGTTCAACCTTAGCTACGTTGGGTGAGTGAACGGGGAATACTCTTTCAACACCTACGCCGTATGATACACGACGAACTGTGAATGTTGATGAGATACCGCTACCCTTCATAGCGATGATTGTGCCTTCGAATACCTGGATTCTTTCTCTTTCGCCTTCACGGATTTTAACGTGTACGCGAACAGTGCTACCGATTTCGAGAGCGGGAACTTCAGCCTTAAGGCTTGCGTCTGAGATGAGCTTGAGTTTGTTGTCCATTGGTTTTTATCCTCCTAAATTCTGCCACGTTCATAGTAAAAATTCTTTCACCAGAGGACCGCTTGCTATTATACTGACTGAATTCAGCCGGCACCAACCACATAACTGTGATACAAATGCCTAAGTATATTATCACAACTCATTATAAAAATCAAGTCTTTTTTGTAAATATTTTTAGTTTTTATTTGAAGGTTGTGCCATCTTCCACCATAAGCTTTTTTCTGATGATGGTATAGCTTATACCCTCGTGATTTTTTTGGATTTCATCCGCCAGAAGAGAGGGATTGACATTGGTCACACTGCCCGCCGGAAGAGTAAGTGTGATTTTCACTCTCTCGCCCATTGCAGAGACCTTGTAGTCTTTGATAAACTCAATAAGATTGATATCTTTGAGCACCTTATGTCTGCCTTTTTTACCAAGCTTCTGCACAATAAGCTCGTCCTTTGAAAGCATATCTTCGATATTTGCTTTGAGAGCATCTGCATCTTTTTCACTGTCGAAAAGAATATCGAACTCACCGAAAGTAATATGCTTTGGGTCATACTGAGGCTCGTCAACACTGATGATATCAATGCCCGGAGGCATTGAGCCTTTGAGCATATCGAATAATTCTTCGTTGGTACTCTCGCCCACTATTCTTATATCCATACTCTCACAAAGGCTTTCCATACCAAGTGAAAGAGGAAGTGCAAATGTCATATAAGGATGAGGATTGAAGCCCTCGGTGTACCACAAAGGTAAATTTGCTCGTCTGATGGCACGGGTCATTGCTCGCATCAAGTCAAGATGTGAAACATAACGGCTCATGCCCATTTTCTTAAACCATATTCTGACACAGCGCATCGCATTTACCTCCGTTAAGTTTATTACTGCCGCAACCTGCACACTTAATTCTGCAATGAGGTGTGGTTGCTGCTTCTTTTGACTTTTCGTTTTCGTCTATAAGGAACTGCTTACTGATACCGTAATCAAGGTGATCCCACGGCAGAATTTCGGTATATTCGCGTTTTCTGCTTGTATAGAACAAGGGGTCAACTCCGAGCTTTTCGAAAGCTTCCATCCATACATCAAACAGGAAGCTGTCATCCCATGAGTCGAACTTACAGCCGTGCTTCCACGCATATTCTACTACATCACAAAGCTTTCTGTCGCCTCTTGCAAATACACCCTCAAGGAAGCTGATATTAACCTTATGATAGCTGACAGATATCTTTCTTGTCTTAACTGACGAAAGAAGATGATTTTGCTTACTGATAAGCTCATCTATTGTATCCTGTGCCTCCCACTGGAATGGAGTGAAAGGCTTGGGTACGAATGAAGACACACTTATACTTACCTGACAGCCCTTACCCTTGGGTCTGTCGGGGTTGGTATAGAACTCCCCTACTACCTTCTGAGCGAGGTCTGCAATACCTGCAACGTCATCATAGGTTTCGGTGGGAAGACCTAACATAAAGTAAAGCTTAACCGCTGACCATCCGCCTGAGAAAGCTTGTCTTGCAGTACGAAGCATTTCTTCTTCGGTAACATTTTTATTGATAGCATCGCGAAGACGCTGTGTACCTGCCTCGGGAGCAAAGGTAAGACCGCTTCGTCTGACCTTTTTAAGGTAACCCATAAGCTTTTCTGAGAAATTGTCAACTCTCAGTGACGGCAGAGCGATATTTACCTTATAGTCCTCTGTCCATTCAAGAAGCTTACCCATAAGCTCTTCAAGTTGAGTGTAATCGCTTGTACTGAGGGATGAAAGTGATATTTCGTCATAACCGGTTGTCTCGCAAAGGCGCTTACACTGCTCATTAATTGTGTCGGGACTCTTTTCCCTTATAGGTCTGTAGATAAAGCCGGCCTGGCAAAAACGGCAGCCTCTGATACATCCACGTAAAATCTCGTGTACAACTCTGTCGTGTACAACCTCAACAAAGGGCACAATAAATTTGTCAGGATAATGCACCTTGTCAAGATTGCCTACAATTCTCTTTGTCACCTTTTCGGGAGCCGCTTCTTTTGCAGTTACTTCTCTGATAGTGCAGTCATCGTTGTAAGATATATCATAAAGTGACGGAACATAAACGCCACCGATCTGAGCGGCCTGCTTTAAAAATTCAGTCTTGGAACTGCCCTCTTTCTTGCATCTGATAAGTAAATCCATAACATCGTTAGTTACTTCTTCACCATCACCAAGCAAAAAGAGATCAAAGAAATCTGCCATGGGCTCAGGATTGCAAGCACAGGGACCTCCACCGACTATGATGGGAGTAAGCTCTGTTCTGTCACTGCTTCTTATAGGAATGCCAGCAAGGTCGAGCATATTGAGTACATTAGTATATGAAAGCTCATACTGAAGTGTAAAGCCGATCAAATCAAAATCTGTCAGTGGGTCACCGCTCTCGAGTGCGAAAAGTGGGATGTTATTCTTTCTCATTTCCTCTTCCATATCGTGCCAGGGTGCAAACACTCTTTCACACCAGACATCATCTCTTGAGTTGGCAACTGAATAAATTATCTTTATGCCAAGGTGTGACATACCTATTTCGTAGCTGTCCGGGAAGCAGAAAGCGTATCTGAGATCCACCTTTGATTTATCCTTTACCACGCTGTTAAGCTCACCACCCGTATAACGTCCGGGCTTCTGAACGAAGGGAAGAATTTTTTGAACTTCTTTACTTATCATAATTTAACTCCATTTCTTTATGAGAGTGATTATATATAAATATAACGTTACGGCAATAAAGCTTATATTAATGCCGATGAACAAGCTATAGCAAACACACAATATTGCCAGAATATTGACAAATATCACCGATATAATTTTAAGTATCCTGTCGCAAAGGTTTTCCTCAGCGAATATAAGCAGAACATATCTTATAAATCTGCCCATATCCAGAACCTCTATCGGTACCGTATTGAAAACAGCAATAATGATATTTACAATCGCCAACTTCAAAGCAAAGTCGCTTCTCCATAAATAATAATACAAATATGAAAAGATTGCAATAAGAAAATTTATCAAAATACCGCCAAGAGCTATAACTGCTTCTTTTTTGTAAGATAAAGCACTGTCAATATGGCGCTGAATTCTCACTCCGAATGCGCCGAAAGTTACACTTTCAACCTTCTGATGAAAGATATACATAAAAAAGAGGTGTCCTATCTCGTGAAGCATTGAAGACAAAAGACAAAGTATAACCATATCCTCACTGCACAGAAGAAGCATAAGGGTCACAGTCATAGCGAAAGTAAAATCAATACGGTAACCGGTTTCCTTAACAATCAGCGTCATTCTCTAAAATATACAGTGGATTATATCTTATGTTATCTTTTCTCACTTCAAAATGAAGATGCGGCCCTGTTGACCATCCGGTAGAGCCTACCCTTGCTATAGTCTCACCCTGACGTATATTTGCACCGACTTCAGCTAAAACCTCACTGCAATGGCAGTAGAATGTGACAAAGCCGTCATCGTGAGAAATAAAGATATATTTGCCGGCTCTGCTGTCCTCCCCGACCTTCGTGACCTTGCCACTGTAAGCTGCCCTGATTTTCGTTCCCTCAGCTGCAGCAATATCTAGTCCTGTATGAAAAGAAAACTCATCAGTTATAGGGTTTATACGATATCCGAAATACGAGGTGTATCGGCCGTTTTCTATCGGCATTATTGCAGGTGAAGTAGCTTTTATCGGAGCAAAGCTCGTGTTAGCTGCTGCCTCATAAATATCTAAATCTTCTCCGCCCTCACCATTCAAGTTATCCGTTTCTTCCGTCTCGGGGACTTCCGTTTCCTCTGCTTCTGCTTCTTCTGAAGACTTCTTACCGGTACTATCAGTAGCATCAACTATAACGGTTACATTATTACCTGAAACTGCCCAGCTGTTTTCACCCGAAAAATAACTTTTCAAAGTCTCAGCTATATCACCCAAAGTAAAAAGTTCAAGACCCAGCATATCTTTGAGCTGTCTGTATGCCGATTCATTTGGCTTGACGGAAAAATTAAAAGCCAGAACTAAAATAACAGCTGATATTATCTGTCCTATGAGCACAGCAGTATACATATCCTTTTTCTTTACGGCTTGTTCTTTAGCATTTTTTCTGGGGTTATCATTCATAAATATCACCGTTTAATTTATATGACGAAACCCGAAGAGTTAATACCCGGATATTATACCATATAAATTATCTTTGTCAAAGAATTTTGTCTTAATTTGTTGACTATTTATGTCTTAAATGCTATCATTAATAAGAACAGTTATGCTTCGGCGTAAACATTTTGAAAACGGAGGTTAAATTATGTTTTCAGACTTCAAATCAGACGGTTTTATGTATTTGATCGTCCTTGCTGTAATTATTTTTGTTTGCGCTCAGTCGCTTTTCTTTATGAAAAAAGCCTGGGCACGCGGTAAAGAGCTCGGCATTACAACTGACAAGCTCAAAAATGCAGTTACTTCAAGTGCTATCTTTTCATTTGCTCCTGCAATAGGTATCGCTATAACTGTCATCACTCTTTCAGTCGCTCTTGGTTATGTTCTTCCCTGGATACGACTTACCGTTATCGGTGCTATCCAATACGAGACTATTGCCGCAATAGGTGCTCTTGAGGCTGTCGGTATGGAAACAGGTCTTTCTCAGCCTGTAACAGACCCTGAAACCTTCTCAGCTATAGCATGGGTTATGACACTCGGCAGTATCCTTCCTCTCATTATAGTACCTATCGTACTCAAGAAGATTCAGAAGGGTGTTTCAGATGTTGCTTCAAAAAATTCAAAGTGGATGGATGTTATGACAGCAGCAGCCTTCATCGGTCTTATCTCAGCTTTTATCGGCAGAGGTCTTGCCGGTACCGGAAAAGCAACCGAAGCAATCATCGGCGACGGTGCAGGTATCCTTTCACTTACAGCTCTTGTTACTTCCATCGGATTTATGCTTTTCCTTACTCTTCTTAACAAAAAGCTTAAGAAAAACTGGATTGATGCTCTTGCAATGCCTTTAAGTATGGTTCTTGCTATGGTTTGTGTTGTTCTTGTCAACAACTTTTTCCCCGAACTCGCAGCCATTGAATGGCGTTATTAATTGAAAGGAGAAGTTGAAATGAATAAAACTTATATGGATAAAATTCACACCTACGGTAGAATTTCTTGTGTAGCTTCACTTTTTTTCTTCCTTTGTGTCCCCCTTGCAATCAGTCTCCATTTTAATGTATGGCCTGAGCTTTCTGTTATCGGAAAGGGCCTTTCTGCACTTATTATCTTCTTTGTAACAGGTATTATTGAAGTTGTGGCTTACTCCCCTATGCTTGGTGCAGGCGGTACATACCTTTCATTTGTATCGGGTAACATTATGAACCTTAAAATGCCCTGTGCAATCAACGCTATGGAGAATGCCAAGGTTAAAGCTAACACTGAAGAAGGCGAAATAATCACAACAATCTCTATTGCCGCTTCAACTATCACAACAACAATTATCATCGCTATATTTGTTCTTATCTTCGCTCTTAACCCAAAATTCTCTGCGGTTATGTCAAGTGACACCTTTGCTCCTGCATTCCAGCAGGTAACATATACTATATTCGGTTCACTTGCAGCAACTTATTTCGTTAAGCATTGGAAAATCTCCATATTCCCTATCGCTGCTGTTACCGCACTTCTCTTCGTTGTGGACCCCGGCATCGGCGTGCTCATTCCCATCGGTGTTATTCTCTCAATGCTCGGTGCTCACGTTATGTTCAAGCTTAAGAAGGTATAAGGATTATTTTCAACAACTCAAGAGATCGCTTTTCAGCGGTCTCTTTTTTCATATACAAAAAGACAGCAGACATTAAAAATCTGCTGTCTTAATTATTACTTTGCAAATACCAATACATTCTTGAGTACAGGATTCTTTCTGGACTGTGTGGGCGTGATTACAATTTCTTCAGCCTTAACAAAATCAGGAAATCTTATAATCTTTCCCGAACCGATAACAGTACCACTGTAGATTTCATAGTATCTGACATCATCCTTATATCTTGCATAGACCTTGAATTCTTCAACACGCTGACTGAATCTCAGATCCTCTTCCATATAAATTGTTGCAAGTGCCTTTCCATCAGGAATGGTAATTTTTATACCGGTTTCATCATCGTCAAAATCAAAAAATCCGTCAGTTACTCTTCTTTCGCTATTATCGAGTCTGAGCATTGAAAACCTGCTGTCGGTCATAGGCTTTCTGAAAGGAGCTTTTATACGACGTGTAAATTCTTCAAGAGTTTCTATTTCTCTTTCACTGATAAGTCCATCTGTATCAGGTGGCACGTTGAGAAGCATACTTGCATTACCTCCAACAGTATTGAAGAACACCTCGGAAAGATACTTAGCTGTTCTTTTCTTTGTAAAGAGATAATATAAGCTTTCATGATAGAACCAACCGTTAGTTATAGAAATATCGGCTTCAGCAGGCTTAAAAACAAGTCCCTTGCTCTGCATGAGAACTTTTCTTGAACCAAGATCACTGCTTCCTTCGTTAAGCTTCTCGGTCATCTCTTTAATCTGCGCAGCATCGGTCTGTGAGTTTTCCATAACAAGTGTGTTACTATCCTTATCATTCGGAATAACACTCCACTCACACTCTCTTACCTTTCCGCCTTCGTTACCTATCCATCTTACATCCGGTCCGCAGATTGAAATAACAGCATCGGGATGATAGCTTCTGATAACATTGTAGTATCTATCCCAGTCATATACCTGTTTTTTGCCGTTTTTACCCTCTCCGCAAGCTCCGTCAAACCAGAAAGCAAATATCTCGCCGTAATTCTGACAAAGCTCTGTGAGCTGATTTACGAAGAAATCGTTATACGCTTCCGTTCCGTATGTATCCTCGTGTCTGTCCCAAGGTGAAAGATAAACACCAAGCTTCAGATCATACTTCTTACAGCTTTTACTGAGAAGCTTTACAATATCCTTGCCAAATGGGGTATTCATTACATTGTGCTGCGTATATTTTGTATCAAAAAGGCAAAAGCCATCGTGATGCTTCGCTGTGATTATAATACCTTTACTTCCTGTTTTTTTAAGAACCTCACACCACTGATCTGTATCAAGGTGCTTCGGATTAAATTTTTTAAGTTTTTCTTTGCCGTCGCCCCACTCTCTGTCATAAAAGGTATTCATACCAAAATGTATGAAGTTGTAGTACTTCATATCAAGAAAGTTAAGCTGTCTTTCAGAGGGTACAACGCTTGTAAGTCTGTCAGCCTCATTACCATAAAGCTCATAACCGTTATTACTGATACACCAGGCATCAGTTATTTTCATATCTTTGATAATGTTATCTGTCATATGCTCTCCTCCAAAAAATGCCCTTGATTATAAAACCAAGGGCATAATGTTAAATTAATCAAAAATTTCTGTCCAATAGAAGTAAACATCAAGACCATTGACATAGAAGCTGTCGTTCTTACCCTTAGTAAGAATATCTTTCCATGAACCGGTTACTTCATCAAAGCCCTTTTCTCTGAACGCCTTAACTACTGCATCAAGCATTGCATAGTCTCTCATTGTGATTCTTGCTTCCATCTTAAGGTCTTTGTTTCTGCCTATCATGTTACCCCATACGAAACCGGTATGCCACCACTGTCTCTCATAAGGACGACCGAAAGATCTTACCCATGTTTCCTTACCTAATACAGTCTGTTTTTCCCAAAGAACCATTTCCATCTGAAGCATATCTTCATCAGTAGCACAGTTGTAATGGTCAACAGGCTTATTCTGATCCTTAGTGTAAATACCAATTTCAGCACCGTAAAGAACCCAACCGTACTGACCCTTCCAAAGCTGGAACATCCAGTCTCTCTTGTCGTACTCAAACTTGATACGGCATGTTTCGATAATAATAACTACAAGGCTTGCAGCATTATCGTAAATTTCACTGTAACCGAAGTTTCTCTGCCATGTGTCATCAGCTGTGTAGAAGCACTTTTCTACAGGGTCATAAAGATAACCGATAACACCGGTCTCCTGCCAATCATCAGGATACGGCTCTTCAGGAACCTCAAGAGGCTCATAGAAAATCTTTACAGTCTCACCAAAATTACCATAAAGCTTATTGTAATCGTTACCTACATAAGCACGGATCTTGTATTCATATGTTTTCTTTTCATTGAGATTGCTGTGGTTAAAGTGGTTATTTGTTGTTGTACCTACTGAACCCCAGTTACCTGTTTCCTCACGGCAATATACTTCATAACCTGCAGCGCCATCGAAGTAATCCCATGTAATTGAAACACCGTTGTCAGTATTAGCAGCAAGCTTAAGACCTGTCGGAGCCTTAGGAATAGTACCACCTACAAGAACAGGTGACCAGTTACCGTATACTGTCTTATTCTGAGCGTTTACGATATATGTTCTTATCTTGTACTTTTCATAACCGCCGCTCTCAGGAAGACCGCTGACTGTATAAGATGTGTCTGTAGTTGTATCTTTGCCGTTAATCTTGACAATCTTCCACTCTGCATCACCGTTGTCATAACGTACAAGCTGGAAGCCTGTAACCTTGCTATTAGCGTCCCATGAAATAGTATATGAAGTAGTTGCGCTCTTTGAAAGCTTGAAGTTTGTTACATCAGGAAGTGCAGTTGTCACTGAAAACTCACTTGAGAACTGACCATAAGTAACACCATTAAGCTTGTGGTAAGCTCTTACCTTGAACTTATATGTAGTTCTGTCTGTAAGACCTCTTACAGTATATGTTGTCTTAGATGTTGTAGTAAGCTTCTTATACTGGTTTGTTGCATTGTCAAGCATGAAAACCTGATAACCCTTAGCTCCTCCGGCACTGTTCCAGGAGAGAGTCAACTCAGTTGCACCGATAGCTGTTGTCATAAGACCCTTAACCTGTGCAGGATTTGTAATAATCTTCTCTGAAACTACATAGTCACTGTAATCTCTGTTCTTATCAGTGTCAATTTTATCCATATTGAGCCAGTTTTTCTGAAGCTTATATGCTCTTACAGCATAGTAATAAGCTGTACCTGCACTTGCTTTTGAGTCTGTATAGCTGGTGCTTGTAGTTTTATCAAGATCTTCCCAGTCACCATCAGGCTTTGTGCTTCTGTAAACAACATAACCCTTTACATCGCTGACACCTGTCCAGTTGACATTGACACCTGAATCGCCTAAGGATACTGAAATATTTGCAGGTGTAGCAATATCTGCAGCTAATGAAATTACTGTACCCGAAAAAATTACGCAGATGCATAAAATCAGGGCAATGGTAGAATTAAATACTCTTTTCATGATATATCTCCTTCTCTGTTAAAATAATTGTACGCCACCAAAAGGTCTGATCGCAAGAACATAGCATGCATCGTCACCGAATATAGCTTTCATAGAAGCAGTATATTCTTCAATCATATCATTAGGAACGAATGCCTGTATTGTACCGGCAAAGCCGCCGCCATGAACTCTCCAGGCACCTTTGCCTGAAAGAATCTGCTCGCTTACCTGAAGTGCAAGTGACAGAGGCTGATTTTTAGGAGCCTTGCAGGTGTAAACGTTCTGGTTATACATATATGACGATCTGCCGCTGGCAATAATAAGCTCCTTGAACCTTTCGAAGTCACCATCACTTAAAGCTTTTGCCTGAGCGGTTACCTTTTCATTTTCACCATAGAAATGGAGCGCTCTGAGAACAGCTCTTTCGCCAAGCTTTTTAGCGATATCTCCTGCATTCTTGAGAACATCAGCCTTATCAACTTCACGAAGTACGCTTTTACCGAAATATTCAGCAACAGATTCCATTTCACTTCTTACAGCAGCGTACTCATCAGTAAGATCTGAGTGACTGCCCTTTGTGTCAACAATAACAAGCGAATGTCCGAATTTACCGAAATCAAAATCTATCTTTTCAATGATGGGCTTTGAAGTATCTTCGAAGTCAATTCTTACAAAACCACCAACGCTGCAAGCCATCTGATCAAGAAGACCACAGGGTTTGCCGAAGTAAACGTTTTCACTGTACTGAGAAATCTTTGCAATTTCAACAGGATCAACCTTACCGTCGTTATAGAGATAGTTCAGCATTGTGCAGACAAGAACTTCAAATGCTGCAGATGAAGAAAGACCGGAGCCTGAAAGCACCTGAGAAGCTGTTGTTGCATCAAATCCGCCTACTTTATAGCCGAGCTCTTTGAATCTTGCAGCTATACCTCTTACTATGGCCTTGCTGCGTCCGTTTTCTTCAGCCTTGACATCAAGATCATCACAGCTGACCTCATCCATAGGATATCCTGCCGACTTGATGCGGATAATGCCATCATCATTCTTAGAAGCAACAGCAATAGCATCAAGACTTATGCCACCTGCGAGTACAAGACCGTGATTATGGTCAGTATGGTTGCCACCTATTTCTGTTCTGCCGGGTGCAGAGAAAAGTGCAACCTCTCTTTCTTCATTTTTATCAAACAGAGTTTTAAATGCATCAAGCACATCACAAAATCTGTTATACTGTGTTTCGAAGCTCTCCTTAAGATAAACTCTTGAAAAACTTTCATCAAGAGCTCTCGTTTCGAGAAGCTTCTTCATATCATTGAAGCTTGTCATTCTTGCCAACCTTTCTGAAAAGTATTTTATTTAATAAATTTGTCAGTTCCAATGCTCCGCTCAAAGAAAGGAGCATCATTCCTGAGAAAATCAGTAACAATATTAAAGGTACAATAAAGCTTGCCGATGCAGGATCATAGACACTGCGACCGATAAGAGTATATGAAAACAGTTTGTAGCTGTAACCAACAACCGAAATAAGAATATATCTGAAATATGATATATCTGTTGAACCATACAGACAACTGACTGAATTGACAGGCAGGCACGGAACTAATCTTAAAAAGAATAACACAACGCCTGAACCCAATCGGCTTTTATCTATAAATTCATAAGCGGTTTCGTATTTGGACAGTATCTTTTCAGCGTTACCGCCACCAAAGCGTCTGCCCCAGTAAAACTTCGCAGTAAAGAGAATTACCATACCGGCAAGATTGATGAGCAATGCATAGTACCATTCAAAAAGCACACCACTCGCAACGCATATACATGCTATCGGAAACCACGGTATTGCTGCTTTAAGGAAAAAGTTTACGAAAATCAACAGTACTGTTGTTATACTCGCTCCGTAAGTGAGCATCCATTCCTCATAAGAAGCCAGAGTATATACATATTTGCTGTACCAAAGAATAAAGCTGTCATTACTGAAAATCCTCAGAAGAATAATCAAAGCCAAAGCTAAGACAAAACATACAAACGCCATTGTGTTGATAGCGTATGTTTTGCTTCTTCTTTTTTTCAAGTACTCTCATCCTCTCCTGATGAAAATACGCATAAGATTTCATAATATACGCTACTATATTTTATAATAAAAATCATTTAAGGTCAACACATTTTTATAATTTTCTTAGCAACAATTTAAACTTTAAGCCGATTAAGTTGTTTTTATAGGTTTAAAAAAGTAATTTTATTAAAATTAATGACATATTTACTTTCCTATGATATAATACTTATGTGAAATCTATATGTGGAGGATATGTATGAAACTTGTAATTTTAGACGCCTATGCAGAAAATCCCGGTGATTTATCCTGGGATTGGCTTAAAAATTTAGTAGAGGAATATGATATATATGATATTACTCCCTCTGAAAAGGTTATAGAAAGAAGTATTGATGCGGATATATTGGTAACAAACAAAACCGTGCTTACTGCAGATATTCTTTCTCAACTTCCGAAACTCAAATATATTTCAACACTTGCAACAGGCTATAACGTCATCGATACTGCATACGCTGCCGAAAAAGGAATAGCAGTATCAAATATTCCTGCTTACAGCACTGATGGTGTAGCTCAGCTTGTATTTGCACTTATTCTGGAAATAATCAATCATGTATCACTTCATAATAAGAGTGTCAAAGATGGCGAATGGTGCAAAAGTGAGCATTTCTGCTATTGGAAAGCCCCTATTGCTGAGCTTGCAAATAAAACCTTCGGAATTATCGGCTTTGGCAAAATAGGCAGTGCAGTCGCTCAGATAGCCAATGCCTTCGGTATGAAGGTTATCGCATACTCCCCTAACACTCGTAGCTACAGCGGATTTGGAAAGGTGGACTTTGTTACTCTTGATGAAGTTATTTCAGACTCGGACTTCATTTCACTTCACTGTCCTCTCACTGCTGATACTCAGGGACTCGTGAATATGAACTTCCTTAAGAAAATGAAAAAGTCCGCCATTCTTATCAACACCTCAAGGGGTCCTGTAATTAATGAATCTGACCTTAAAAAAGCACTTGATTCGGGTGTAATTGCAGGTGCAGGCGTTGATGTACTTTCCGTAGAGCCTGCAAGAGAAGATAATCCCCTGCTTACCTGCGAAAACTGTATCATTACCCCCCATATTGCCTGGGCAAGCCTTGAGGCAAGAACAAGACTTATGAACATCTTCAGAAGCAATGTTGAGGGCTTTGTCAGCGGTAAACCCATCAATGTTGTAAACTGAAAGGAGAAGAAATATGATACACTATATTGAGAACGATAAACTTATAGTAGGTGTAAAAGAGTTCGGTTGCGAAATTACAAGCATCAAATCAAAAACTACAGGCTATGAATTTATGTGGCAGGGCAACCCCGATATCTGGGGCGGTCAGGCACCTATTCTCTTTCCTATCGTAGGCAGACTCATTGACGATAAATACACACTTGACGGTGTGGATTATGAGATGCCGAAGCACGGCTTTGCGAGAAAAATGCTTTGGAAATTCCTTGGTACTGATGGTGATAAGATGAACTTTCGCCTCTCAGATACTGATGAAATACGAAAGATTTATCCTTATGAATTTGATCTGACCGTTACATATACTCTCGATAAAAATGTACTTACCGTTTCTCACGCAATTAAAAACAAGACTGAAAATATCATGCACTTTTCAATCGGTGCTCACCCTGCTTTTAATTGCACTATCGGTGATGTACTTACCTTTGACGAAAACGAGACTCTTTACACCGAAAAAATCGATCTTGTAAAATCACTGAGACTTCCCGACAAAACACTTGTCCTTGATAACGAAAAGGATATAGTTATAACAAAAGATATTTTCAATGAGGATGCACTTATTCTTTCAGAAATCAAATCGGAAAATATCACCCTCAATTTCAAAGAAACAGGCAAAAAAATAAGCTTCTTCCTCGGCAAAGCACCTTATCTCGGCATCTGGGCTAAACCCGGCGCACCTTATGTCTGCATTGAGCCCTGGTACGGTGTAAACGACTCAACTGAAAAGAAAGCTGATATTTCTCAGAAGGATGCCATTAACTCAATTAAGGCAAATGAAATTTTCGATTTTGTCTGGTCTGCTGAATTCACAGAATAACCTCAGATAAAACGACAGGATACAATAATATATAAAAGGAAAAAGGCTGCCACGTAAGTGACAGCCTTTATTATAGCTTTTTTAAAAAAGTTAAAATAAGAGATTTTGTAACCTCTGATTAACCGCTATGTAAAATTATGCGGTTAAATCAGGGTTACTTAGTTTTCCTTCTTCTTAAGGCAAACGAATGCTGCAGCTGATGCTACTGTAAGAGTTGCAATTGCTGCGAATACAGCTGATGTATCACCTGTATCGGGAGTCTTTGTTGTTACAACAGTAGTTGTTTCTGTTGTTGTGATAACTGTAGGCTCTTCAGTAGTTGTTTCTTCAACATCACCACTGAAACCGATGTACATGTTTGCGAAGAAGTTTACGACATCATTGTCGAGCATGCCTTCGATAGCAGTTGTATCAATGCCAAGTGATTCAAGACCTGCAAAAATACTGTCTGCGATACCAGCAACTGCATCTGTAGCGGGAGCTGATTCACTTGTTGAACCTGCAACATCGTCACCGAGTTCGTAATCACCAAGATCAACGCCTGCACCTGTGAATGCATCTTCTACTGTGCCAAGAACTGAATCAAGTTCACCTGAGGTTAAACCGCCAAGCGCATCTGTAACACCTGAAGTGTCCATGCTACCGCCGAGAAGACCTGTAAGCCAGCTCATATCAGCACCTGAAGCAACTTCGTCTGATGAAGCAGCTGCAGCAGTTGTTGTTTCGCCTGTAAGAGCACCGAGTGAAGCTTCAAGGTCTGCAAGAGCACTTTCATCACCACTAATGATAGCAGAAGCATCAAAATCTTCGAGACCAAGGTCACCAAGAATAGCTGTTAAATCTGCCTCTGAAAGTGTGCTGAGATCTGCACCTGCAAAGTACTCTGAAAGTAAGCCTTCATCAATTGCTGAAGCAGCGGGCACAAGCATACAAACACAGAGAGTGATTGCCACTAAAACGCCGAAAAACTTTTTCATAGGTTATCAAATCCTTTCTTAATATTTATATTAACGGCACAAGTCCGTAATATACAACATGATATTATATTATACACCTGATTTTACTATAAATCAATATTATAAGTAAAATTTGTTGTGTTTTTATCTTTACCAAACGATATAAACATCGAGGCCTTTAACCTTATAGTCCTCGCCTCTGATTAAACCGTTGCTATCAAGAGAGCCGACAAAAGCGCCAAGCATCTCCTTGTCTTTCATTGTGATTCTGCAATCAATTGCAAGCTCACTTCTGTCAGAGAACTTGTCAAGCTTACCGGGTACGAAGCCTGTGCACCACCAGTACCTGCCATAATCACGAGTATATATTATCTCGCCTTTACGCAAACCGTTCATTGACATATAAAGTGAGTCTTCGTCACTTACACAGTCATAGTGCTCAGTAGTTCTGTCTATGGGCTTATAATATACACCAATTTCGTGACCGATAAACACGTAACCATACTGACCCTTCCAGAACTGAATCATCCAGTCCTTGTTGTCATATCTGAACTTACATCTCATTGTATCAATGTAAATAGCAGTAAAAGCAGCCATATTGTCATACAATTCATTGTATCCGAGAGCTCTCTGCCAAGGATCTTCATTTGTATAGTAATAATTACCTGTTTTATTATACTGGTAACTTGCAATACCATCGTCGAAAAGTACGCCATTCGGCTTAAGACCGCTTACAAGACCACTGATAACACCACCGGATGAACCGCTTGATGCAGTTGTTGATGGCATCTGCAGTGACGGGAAAGTAAAGCTATTTTCAGTTGTTGTGGGTAAAGTTGTTGTAGGCATTGTAGTAGGGATTGCGGTCGTATTTTCCATAGGGAAAGTGGTTATAAGACCGGGATCGCTAGTTGGCGGAGCTACTGTTGTAGTAGGTTCTGTTGTTGGCTCTGTCGTAGTCGGCATAGTCGTAGTTACAGGAGCCAAAGTAGTCGGTACTGTTACAGGCTGAGTAGTTGTTGAAACACCAGTCTGTGGCTGAAATGATGCCGTCATACTTTTAACGCCCAACAGTGAACCACCACATACAATTATCATAGCAATTAATATAATTATCAGATTTTTATTTTTTCCAAGGCCTGAAAAATCAAATTTCATCTGCAGTCCTCCTCTAAATCATTAATAAACATTCTTAGTCCATTTTATCCTTATGATATAATAGCAAATTTAGTGTAAAAGGTCAATAGTTTCGATAAATGTTTACAAATCATAGTATTTTGATTCAGACTCTCTTATCAATGGACAAAGATTTATATTTGCACAAAAAAATCCGAACAGCTGTTACTGTCCGGATTTAAATATGTAAAATTATTCGAAGAGATTTTCAAGGAGACCCTGCATCATCTTCATACCGGCGTCAACAGGATCGGCTTCACCCTGTAAGAAGAGAAGACCAACAATTGAACCGAATACCTTAACAAGAATGCTAAGAACGCCACCCATTGTATCCTCTTCGGGTTCTGAACGTGAATAGTCAGCTGTAAACTCAATTACCTCACCTACTGCATATGAAGGAATGGTAAATGAACGGTTAGCAGCATAAGTCTCATTAGTTGTGTAACAATACCAACCATTGAATGCATAACCTGAAGGAGGAGTAACGCTGGGAAGTGTTACTAAATCACCTGAACGCTGCTCATCAGTACCTTCGGGAATCATATAATAGATACTGTCTGTATAACGGATGTCCCACTCAAAAACAGGTAAATTGTCTTTGTCTAATCCTTTATATACCTTAACACCGCCCTTGATTGTACCGCCATTAAGGTTAAAGCTGAGAATTGCCTGATTAGTAAGAACTTTCTTAAGATGTGTATCATTAGTTGTGTCTATAGCTACAGCGCCTACTGAAAGAGCACTGAAAAGCATCATAACCGAAAGAATCACGGCTAAAACTTTTTTCATAATAATAACCTCCTGAATTTGTTAATTAAAGTTATCAGAATAATCCGCCAACAAGCTCATCTAAGGGAAGATCGAAACCAAGTAAAGCTAAAACCTTACCTGCAAGACCAAGAAGAACATTAAGGATTGTATCAAAGATATCACCCTCTATAGGAGCGGGACTGTAAACAGCAGTGAAATAAAGAATAGCCTTTTCTGAGTAAGTCTGATAGTTACCTTCAGGAATCACAAATCTGCTTGCTGCTGAATACACACGTGTATTTCCACGCTCATCTGTATATTCCCAACCATCAAAAACCTTTCCCTCAGGAGGAACTACTGACGGAAGAGTTACTGATGTACCGGCAGTGTGAAGCTTACTTGCATATGTACCTCCGTAGTACTGTGAGTTATCTGGTACAAGGTGATAGAGACCTGTAACACCTTCCTTTGACTCAAACTTACCGGTTGCGTCGTTATAAACAGGCACTGAGCCGTATATAGCACCACCCTGAAGATCAAAACAAAGAACAACCTGCTTTGAGTTGATAACACCTGTAGCTCTTAATGTATCAATAAGTGAAGTCTGCTCTGCAGGTACAACTGTTGCTGCTGAAGCACTGATAGCTAACGCACTAAAAAGCGTAATTACTGAAAGAAGCACAGCTAAAACTTTTCTCATAGGAAATACCTCCTGATAATATTCAAAATTAATTCGTGTTGATTATAACATCTACAACCACAAAATGCAAGGTTTTTTTAAAATAATTCTATTTTTTTTCACTATATGTTGCTTTTTTCTATTTTATATTTTACCTATTCGTTATCTTTATGTACATTTTATTACCAAATCTGTAATTCAGGTGAAACAGTTGACAATAAATTGTCACGTGTTGTATAATTAATTTTAATTAATCATGCTTACAAAGCGAGGTTTTAGATGTTATGAACGATAAATTCGGTTGTTTTTTTGGATGGGGTCCCTTTTCAAAAAAATATGCAGGTCTTTCTAATATTGCTGAACACGAAAAATATGAGGGTATCAGATTCGACCTGAATGTAACCCCCGCAATCAGTGCTTTTGATATAAAGGTTCCGAACGTAACCTTGCCCAGTGCTTATCATCCCTGGCTTTGCAATGAGGATTATTCCTTCTATAGCTATCGCCACGATTTACAGTGGAAAGATAAGGTTATTGCTGATGTGTCTTATACAAAGCTAACTGACAACAGCTTGCTTGTAAGAACTGAAATTGTCAATAATACAGATATCATCAAAAACTGTGTTGTAAACTATTTCTCATCAATCGAATACCCGCAGGATTTATATACCGAGGTTTCTCTCCCACCAAAATGCGTTTATTGGGATGCGACTGACTATAGCGAATATACCTATTCTATCCCCCGTCCATGGGATCAGCAGAATGCTGACGGCAGAAAGAAGGGCTTATTCCTCGATAAAACCTTTGTCAGCGGCAAGGGTCTTGGTGACAGGGCAGAAAAGTGGCATATGCCTCACCGTGTTATCGAACCCTTCGGTGCAACCAAAGGAGACAAGGTAAAGTATACTATTAATATTGATAAAGATTTCGACAATGCTGTGCTTGCTATAAGATATCGAACAAGTGATATTTATTACGAGCAGGGCAAGCAGGTCGGTGTTCACTATATAAACAGCACCCGTACAGCAACCTTTACTCTCGGCGAAAAGACAATCGAGCTTTCGCCTTGCGACACACCTGAAATAAAATATGTTTCCCTGGGAAAAATTGAAAAAGGTCATCTTGAGCTTGAACTTACCGCTACAGGCACAGGCGCTGCAGAGTTTGACTTTATGGCAATTACAGAGAAAAACGACAAAGATAATATAATAGTATATACAGAAGGTGTCAACTTCACTCCGGAAATTGACAATTCCAAATGTGAAAAGGGATATCTCACTACTCTCAAGTTTGAAAAAATCAAAGGTGAATACAAGCTTCGCATTTTTGATGACAATACCCGCTTCAGAGAAATCGAAACCGGTTCACTCGAAGACTGTATGACAGCAAGACTTTCCAACGCTGATGAAACCTTTGATGATGTTACCGAAAGCTTCACAGGAGCATTCAATCGCAAGCACAGTGACGAGGGCTTTTTCCATAATGCTATCAGCCATACTATATTTATAGAGCCCGGAGAAAAGAAAGTTCAGTATGCCGTAATATCAAAGGGTGACGCCGAATATCTCAGTGAAGCAGAATACGAAGAAATCTATCTTAAAGCTAAAGCAACTGCTATCGACATAAAGCTCAATCCCTCAGGTAAAAAATATAAGCTCAGCAATCAGATTCTTGCAGCAACGGTTATGACAAATGTTGTTTATCCTATCTACAAGCACGGCGAATATATCATTCACCACACCCCAGGCAAGCGTTGGGACTGCCTTTACACCTGGGACTCAGGCTTCATCGGTCTTGGTATGAATGAGATTGCACCTAAATTTGCAGAATATATTATAGATACATATTTAAGCGAAGAGGATAATCCTGACTATGCTTTCCTGCATCACGGCTCACCCGTACCCGTGAAGATTTATCAGCTTTATGAAATGATTCAGAAAGCCGATAACAAAGAGCATCTCCTCTCCTACTATGCAAAAGCAAGACTCTACTATCGCTTCCTTGCAGGCAAAATCAGAGGCTCAACAACAGCTAAGTTCAAGAGCGGTATTCTCACAACTTATGACTACTTCTATTCAACCAGTGGCATGGATGACTATCCGGCTCAGGTTGCAATGATGAAGCAGCGTCTTCGTGATAAGGCTTCACCTGTAATCACAACCTCTCAGGTCATCCGCTTCGGTAAGATTCTTGCAATTCTTGCTGATAAACTCGGCAAGACAGATGATATCGCTGAGTACACTGCCGACGCTGAAAGCCTCACTGATTCACTTAACAAGCACTCATGGGACAACGAAAGCGGTTATTACAGCTATGTGCTTCACGATGAAAATTATGAGCCCATAGAAATCTTCAGAACAAAAGACGGCGAGAATCTCAATAAGGGACTTGACGGTATCTATCCTATCATTGCAGGTGCTTGTGATGAAAATCAGAAAAAGAAAATCATCGGTCATCTTACAAACGATAATGAAATGCACTCACCCTTCGGCATCAGTGCTGTTGATATGACGGCAGGGTACTATATGGTAAACGGCTATTGGAACGGCAATATCTGGTTCCCACATCAGTGGTTTATCTTTAAGAGTATGCTTGACCTTGGCGAAACAGCGATTGCAAGAGATATCGCTCATATGGCTCTCAACATCTGGAAGAGAGAGGTTGACGACACCTACTACACATTCGAGATGGTAAACACTGTAACAGGCTGCGGTGGCTGGTTTCACAACTTCGGTGGTCTCTCAACACCTATCAATATGTGGGCTAAGGCTTACTATTCACCTGCTACTGTCAATGTAGGTTTTGATACCTTCCTCGAGAAGACAAGATTTAACGAAGACAACACTCAGGCTGAAATCACATTCACCTACTACGGTAAAAATGAGAAATTCGCTCTTCTTGCAGTTATGGCAGAGGGCAAGGAATATACTGCTACTCTCGACGATGAGAAAGTATCCTTAACTAACAAAAACGGATGTCTTGAGTTTACCTTAAACAGCAAATTCAAGGACACTCATACAATTATAATCAAGGAGAAATAAATTATGTACGAAAACATTAAGCCCTTGAAAGTGAATATAATTTCCGACATTCACTACTATTCAAGAGAAATGGGCTGTGAGGGTAAGGCATTTGACAAAACCAATGTCACAGCTTCAAATGAAATGTATTACAGCAAAGAAATTCTCACTGCGCTTATGGATCAGCTTGCAAAGGACGACAGCGACATTATACTCGTAAGCGGTGACGTTACAAACAAGGCTGAGATTCCCAGCCATAAGGGTGTAACAGCACTTCTTCGCTCACTCAAAGAAAAAGGCAAGAGAGTTTATGTCATCACAGCAACTCACGATTTCACCGACGACAATATGACATATTTCTACGAGGGCGACGAAAGAAAAAAGGTTCCTGCCGTATCAAGAAAGGAACTTGTTGACTTATATAAGGAATTCGGCCCCGAAGAAGCTATTTCAGTTCACGAGGACAGTATGTCATATGTTGTACAGCTTTGCGACGGCTACAGACTTTTTGCCCTCAACGACGACAGAAACCACAAGGGCGCAAGTGGTTTTTCAGATGATTGCTTCGCTTGGATTACAGAACAGATTGAAGATGCAAAGAAAAATGGTCAGTTTATCATCCCCATGACTCATCACCCTATGCTCTCTCCCTCACCCTTCTATAAGATTATCGGTGGCGGTAACATTATGGGCGAAGCTGATAAGCGCATTGATGAATTCACTGAAATGGGTCTGCCTTATATGTTCACAGGCCACACTCATATGCAGGATATCTCCTACAAATATACTGAGAACGGAAAAATTTTCTATGACATCACAACTGCAGGCGCTGTTGGTTATCCTGCAACATTCCGTCAGGTGACATTCAGACCTGCCGAGGGTAAGATTGATGTAAGCTCAGTTGACGTTAATTGCGAGATTAACGGCAGAAAGGTCAAAGATCATCTTGAAGATAAATTCTTCGGTATGATAAGACGAGTAATCTCTAAAGCAGGCTCAGATATTCCCGAGTTTGCAAGAATGGCAACATCATTCAGCGTCAAAGAAGAGCTTATTTACAAAATCGGCTGGATTATCAAACCTTTTGCAAAGCTTCTTGATAAGCTTACAATCGGCAAGGTTGCTCCTCTTTGCAAGAAAGAATCAGGACTTAAGAAAAAGGATTGGCAGGACATCAAAGACGAGAGAGTTGTCGACTTTATCGTATCACTCGTTGCTAATCTCTTCGGTGGCGACAGCCCATACACTCCCGACACAGCTCACTATAAAATCACAATGGGCATTCTCGCAATTATCGACAGTATCCTTGCTGTATTCGGCATCAAGATAGGCAAGATTCTTAAGGTCGCTGAGTCGGTGCAGAGCACAGTTGAGCCTCTGCTTTATAACAACGGCATCTGCGACGAAAAGGCAACTCTCAACCTTTGGAACGACCTGCCCGCAAAAGATCTGACCAAGCCCAACTTCATAAAGAGTAAAAAAGGTCTTGGCGTTGTAATCGGCCTTGCACTCGGTGTAGTTGTATGCTCCCCAATTATTCTTGTTGCTCTGCTTGTTGGTTTTATCGTAAACTATATCAAGTATCACGATAAGTTTTAAATGTATGAAGGAGATAAAAATCGGCAAGTACCGACACTTTAAGGGAAACGAATACGAAGTTATCGCTATAGCAAAGCACAGCGAAACCACTGAGGACTATGTAGTTTACAAGGCTCTTTACGGTGACGGCGGAATGTGGGTAAGACCCGCATCAATGTGGAACGAAACTGTAGAAAGAGACGGTGTAACCTATAAGCGATTCACTTACATAGGCGAATAAAAGTTAAAGGACAGTTCCTCTTCGGAGCTGTCCTTTCATTATTTCTTAATTTAAAAAGCATTTTGCATCATATGATAAATCTCAAAGAAGCTTACAAGCATAAATATAAAATATAAAACTGTCTTTGCTTTTAAAGCAGTTGAGCTTTCATTTTTTAATGAATAAACTCTGACTACAAAACCGATTATCGCAAGCAAACCGTAAATATGCCACGTAAAACAGTCAAGGGTGAATACTACACTCGCAAAAGCAGATAAAGTACCCTGCATATTAAACCACTCAATCAGAAGTGCAGTATTCAGCAGAAAATAGACAGTTAGAAAAAAACAACTAGCTGAAGCAAAGGCTTTAAACTTCATAATATCACCGTCCTCAAATTAAAGCACTATAATCATTATCAGTATAATGCTAAGACCCGTAAGAACGCCGTGAGCAATGAGATTATAAATAACGTCATTACCTAAGAAAAACTTTCTCGTAAGCTGAATTTTATAAATCAGCATACCGAATGTAAAAGCGAGATAAAATACTGCCGATGATTTGATTATACCGCTGAGTTCTAAGGATAAAACCAGATCAGCAATGCACATAATATTATAGAGAACTATAACAGCAAGACTGAGATTATAAATTCTGTTATATCTTGAAAGGCTCATAATATTCCTCCTACATTATTATTTCATAGCGTTGATATCCCACTTGATTACATAGTCAATGGGATTTTTGCTTTGCTGAGCATAGGGCGCAGCGGCCGACTCAGTAATAACATATACACTGCCGTCGGGATGAACTGTAATTTCTTCAAGATATGTGGGTACTCTGTACTGTGCTATTCTGTCTGCTTTCTGACAGTAGTAAAGAGGCACATCCTGACCGCCTACTGTTATAATTTCATCAGGCTCACCTTTTGTCACATCTTCATAGAGATAAACTCTTGAGTTGGTAACAGCAGTTGATGATGCAGTATAAACTATCTTACCGTCATCAAGTCTTGTCATACCCTGCACCTTAAAAGGTGAAGTGAAGGCAAAATCGGGAACGAGGTTATTTTCTTCATCGATTTTACCTTCTTTTATTCCCCAGGGTGCATTTTCATCGAGGATAAATGCATTGACTCGTGAAAAATACATTTCACCGTTTTTAGCTTTATAAATATTGGTTGCTTCTTTGATGTCGGTGAAATTTATATCTGTAAATTCACCAATATAGAGTACTCCGTCACAAACATTTACATAGGAACAGGTTGTGTCGGTGTAAAGTTCTGCTTCAATAGGTACATAAGCGTCATCATCACATGTGAGAATTTTGCTAAGAGAAAGTACATGGGTAACACTTGTTGTAGCAATATAAACATTGTCTCCGAAAACAGCTATACCGCCGAAGTGACCTGTTGCCTTGTTCTTTTTACCGTGACAGCCAACAGACTTGATAAAATTACCCTCACCATCTACAAGAATAATTCTTGATGGCTGTGTTTTGTCTTTGTAATAACCTGAAATAAGAAAAATGTCATTTTCTTCTTCGTAGAATATACCCTGAGGTATGAAGCCCTCTTTAAGGCCGGGAATAATAAATGCCTCCTCTGAATTAGCATTAAAATCACTGAGCTGTTTTTCATTCGGAAGCTCACCTGTTATCATCTGAGTCTGAGTGAGTTTTGTCGAAGTTTCAGCATCATATTCAGCTATAACGGGAGCCACACCGCTGAAAGTAAAAATAATTGATGATATAATCGCAAAAATTTTGCCTAAGATATCCATAATGTTTCCTCCTTAATTTATTACTGATATTATACTGTCAAAAAGGTTATTTGTCAAATAAAGAGGACAGCTCCGAAGAACTGTCCTTATATTTTTCTGTATGCCCTCGCCGGGCAGGCATTCTTTTTGCTGCCGCGCAAAAAGAATCAAAAACGCGTTGATGCTTATTACTGCAAAGCAGCAAGGCTTTCATCAATCATCTTAATTTTTTCTGTGACCTTTTCAGCATCAGCCTTCTGTGTTTCAATAACATTAGCAGGTGCCTTTGCAAGGAAGCCGGGATTATTAAGCTTGCCGTTAATCTGCTGAAGCTTCTTTTCAGCTGTTTCTCTTTCCTTAAGAAGTCTCTTTCTTTCAGCTTCGAAATCTACAAGGTCACCCATAGGAATGTAAATCTTAGCGTCTGCAGTTACAATGCTTACACTGCCATCGATGTTGAAGCTGTCACCTACAGTTACCTCTGAAGCGGAAGCGAGCTTCTGCATAAACAGAGCTGAAAGTGAGAAGATATCTTTCTTTTCAGTTGCAATGTAAACGTGAGCCTTTCTTGAGGGAGGTACGTTCATTTCACCGCGTCTGTTACGGATAGCACGGATAGCATCCATAATGATGTTCATCTGTGCTTCATCTTCGGTGAATACGAGTTCATCGCTGAAAACAGGCCAGGGAGCCTTCATAATTGTTTCACCGTCGTGAGGAAGTGTCTGCCAGATTTCTTCTGTGATAAAAGGCATAAAGGGATGAAGAAGCTTAAGAGTTTCGCTCATTACATAAACAAGAACTGCTCTTGCAGTTGCAGCTTCGTCGCCGCCCTTTTGAAGTCTGATCTTAGCAAGCTCAATGTACCAGTCGCAGAAAATATCCCAGATGAAGTCGTAGAGTTTCTGTACGGCAACGCCAAGCTCGAACTTATCAAGGTTATCTGTAACTTCTTTAGTAAGTCTGTTGTACTGTGAAAGAATCCACTTGTCTTCAAGAGCAAGGTCAGCGGGAATGTGAGGAGCTGCTTCGTCTTCGGGAAGATTCATAAGGATAAATCTTGCAGCATTCCAGATCTTGTTGCAGAAGTTTCTTGAAGCTTCAACCTTCTTCTCGCTGTAACGCATATCGTTACCGGGGCTATTACCTGTAGCAAGTGTAAGTCTGAGAGCGTCAGCGCCGTACTGATCGATAACAACAAGAGGATCAATACCGTTACCGAGT
>JAZQUF010000165.1:0-10507 GCA_045631165.1 Acutalibacteraceae bacterium
ACTTCACCGTCTCGGTATTCAGGCATTCGAGCCCGTACTTGTTGAAGGTAAGGCTATCAAGCTTCATCCTCTTGTATGTACAGCGTTCAACGCCGACTTCGACGGTGACCAGATGGCTGTTCACGTACCTCTTTCAGCAGAGGCTCAGGCAGAAGCACGTTTCCTTATGCTTGCAGCTAACAACCTTCTTAAACCCTCAGACGGAAAGCCCGTTGCTGTTCCTTCACAGGACATGGTGCTTGGTTCATATTATCTTACACTTGAACTTCCCGGAAGCAAGGGTGAGGGCAAGGTATTCCGTGATGTTGATGAAGCAAGACTTGCTTATGACAGCGGTGTAATTGATCTTCACGCAAGAATCAAGGTTCGTATGACAAAAGAAGTCAATGGCGAGAAGAAGTCAAAGATTATTGAAACAACTCTCGGTAAGATTATCTTTAACGATCCTATCCCTCAGGATCTCGGCTTTATTGACAGAACTGATCCTGAAAATATGTTCAGACTCGAAGTTGAAGGCCTGGCAGGTAAGTCACTTCTCGGTAAGGTTATTGCTAAGTGTATTCAGGTACACGGTACAGCAAAAACTGCTGAAGTTCTTGACAATGTTAAGAATCAGGGTTATAAATATTCAACAAAATCAGGTATTACTGTTGCTGTTTGCGACGCTACTATCCCTGCAACTAAGAAAGAAATTCTTCAGGAAACAGAAGATATAGTTGACGAAATCAACAGAAAATACAACCGCGGTCTTCTTTCAAATCAGGACCGTTCAAGACAGGTACTCAAGGCTTGGGATACTTGTACAAACCGCGAAGCAGATGCACTTGCAGGCTCATTCGAGGCAACTAACCCCATCTGGATGATGCTTGACTCAGGTGCTCGAGGCTCAAACAGCCAGCTTCGTCAGCTTGCAGGTATGCGTGGTCTTATTGCCAACACTGCAGGTAAAACCATCGAAGTACCCATTCGTGCTAACTACCGAGAGGGTCTTAACGTTCAGGAATACTTCATTTCTTCACGTGGTGCGCGTAAAGGTCTTGCCGATACCGCTCTTCGTACCGCTGACTCAGGTTACCTTACACGTCGTCTTGTTGACGTATCACAGGATGTTATCATCCGTGAAGAGGATTGCGGTTGCAAGGAAGGTCTTGAAGTTTATGATATTATGGATGGTAACCGTGTTCTTGAGCCTCTCACAGAAAGACTTACGGGACGTTATCTCCTTGACAACCTTGTTGATGATGCAACAGGCGAAGTTATCATGGACAACAATCATATGTTGAGCGAAGCAGATGCTGAAAAGATTGATGCTTATCTCACAGCTAAGATGCACAAGGCTCTTGATGAGGGTATGGACAGAGAAGAAGCTGCACTTATCCGCAGAATTACAATCCGTTCACTCCTCACTTGTAACTCAGACCACGGCGCTTGTATCAAGTGCTACGGTTCAAACCTTGCATCAGGTCAGCCTGTAACAGTAGGTGAGGCTGTTGGTATCATCGCTGCTCAGTCAATCGGTGAACCCGGTACACAGCTTACCATGAGAACTTTCCACACCGGTGGTGTTGCTTCAGCAGCCGATATCACACAGGGTCTTCCCCGTGTCGAAGAACTCTTCGAAGCACGTAAACCCAAGACTCTTGCTATCCTTACAGAAATCGACGGTGTTGTATCCTTCGAGACAATCAAGAAGAATCCTCACATCGTTGTTACAAATCAGGAAACAGGCGAGAGAAGAGAATACTTCCTCACATTCGACGCTCGTGCAAGAGTATCAGAAGGTCAGTTCATCAAGAAGGGTGAAACCATCACTGAAGGTTCAATCGATCCCAAGGATGTACTTAATGTAATGGGCGTAAGCGCAGTTCATGACTATCTTATCTCACAGGTACAGCAGACATACCGTACCCAGGGTGTTGATATCAATGATAAGCACATCGAGGTTATCGCACGTCAGATGATGAGAAAGATCAGAATTGACGAAGCAGGCGATACAGATCTTCTTCCCAACAGCGTTGTTGATAAGAAGGAGCTCCGTGATGCTAACATCAAGGTAAGAGAAAGAGCAGCCGAAACAGGCGAAGAGCTTCAGGAAGCTACCTTCACACCTATGATTATGGGTATCACAAAGGCTTCACTTGCTACAGACTCATTCCTTTCAGCAGCATCATTCCAGGAAACAACAAGAGTTCTTACAGATGCAGCTATCAAGGGTAAGGTTGATCCTCTCCTTGGTCTTAAGGAAAATGTTATCATCGGTAAGCTTCTTCCCTCAGGTACAGGTATGAAGTGCTACAACAATGTTGAAGTTGTTGACACAACTGCTCCTGCAGAAGTCGAAGACGAAATCGTTTGGAGCGTATAAGTAAAATAAATCAGGGAGTCTTGAAAAAGGCTCCCTTTTTTAATGCAGAATTCAAAATTCAGAATGCAGAATTGCGGGGGCAATGAGCTGAAAAAACAACTGAGAGTACACCAATAACAGCGCATTTTGGTTACTTTTTAGCGTTGGCAAAAGTAACGTCTGCACGGCGAGTGCATAAAACAAAACTCATAACTCACCTGAAAATATAATAAATATAACTGAGGTGTTGTTATGAATGAATATAATAAAGATAAAATAAAGCTGCCCCATAATCTTATACTCAAAGATCGGTCAGAGCTTACTCTGAGCGGTGTAACGGATGTTGACTCTTTTGACGAAGCTACAATTATAGCATATACGGACTATGGTGAGCTGACAATTAACGGTGCAGGTCTTCATATAAGCTCTCTTGATATAGATAAAGGTGAAATGAGCGTTGACGGTAAAATCAGTTCACTTGTTTATGTTGATCAGGGTCCTAAAAGTCAGAGTTTTTTTTCTAAGGTGTTCAGATGACTTACAGAGAACCATTGTCAGATCAGGTGCTGATATTTATAAGTGCTGTTGGTCCGGGTGTGCTTATAGGTTTTTTATATGATGTAATTTTTTCATTTTTTCGCTCCTTCGGAAAGAAAAGACCTGTGATAATAACAGCTGATCTATGTTTTTCTTTATTGGCGACGTTGCTATCTTTTTTCTATATGGTTGTTTATAATAACGGTACTGTCAGACTCAACATTATCATTGCGCAGGTGATGGGAGCCGTTGCTTTTCATTTCACCTTGGGAAAATATATTGAAAAGCCTGTGGTTTTTGTATCAAAGCTTTTAGCTGATGTTATATCTTTTGCAATCTATCCTGTAGTATTTTTTCTTAATAAAACAGTTAGAATTCTTTCTGAAATCAAGAAAAAAACAGAAAGTAGAATAAAACTGAAAGAAAAATTAAAATTGCGGAGAAAAAAATAATTAATATTGTTAAAATACACTTGAAAAAATAAAAAAAATACGTATACTTAACTATATATTGATTTTTTCAAAGGAGTGTTAGTTTTGGCTGTCAAAAATATCAGCGATGCAAAACCGAAAAAGAAAAAAATTCGCAAAGTGCACTTCCTTTGGATTGTGCTTGCAGTTATGGGTTTTATGGTGCTTTTCGGAAAGATTTCATCAAACTATATTAAGCTTGGTGAGCTTAATAAGGAAATCGAAGCTGTGAAGCAGGATATTACTGAGCTCGATGAGGAAAGCGAAGATATAAAAGAAATCCTCAACGAAGAAAACCATGACGACTATTTTGAAAAAATTGCCAGAGAAAAATATGGCTATTGTAAGCCGGGTGAGAAGGTTTATTACAACTCATCTTTCGGTGAATAAATCTTAGGAGGACAACATCTTTTTATGCTTGAAGTTGGAGCGATTGTTGAAGGTAAGGTTACAGGTCTTACAGCTTTCGGTGCTTTTGTAAGTTTGCCTGACGGAAAAAGCGGAATGGTACATATCTCTGAGGTGTCTAATTCCTTTGTTAAGGATATCAAGGATTTTCTTAAGGAAGGTCAGGATGTAAAGGTCAAAATCGTTAATATCACTGACGAGGGTAAAATCAGCCTTTCAATCAAGAAAGCTGAGGATACTCCGCGTGAGCCTGCCCCCAGACCAAAAAGAAACGACAGACCCAGAAACAGCAATGTATGGCAGGGTCAGCCTAAACAGCAAAACGACAGTGCTATGTCATTCGAGGATATGATGGCACGTTTTAAGCAGGTCAGCGATGAAAAAATGACAGACCTCAAGCGCTCCACTGACTCCAAACACGGCGGTTATTCAAGAAGAAAAGGTTAATATCAAAGGGACTGCATTCTAATGCAGTCCCTGAGTTTTTATGTTATTCGATTTAAAATACCATATCTGAATAAATAGGGTAGTGGTCTGAAACGTATCTGTCGTTATATTTGTCACGGATGATTTTATAGGTCTTAACCGTGTCAATTTTATCATTGATGCAGATGAAATCAATGGGCGCTGTGCCGATACCGCCTGCGTATCCGTGAGCCGTGCCGCCGTTGTCAGCTGTCTGTGCAACTGAAGAAACATCTGTCATATCAGCTGTGAGTTGTCTGTATGCCGCAGTGCCTTTTGTGAAGTTGAAATCACCTGTGAGCACGACGGGTATATCATATTCTTTAATTCGTTCAAGTATCATAGCAAGTCCGTTGAGTCTTGCATCCCAACTGCCATTGTCGAGATGGGTGTTGAAATGCGCGTACTGTTCACCTGTTTCTTTGTTTTCGAGTATTGCCCAGGTGCAGGTTCGGGCGTAGTTAGCATCCCAACCGATTGAGGGGATGTAGGGTGTTTCTGAAAGCCAGAATGTTCCCCAATCAACAAGCTTATATTTATCCTTTCGGAACATAATTGCAGTAGATTCACCAAGCTGCTGAATACCGGTCCATCTGCCAACTCCGATAATTTTATAGTCCGGAAGATAGGTTTTTAGTGTCAGATACCAGGTGCCCTCGCACTCCTGAAGGCCGACAGAGTCAGGCATATAGTCTGCAACAACCTGAGGTACTATTTCCTCGCGGTCAAATTCACCATCTCTGACGTTGAAAGACATAATTCTCACAATCTCTGTGTCTTCCGGGCCTTTAGCACCAAGCTCAGGTATACCGATTCCCAAAAATGGCAGGATCAGAGCCAAAAGAGCGCATATAATATGTTTTGCATGGGTTGTCAGCTGTTGAATTGACATATTATCACCTCGTTATTTTATTAATTTCAGTATAGCATCTCTGTGGAATATTGCAATGAATTGCAATAAATATTAACAGAATATTATTAAGATATGCAGTACTATAAAGGAATGTATTAATATTTTATTTATCTCTTGAAAAATATATTGAGGATGCTGTATTATATTTAAGGATGAAGACATAATAATAAAAGGAGAAATATTATATGAAAAAAGTGTTAGCTGTACTTTTGACTTTAACAATGGTTTTGGGAATTCCGGTGTCTGTTTTTGCTGTGCCAATACCGGATATGCCTTATGACAACAGTAATTTCTTTTCATATAAGGACTATACGCTTCATTATAGAGTCTATGACGGAGATCTATCCGATAAAAGGCAGATACTTCTGGTACACGGATTCTGTCTTTCAACGGCATCTCTTGAGGGTGTTGCAGAGGAATATATGACGGCAGGATACGACGTTGTTACCGTTGATGCACCTAACTTCGGATATTCGTCAAGGGAGACAAGTGAAACAGAGCTTATTGACAGAGAAGAGGTTATTCACGGACTTATGAAGAGTCTGGGTGGAAAATGGATCGTAGGCGGTCATTCAATGGGTGGCGGTATTGCAATCAACATAGCTACAGACTATAGTGAGGATGTCATAGGACTGGTTCTTTATGCTCCGCAGACAAACGTTAAAGCTGAAGGCATTACTGCAAAGCTGTCAGGATCTTGCCTTATGCAGAAAGTAATGAGTGTAATGCTGTCTTTTGCCCTCAGAATGCCGCCGCTTGTCAGAATGCTTGTTGAGATGAGCTTCAGCAGTAAGGAGTATGCAAAAGATTATGACCTTAGCAGAATTACAGCGCCTATGAGTGTTGACGGTACAGGTGCAGGTATAAGTATTATGTCATCTCATACAAGAGATACCGATTTTGAAAAGCTGAGTGCCCTTGATATTCCTTGTGTTATTTTTACTGCAAGTGAGGATAAAGTTGCATCGGCAGAAAATCTTCAGAAGATTATTGATTCAGCTCCCGAGGGTAAGAGTATTTTTAACTTCGAAAAGGGCGGCCATATGATGATGGAGTACTCTCCGAAAGAGGTTGCAGAATTGTCTCTCCCTATAATGGATAAATGTAAATAAGAAGTAAAACAGAGTATAAGCTATGTCTTATCGCGGATGTCAAAAGCGAAGTAAGATATGGCTTATTTTTTTGTGAGGTGAAACTATGTTTGATATCAATATTTTCTGTTGTCTTGATAATACTCTGGCAAAGAATTATCTGCTTTCTTTCAGATATCCCTGGCAAGCACTCAGAGAGCTTAAAGAGTTTATCTGTATTATGGGCGAGAGCCTTAGTAAATGTGAATACAATAACGTAGCGAAGGATATCTGGATACACAAAACAGCTGTGATAGCTGAAAGTGCACAGATTTCTCCGCCGTGTATAATCGGGGCAGACACTGAAGTCAGACACTGCGCCTTTATACGTGGCAGTGTGCTTATAGGTAAAAACTGTGTTGTCGGCAATTCTACGGAAATAAAAAACTCGATACTTTTTGACTGTGTTCAGGTGCCTCACTATAATTACATCGGCGACAGTATTTTAGGTTATAAGGCTCACCTTGGTGCAGGAGCGATAACTTCTAATGTCAAGTCTGATAAAAGCGAGGTTCACCTGGATATAGATGGAGAAATTATAAACACAGAGATGAAAAAATTCGGAGCAATTATAGGTGATGAAGCAGAAATAGGCTGCGGAAGTGTATTGAATCCGGGCACTATAATCGGCAGAAATACTACAGTTTATCCTCTGACTTCTCTGAGAGGAACAAAGGGAAGTGATTGTATCGTCAAAAGTCAGGATGTCTGTGTGAATAAACTGAGAAGGGATTGATATTATGTCAAAATATTTCGGTACGGATGGTTTTCGTGGTGAAAGTAATATAAATCTAACAGCGGATCATGCTTACAAGGTGGGCAGATTTTTAGGTTGGTATCTGAAAAGAAAGCACGAGGAATCGGGTGATATATTCCCTGCTAAGGTTCTTATAGGTAAGGACACAAGACGCTCTGGATATATGTTGGAATATTCTCTTGTGGGAGGTCTTACAGCGTCGGGTTGTGATGTATATCTCCTTCATGTGACAACTACACCATGCGTGTCCTTTATCACACGTACCGATGAATTTGACTGCGGTATTATGATATCTGCAAGTCACAATCCTTACTATGACAACGGAATAAAGCTTTTCAACAGTATGGGTGAAAAAATGGGAGAGGAGATAACTGACTTAATAGAGGAGTATCTCGATAGCGACAGTATGACCCTGCCTTTTGCTCAAAGGGATAAGATAGGAAAAACCGTTGACTTCGTTTCGGGCAGAAACCGTTATACGGGTTATCTCATATCTTTGGGCCTTTATTCCTTCAAGGGTTTACGTGTAGGTCTGGATTGCGCCAACGGTAGTGCCTGGAATATAGCAAAAAGTGTCTTTGAGGCTCTAGGTGCCGCAGTATATCAGATAGGTGCTGAGCCTAATGGTCTTAATATTAACTATATGGTTGGCTCCACACATATGGATTCAATAAGAGATTTTGTCAAGGAGAAGCGGCTTGATATCGGCTTTTCTTTTGACGGAGATGCAGACAGATGTCTTTGTGTTGACGAAAAAGGGAATGTGGTTGATGGTGACAAGATACTGTATATAGCAGCGAAATATATGAAAAATAAAGGGCTTCTTACAGGAGATACCGTTGTCAGCACAGTTATGTCAAACCTTGGTCTTATTAAGGCTCTTGAGAAAACGGGTATAAATGTAATTCAGACTCAGGTAGGAGACAGATTCGTTTATGATGAAATAAAAAAAGGCGGATATAAGCTGGGAGGAGAGCAATCAGGACACATTATTTTCTCTTCATATGCTACAACAGGAGATGGCATTCTTACGAGTCTCAAAATTATGGAGATTATGCTTTCTGAAAAAGCAAAGCTCAGCGAGCTTACAGCAGATTTCAGGACTTATCCTCAGACTTTGATTAACGTTAGTATAAGAGATAAAGATAAGATTATGGCATCGGCATCGGTGTATACTGCCGTAAAAGCGGCAGAGGATAGGCTTGAAGATAGAGGACGAGTGCTTCTGAGAGCATCTGGTACCGAGAATGTAATAAGAGTTATGGTTGAAGCTGATAGTGAGGAGCTTTGTAAAAGCGTGGCTGAGAGCCTTGCCAAAACAGTAGCGGAAAATCAATAAATTAATATCATCAGGACTTGCTTTTTTAGATTAACTATAGTATAATTCTTTTTGCTTTGAAAAAAGCGGTCAGTTCGAAACCTTCCTGACCTAAACGAACAAGGAATAAGCTTTTCGTTTAAAATCAAAACTAAAGGAGCGCAAAAAATGAATATCAGTAAAAAGAATCACCGTATGGTTACCGGTGCAGTTATTGCTGCGCTATATGTGGCTCTCACCTATGCTCAGGAGGCAATTTTTCCAAACAGCACTTCTATGGCTGTACAGTTCAGACTAAGTGAAGCACTGACAATGCTTTGCATTTTCACCCCATCAGCAATACCCGGGCTGACTATCGGATGTCTGTTAGCAAATGTGGTGTCAGTTGGCGCTTTGCCCGTTGATATGATTATGGGTACATTTGCAAGCTTTCTTGCTTGTCTTTGCATTTATAAGACAAGGAACATCACCTTTAAGGGTGTACCTTATATTTCAGCGCTGATGCCTGCAATTTTTAATGGCATTATAATCGGACTTGAGATTGAAATTTTCTTTATTGATGGGACGTTTAATTTCTTAAGCTTCCTGACTCAGGCAGGTCTCGTGGCTTTTGGAGAGTTCGTGGTATGTTTCACACTCGGACTTCTGCTTGTTAAGACAATGAAAAATAAAAATTTTGAAAAATATCTCAATACTATTTGATTTTTTCTGCTACTCTGCTATAATAGTAGAGTAGATTTTTATTTTTAAAAGGAGACAAAAACAATGGAAAACAAACTTTCGAAAAAGATGTGGTTTGGCATCTGCCTGTTCAGCTTTATGGGTGGTATTGCATGGAACATTGAAAATATGTATTTCAATACCTTCCTGTACAACTCCGTATACGCAGGTGCATCTACAGCGGCTATGGCAGGTACAATGGCTCCCACAACGGCAATCAGCCGTATGGTTGGTCTTTCAGCAATTGCAGCTGTAGTATCAACCTTTATAATGGGTACTCTCAGTGACAAGATGAAAAACCGTAAGCTTTTCATCTCTGCAGGTTATTTGTTATGGGGTATCATAACAGCATCCTTCGGCTTTATTACAAGAGACGGTGTTTCAGCACTTCTTAACCTTTCAGACGAAGCAAAGATTCTCGGAGCAACAGTTTGGGTGGTTATTCTTATGCATATCGTAATGACATTTATGTGCTCGGCAAGTAACGATGCATCATTTAACGCATGGGTAACTGATGTTACTACTCCGAAAATCCGTCCCACAGTTGAAACAGCCCTTACATTTGTAGGCTTCTTATCAATGGTAGCCGTTATGGGTGTAGGTTCATTTGCACAGTCAGGTGCAGTTTCTTACAGAAATTTCTTCCTCATTTTAGGTCTTATTGTTTCACTCTGCGGTGTGCTCGGTTTCTTTATTATTGATAATCCCAAGCAGATTTCAGCAGAAAACGAGGTTTCCTCAAGCTATTGGGCAGACCTTTTCTACGGCTTCAGACCCTCAGTAATCAAAGAAAACTCAAGACTTTACCTTGCACTTGTTGCTTTAGGTGCCTACAGTATAGCAATTCAGGTGTTCTTCCCTTATCTTCTTGTATATCTCCAGTATGTTGTTATCCCCGATAACACAGCCGGTGGTGCAAATCTTCTTTCAACAAGCACAATTATTGTTGCAGTATTGGCTGTAGCATTCCTTGTTGCAGGTATCGTGCTTCTTCTCAAAATTGCAGGCAAGAGCAAGGGAAAGGGTCTTGCTATTGGTGTTGCACTTATGACAATCGGTCTGTTGGTGCTTTCAACAACAACAAACATCAAGGGCGTGCTTATCGGTGTTGCTCCCACAGCTATAGGCTATGTTGTGCTCGGTATCCTCTTCAATGCTTCTGTAAAAGACTTTATTCCTGCAGGTAAGGCAGGTCTTTTCCAGGGTATCAGAATGATATTCTTCGTACTTATTCCTATGGTACTCGGTCCTGCTATCGGTGATATTGCTTGCAGAAGCTCAATGATTACATACATCAACGAATACGGTGTAGAAACAATCGTACCCGCAAAGAGCATGTTCCTTTATGCAGCAATCGTTTCAGTTATTACACTTATACCTCTCTTCTTCCTTATCAAAAAAGGTTTCAAGGTTGAAGAAGAATAATCAATCAGACACAACAAATG
>JAZQUF010000166.1:0-10312 GCA_045631165.1 Acutalibacteraceae bacterium
GACAGCAATCCTATATATTGTCTTGTTCTTTTGCTCATAGATTCATCTCCCTCGTAACTTCTAACAGACCGTAAAATTCTTATTTATCCGTCGATACTCACTGCTTTTGTGTTTCTTCTATTTTATCAAACAGCTCGGAACACTCTATTGTAACCTTCCACGGAACAACAGGGCTTTCTGTTTTGCCTGATTTGATACATCTCATAGCTTCACTGATTTCATAAGTAAAGCCGTTTACCGTTTCTTTATCTTCAAAATGCTCCCTGATATTTCCGCTGATATCATATAAACAGCATTCGCTTGAGTGATGAGGATTAGGGATAACAATCTTTCCGTGTTTTCCGTATATTATCATCGCATCATCAATTGAGGTCATAATAGATGCTGTCAGATCTGCTAAGGTATGCTCAAATTCAATACTGATATGATTATTGGCATCTACACCGCTGTCACTCCATGTAGCAGAAACGTGCATATTTTTTATTTTCTGATCAATGAGATATGTAGTAATTTCATAGGCGTAAACAGTAATATCCTTTGACGCACCGCCACCAAGCAAAGGATTAAAAAATCTATTTTCATTATCTTCGGCAGCCTTGAAGCCGATTGAAAACTGTGAGATTTCAGGAATACCGATTTCGCCGTTATCTATCCACTCTTTTGCCTTGTTGATAGCAGGTAAGAAACGGCTCCACATAGCCTCCATAACGAAAACATTATTTTTTGCAGCCGACTCAAAAACCTTTTTCGCTTCATCCGAATTCTGGAACATAGCTTTTTCGCATAATACAGGAATACCTCTTTCAACACACAGCATTGTAAGACGGTAATGGTCATTGTTTGTAACGGCAATATATACGCAGTCGGGCTTTTCAGCTTCAAGCATTTCTATATAACTGTCATAATATTTATTTACACCGTGCTTAGCAGCAAGCTCTTTTGCCCTGTCAAAGCTTTTGCTTGAAATTGCGCACACTTCACAGTTATCAATTAGAGCTACTGCTTCACAAAACTTGTTTGCAATTTTAGCCGCGCCCATAATACCAAAACGAAAATTACTCATATCAATTCTCCTCAATAACAAATTCTCTTTTTACTGATTTTTCAAATAATCTGCCACAAAAGCATCAACATCAGAAAAGCGTCTGATTTTTATTCCCGCTTCATTGCAGACCTTTTCATATTCTTCCAGATGCTTGTCATAAATCAGCACATTATCCGTCAGATTTTCGGGATTATATTCATCCATAATATTGCAGTCACCGATATTGAACTCTGCCGAAATATCGGATAGCATATAATTAAAACAGCACATATTTGCAAAACAAGAGAATACATCACTGTTATCTGCAGCCTCTTCGACTTTATTTCTCCAGTTGGAATACAATTCCTCGTAAGTACCTGTAAGCACTGAAGAGGGTTCTGCTTTTGTTTTTTTCTGAAGGGTGTGTTTTTCTGTATATAATAGCAGACTTTTCAATAAATCTCTTATTTCAGAGGCATCCTTGCTTGCAGCGATTTTTCTCATATTGTCTGAAAGCTCATCGGATACGGGCAGATTTGCTATTTCATCAAAGGTTCTTTTCACACCGAGTCTGAAATACTTTCCGTGATAGAGCATAACCGCATTCAGAAGACTGTCCATTACACCAAATGCCTTTAATCGTACCTGACCCAATGTGTCACATAAAAGTGCATCTGCATATGCTATTTTTGCTTTTGCTATCAGCTCATTAACCCTTTTGTACCGTTCATCAGATTTCAAAAACAACTTTGTATCTTCTCTTAATTTACACAGCTCATCATATGCCTTCTGATTTTTGATATATACAATTTCAGAATCCATTAACTTTGAAATATGAGCCTGATGGCACTGAGCTTCGTGGTGCAGATTATTCCGGTCTGTGCAATAAATATCATAACCTACCCCGCTGTCATTAAGAATAAATCCTGCAGAGAGTTTGCAGCCCTCTTCATTCTCAATCAGAATAAGCAAATCCAGGTCTGATTTAGCATAATCATCTCCTGTATTGACCGATCCGTAAACACCGATAAGAGCCAACGAATCGGGACACAGTTTTTCCGCTTTTTCTATGATAGCGTTTATTATTTTACGATTCACTGCATTCATAATAGCACACCGCCAAAAATTATTTATGATATGATTATAGCATACTCAAACATAAAATGCCACCCTTACTGGTATTGTATCAATCTTTCATAAAATACCATATAATTTGTGATATGCTTGCCTTAACCTCTCTCTTGGTATATAATGACATTATCAGTTAAACTTAAGGAGTGTAAAAATATGGAAAAGAACAAACTCTCAGTATGGCAAAGCGCCTGCATAATCACAGGTTATGGCGTTGGCGGCGGTATTATGGCTATGCCCTACCTTGCCGAAAAGAACGGCATTTTAATGGCTATGGTTATTCTTGTGCTGTCATTTCTCGCTAACTTAATCATCCACCTTATGATTGCCGATATCTCAATCAAAAGCGGCGGCAAATCACAGATTGTTGAAGTTTTCTCGAAGTACCTCTTCACAGGTAAATATCAGAAGCCGATTACACTTTTCTTTTTTGTGGTAATGGCTCTCGTTATGTTCACAAACCTTGCAGCTTACATCTCAGGTGCCGCTGAAATCATCACTGACCTTATCGGTGTACCGATGATAGTTTCAAAGCTTATTTTCTATACAGCTGCCGCAAGTGTTGTACTCTTCGGTCTTAAGGCTGTTGGTCTTAGCGAAACAGTTGCAGTATCAGTTATCTTCGGTGTTATCGGTGTACTTGGTGTGTGCTCACTCTTCAACATCACTAACCCTCTTAATTTCAGCATCGGTCAGCCTAATCATATCCTTGCTTTCTTTGGTATGGCAATGCTTGCCTTCTCCGCTTTCTTCTCTGTACCCCAGGCGGTGAAAGGTCTTGATGCTGATGCTAAAAAGGTTAAAAAGGCAGTTTTCCTCGGCCTTACAAATAACCTTGTGCTTATGGTTGTTATCACTCTCTGTGCTCTTCTCGCTTCAACAGAAGTTACAGAAGTTGCTATGATTGGTTGGAGTAAGGGCATCGGCTCTTGGGCACAGATTGCAGGCTCACTCTTTACCATTCTCGCTATGCTTACAAGCTACTGGGCAATCTCACTTGCTCTTGCTGATATCACAGAAGAGCAGATTAAGAAAGACAAGCGTATCTGCTGGATTATCGCTACTCTCCCCTCTCTTCTTATGACATTCCTTAACCTTGGTGGTTTTATGGAGTTTATGAGAATAGGTGGCGGTCTTATCGGTATTCTTATCGCTATTCTTGTTATCCCCGCTTACAGAAAGAGCCTTAAGGACGAGGGTGACAGTACCCTTGGCAACAAGTGTGGTACCTTTGTACAGATTCTTGTTATCATCGCACAGCTTCTTATGGCTGTTGGTAATGTGGTGCCTGTATGATGAAAAGACTCTACTTTAATGGTAAAATTCACTCTATGGTATCGGAGGATGATATTTTCTCCGTAATGGTCACTGAGGGTGAAAAGATAACATATACAGGTGACAAAATCCCGTCGGGTACTTTCGATGAAAAGATTGACCTTATGGGCAAGCACGTGTACCCCACAATGACAGACTCACATCTTCATTTGCTTTATACTATTGTACTTGCAGCTGCAAGCTTTAACATCTGCGAAATCACATCGGAGGGTGTAAAGCCTGACAATATGGCTGACATCGGTGTAAGAGTCAAGGCTTTCTGCAAAGCAAATCCCAAGCAGAAAATCATCACCGCCAACGGCTTTATTATCTCTGCAGTTAATGAGAAAAGACTTCCCACACGATTTGAGCTTGACGAATGGTCAGATGGCAGAGCGATGATTGTATACAGCATCGACGGTCACAGCAGTGCTATTTCAACCAAGCTTATGGAAATGCTGAAGCTTCCTACAGATGACAGCGATGGCATTTTCTCAAGTGAAGCTCACGAGTTTATGCAAGGTAAGGTTACTAATCTTATTGCTTCAAACGTTACTCCTTCTATTATTGCTAAGGGTATCGCTAACTTTTCAAACCTCTGTGCGTCTTATGGTATCAGCAGAGTCTGCGCTATGGACGGCAACGAAGATGTTGAAAACGACATTCTCACAAAAGCTCTTGCTTTTCTTGCTGAGAGAATGGATATTGACGTAAGACTTTTTCCACAATATATGGACTATGACAGACTGCAGAGCTTCAGCAAAAAACAAAAGACTCTTCGTGCCGGTGGTTGTGGTGTCTGGGAGCTTGACGGCTCAGTTGGCTCACACAGTGCGGCATTCAATGAGCCTTACAAAGACAACGGCACACAAGGTCATTGCTACTACGAAAAGGATAAAATCAAGTCCAAGGTCAGTGAAGCTATCGCTAAAGACATCCGTCTTTCTTGTCACGCTATCGGTGAAAGTGCCATTGATCAGATCGCTGAAGTTTACAGTGAACTTGAAAATCGTATCCCCACAAGTGGTGCTATGATGAGAATTGACCACTTTGAATTCCCATCACAAAAGGCAGTGGAGCTTATCAAAAAGCTTCCCCTTGCTATTACTGTTCAGCCCGGTTTTTCCTGGATAGACAAGCATTTCCTTAAAAGCTATGAGCAGTTCTTACCCGAAAGCATCATAAACAGACAGCTTCCCCTTAAGGATTTAATGAACAGTGATGTATGTGTCTGCGGTTCAAGTGACTCTCCTGTTCAGTCGGTTAACCCCTATGAGCAGATGCTCGGTATGGTAGATTTCTATCTGCAAGACCAATCTATAACACCCTACGAGGCCCTCAAGACTTACACAGTCAACCCTGCGAAGATGCTTGGCGAGCTGAGTACCGGTACCCTTAAAGCAGGCAACTATGCTGACTTTTTCGTCTGCGACAGAGATATTCTGTCCTGCAAGGGTACAGATATAACTCTTTGCAAAGCGGAGTATATGATTGTCCGCGGTGAAAGATATAAGGAGAAAAAAGGTACTGTTGGTGAGCTCCTTAAGATGATTGCCACTAAACCACACAAGATATAAATCCTCGCTGAAACAAAAGGAGACGATACTGATAATGAAAAGATTTTCGGTAATACTGATATTGATAATTACATGTGCCGCTGTACTTTACGGCTGCACATCAGGTGGTGAAAACGAAATGGAAAATTCATACGAACAGATAACTCCTGCCGAGGCTAAAGAAATAATGGACACACAAGATGGTTATATTATCCTTGATGTTCGTACACAGGAAGAATACGATGAGGCACATATAGAGGGTGCCATTCTTATACCCGACTATGAAATCACCGACAAAGCTGAAAGCATACTCAAAGATAAAAATCAGCTTATTCTCGTTTATTGCAGAAGCGGCAGAGGAAGCAAGCTTGCCCCAAGTGAGCTTGTAAAGTTGGGATATACCAATATTAAAGAATTCGGCGGAATAATTGACTGGCCTTACGAAACTGTCTGATATTAACCATCAATAAAACTCAAGGAGAATGACTATGGAGATTTTTGATCAATATATCGAAATAAATAATTCCCGTCAGAACATTATGACTATGCGTACCAACCGTGAAAATCCTGTTCTGTTGATAGTTCATGGTGGTGCAGGCCTTCCCGACAGACCTCTTGTTAAAGAGTACAGCAGTGAGCTTGCCGAATACTATACTGTAATCTGCTGGGATCAGAGAGGTTGCGGTTTAAGTTGCAGCAAAGGAAAGCTTGATATAGACACCTTACTAACAGACCTTAAAGAACTTGTTGAATATCTTAGAACAGAATACAATAAGGATAAGATATATATTGCGGGACATTCTTTCGGCTCATATATTGCTCTGAGATTTACGCATATGTATCCCCAATACATCGAGTATTATATCGGCACAGGTCAGAAGGTTTCTGCAATCGAAGCTGAAATTGATAAATACAATTTTCTCAAAGCTGAAGCCACAAAGAGAAACGATGCAAAGGTATTGCAACAGCTTGACTATTTCGGCGAGCCTGATGGAAATACATATAAAACAGACAACAAAAAAGCTAAAAGCTTTGTACTTTCAACTGTTTTCAAATATGCAGGCTATTTCAGCACAAATGGCCCCTCAATGGGCAAGTACTTATCTCAATACATTAAGCTTTACTCCAAGATCTATGGCATACATCTTCCTGCCGCTTTGCTTGGCATAGTAAAATCACTTATAGCTTTAAATGCTGAAATGGACGAAACAGATATGATTACTCCCATAACCGAGTTAAGTGTGCCTGTACTTATCATTTTCGGCGAAGAGGATATGGTTTGTCCTAAACCTACTGCAAAGCGTTGGTTCGACAACCTCACAGCACCAAAGAAAGAGTTTATCGAGATTAAAAATGCATCTCATATGGCGAACTTCGAAAAGCCCGATGAATGGAATAAGGCAGTTAAGAATTTGCTGAGAGAACACAATTAAAACCAAATAAATATACCCCTGACTTTTCAAAATCGAAAGTCAGGGGTCAAGCTTTATATATCGGCAAATTGGAATTTGTTTTACCTGTTTTTACTATTTTTTATGATGTAAATTCATTAGGTACACCAAACGATACAACAGTACGTTTTGGTAATATATAGTAACTTATAACACCGATAAAGATGCCTTATTTATCGATCGATTTCATTGTGGGGACCTCGACTCCCGCAATTTATATCCGTCTGTATTCTTCTGTAAACTGCGAAAAAGCACAACCGTTTTTTTGATTTTCCCTATATCCTACTGCTTACTACTATATTCGCCGTGTTAATTGTAGTAAGTTTTGTAGTAAGTGTAGTAAGATATGTTTTATGATTATAAATCATTCAAGAGTAAAATCAAAATTACAACCGTATTGCTTCTGCAGTTCTTTTGCTTCCTCAAAGATTTTCAAAAGATTTTCAATGTATTCATCAAAGCTTTTAGGCAGATCTTTAATACCTTTTATCGTAATAAAAGCATCTCTCGGTTCACTTATCAAATCCCAGAGTGCATCAAGATTTTCACCGTAATAATCAGGAAAATTCAAACCTTCTTTTATTCTTTTGTGCATTTCTGCAAAATATTTACACTCTGTAAAATCAACAAATAATTTTTCTTGTTTCTCCATAAAAATCACCTCAAATTATTTCATAAAAAGTTCTGTAGTGGTTGTAGGTTACAAATATTAAACCGTCATTGGAATATAAAATTCTGTGTCCGTTTCTTTTTCCGCTATAATAATTAATATCACACTCATACCATATTCTACCCGGTGCAGACGGCAAATGACCGTTTCTGTTAAAATAAATATCTCCGCCTATCATTTTACCCGGAGCAAAATTTACAGGTGATTTACCCCACCTCCAACCGCTTATAGCAATATCAGTTTTTGTAATATAGTATTCAGGTAATGCTGCAAAATTTTTAAGCCAATAATCCGCTCCGTCTATTCCGTTCTTTGTTGCCGTTCCTGAAAGAATCGCTTTCAACTCCTCGAGTCTACATCTGCATCTATCATGCAATGGAGGAACTTCATCTGTTTCTCCGGGAATAAAGTCATAAATTTTGCCGTGCTTTGATAAACAAAATATGCATGTTCTGGGATCAAGCATTGTGATCCAATTTTTCCATTTTGTGCTTGTTGCAACAATTGGTGGATCATAAGTATCCAAAAGACCTTTATTGCTCAAATCATCTTTACAAACAAAACCGGTTACTATTTTTCCGGTAGGCTTTGATTCAAATGTTTCAATGTGAGTTTTTGTTATTCGATTATAATTCATTAAATTCCTCCTGTCAATTTATCGAACAAATGTTCTATGATTGATTCTAGAGGTATTTTTTCAAATTGTCAATAGTTTCAGTAAAAAACAGACCATTTTCTTACGAATTGCAAGGCTGTCGGATTTTGTGAATTTATGACGCATATGTGCTGTATGTCAATCTTGCACAGCGCAGTTTTAAAATCAGCCTTCTGAACATTACATCTAAAACACCTATTAAATCTCAGAAAATTATGTTGTTTTTTTATCTTTATAATGTTATTATAATAAAGAATATAAATAAAGGAATGATATGATGAAAAATCTTATTTCAACGCCCGTAGAAATTTACGGCAGAACTGCAGAAAACCGTGTTCTTTTTCAGCCTATGGAGGGCTGTGACGGAACTGCCGAAGGTGCCGTCGATGAGCTTACTTTACGAAGATATCTTCGTTTTGCTGAGGGTGCTCCGGGTATAATCTGGTTTGAGGCAACTGCTGTATGTAATGAAGGCAGAGCCAACCCCCGTCAGCTTTACATAAACGAAAATACACTTGAGAGTTTTAAGGATATCGTAAGCAAGATAAAATCAAAGTCAAAGGAGCTTCACGGCTTTGAGCCTCTTATTATTGTTCAGCTGACCCACAGCGGACGTTACAGCAAGCCCAACGGCACTCCCGAGCCCATCATCGCATACAGAAATGAAGTTTGGGAAAAGGGTAAGGAAGATCAGCCCTTTGTTGTGGCTACTGATGAGTACCTTGCCACAATACCTGCTATGTACTTTGAAGCTGCAAAACTTGCTCTTGAAGCCGGATTTGACGGAATGGATGTCAAGTGCTGTCACGGATATCTTTTTAATGAATTACTTAGTGCATACAACCGTGAGGGTGCATACGGTGGAAGTTTCGAAAACAGAACAAGACTTTACTTTGACTGCATTGATGCCGTAAAAGAGGCTGTCGGTGACAAGGCTTTTGTTACCACAAGACTCAACTCCTGCGACTGTTTCCCCTACGGCTACGGTTACGGTGTTAACGAAAATGAAGAAATCGACCTTACTGAAACAAAGCAGATAATTGCAAAGCTTCAGGAAAAAGGCATTGAGCTTGTAAATATCACTATCGGTAATCCCTATCTTATTCCTCATACCAACAGACCCTATGCAGTCAAAGCTCCCGAAGACGGCAACATCGGTATGAAGAGAGTTTACGATGTGACAAAGGAAATCACATCAGCCTTCCCCGATATGAAATTTGTTGTATCGGCTCTGACTTATCCCGGTGAAGATGCAATCGATTATGCAGAAAAATTACTCAGTGAGGGTGTCGGTGATATAGCAGGCTTCGGCAGAATGACATTTGCATATCCCACATTCTATAAGGACTATCTTCAGAATGGTGCACTCGACAAAAGTAAGGTATGTATCAAGTGCAGTAAATGCTCCGAGCTTATGCGAGCAGGTACTGTTTCAGGCTGTGTTATCAGAGACAGTGAGTGCTATATGCCCTATTATCAGAAATATGTTTTAAAGAAATAAGGTGAAAATTATGACCGCAATTGTAACAGGCGGCAGCAGAGGCATCGGCAAGGGAATTGCTGAAGCTTTGCTCAAAAAAGACTTTACAGTTATTGTTACCGCACGAAATAAAGGCGAAGAAATAGAAGAGCTTGAAAAAAGCTATGAGGGTAAGGTGCTTTTCGTACCTTGTGATATTTCAAATGAAGAGGACAGAAAAAATCTCGCTTCCTTTGTGAAAGACAAATTCGGCAAGCTTGATTTGCTTGTTAACAATGCAGGTGTTGCACCGAGAGAAAGAAAAGACATTCTTGAAATCACCCCCGATGATTTTGATTATCTTACTGATATTAACCTAAAAGGCACATTCTTTGTAACTCAGGAGCTTACTCCTCTGCTTATAGAGAATGAAAAATCAAGAATCGTAAACATCTCATCTATGTCAGCTTATACCGCTTCGGTAAACCGTGGCGAATACTGCATTTCAAAGGCAGGCATCTCAATGATAACCAAGCTCTTCGCTGCAAGACTTGCCGAGTACGGGGTAAGTGTCATCGAGATAAGACCCGGCATCATTGAGACAGATATGACCGCCAAAGTCAAAGAAAAATACGAAAAGCTCATAGCCGAGGGCATTACTCCCATAAACAGAATGGGTAAGCCCGAGGATGTTGCAAAGTGTGTTGTGTCAGTTGCAGAAGGCAACTTTGATTTCTGCACAGGTACAGTTATAGACTGCGACGGCGGATTTAATGTGAGGCGTTTATGAGAAAGATTTATAAGGCTCTCATAATAGGCAGCGGTGCAGCAGCTTACGGATGTGCTGACTGGCTTTACCGAGAGGGCGTAACAGATATTGCCGTTGTAACAGAAGGAAGACTCTCGGGTACATCACGAAATACGGGCAGTGACAAGCAGACCTACTATAAAATTTCAATGGACGGTTTTACTGCTGACAGCCCTTATAAAATGGCAAACGATATGTTTTCAGGTGGCTCCTGCGACGGAGAAAAGATGTATCTTGAAGCGGT
>JAZQUF010000167.1:0-9206 GCA_045631165.1 Acutalibacteraceae bacterium
GGTAATATACCCTTTCGCTTTGAGTTCCTCGTTCAGCCGACGAATTATCTTGTATGCATAAGCCTCGGATACATCCAGCTCTGCAGCTACTTCATCAGCTCTCATAAAATTTTTGGTAGACATCACATCACCTCCTTATTATTTCGTTTAGACTTAAACCGATTTGTTTAACCGTATTCTACTAAACATTTTTGTTTATGTCAAGTCCCCTAATTATTTTTCTTAAACTTATTTGTTTATATTATCTTGACAAACTTAAACATATATGTTAATATTCAAGATGTAATACATATTAGGAGTGATAACTATGGCAATTGGCGACAGAATTCGTTTTATCAGAAATCTGCGTGGAATTACACAAAAGATGCTCGGTATTGAAATCGGTTTCCCTGAAAGAACAGCGGATATCCGTATGGCTCAGTACGAAGCCGGTACAAGAACACCTAAAGAAAATCTTGTTGAAGATATTGCCCGTGCATTAGATGTTTCTACTTTTGCTCTTGATGTTCCCAACATTGAAAGTCAGATTGGTATTATGCATACTTTATTTGCTCTTGAAGACACCTGCGGTTTTCAGATAGGCAAACTTGACAATGAGGTTTGTATCAGACTTGACAGAGATAAGGGTATGCTTCTCAATGATCGTTTTAATGCTTGGTGTAAGGAATATGAGAAGTTCAAGAATGAAGAGATAACCAAAGAGGATTATGACCAGTGGAGATATACTTATCCTGAGGTTGAGGTTAAGAGGACGAAAGAGGATTTGGATAAGTTGCGCGAAATAAATAACTAATACTGACAAATAACGGGAGATGCTATGAGTAACTTATATTTATATGTAGCCGAAACAGACCTTCCTCCAAACTCTGAATCAGATATAATGATAAAGGATGAAATAACTTCTGAAGAACTCTCTCAATTAAACTCTGCTTTTCGAGTGTGTAGCCTTTATCACAGCATTACACAAATTAAGGATATTGTCGTCGAAAACGGAGAAAGTTTAAAAAATTTTATGAGTCCTCAAAATTTGCAAAAAATTAAAGCACATAATATTTCTCCTGAAAGAGCTATAACCCTTGCAAACAAGTCAGTTTTAAACTATGCTACTTCGATAAAGACTTATATCGATATGGAAAAAAGAATTTTAACAAAACAAGCAAATAAAGAAGATTTGAAATGTTTTGAAGATATGCAACACTTGTTTTATGATAAAAACATGGAATATCGTTTTTGGGTAAATTTTAGAAACTATATTGTTCACTGTGAATTCCCATATTCAATATATCAAGAATGCGCTGAGAGTGGCTGTAGAATTATCTGCACTAAAGAACATTTACTAAAGTTTGATAATTGGAAACATTCTAAAGCAGACATACAACAAATGGAAGAACACATTGATCTACCTTCCCTTGTTGATAATATGAGTGCAATGATATATGCCTTTTATATCGATTTTTTTAGGCACTTTGCAAAAGATATTACTGATGGGATAGCTACCTATGGTGAATTCTGCAGAAAATATGATGTACGAATTCCCGTTATTTTTAAAACAAAAAACAAAGATCAAATTGCTGGAAGTCGTTTCCAGCCTTTACCTGTTAAAGAACTTAAAGCATCTTTCGAAATGTTAAAGAGTAATCCTCACATAAAATTAGACATAAAATAACCCCTCTCAAATGAACTGAACAGTCCATCTGAGAGGGGTCACCTCTTTAAATTTTTAGAATAATACTTTTTGTTGCCAAAACGTTGCCATTTTGACTTAAAAAGTCTCATAAAGCCCTATTTTACTGGGGTTTTGACGACCTTCACATCATTCCCACTCTATCGTGCCTGTTGGCTTCGGAGTGAGGTCGAAGAGCACACGGTTGATACCGTCAACTTCGTTTGTGATTCTGTTTGTGATGTGGTGGAGAATAGCATAGGGAATCTCTTCGATGGTAGCTGTCATTGCGTCTTTTGTGTTGACTGCTCTGATGATTGCAGGCCAGCCCTCATAACGGCTGTCATCCTTAACGCCAACGCTCTTCATATCGGGTACTGCAATGAAATACTGCCATACCTTTTCAGCAAGGCCGTTCTTTGCAAATTCTTCTCTGAGGATAGCGTCTGCTTCTCTGAGTGCGTGAAGTCTGTCTCTTGTGATTGCGCCAAGACATCTTACGCCAAGACCGGGGCCGGGGAATGGCTGACGGTATACCATTTCGTGTGAAAGACCGAGAGCCTCACCTACTACGCGTACTTCGTCTTTGAAGAGAAGTTTAACGGGCTCAACAAGCTCGAACTGAAGATCTTCGGGAAGACCGCCAACGTTGTGGTGTGACTTGACTGCCTTCTTGCCCTCAGCCTGCTTGATGCTTTCGAGAATGTCAGGATAAATTGTACCCTGAGCGAGGAAGGAAACGCCGTCGAGCTTTCTTGCTTCGTCAGCGAAAACATTGATGAACTCGGCACCGATAATCTTACGCTTTGTTTCGGGATCGCTTACATCCTTAAGAAGATCGAGGAAACGATCGGTAGCATCAACATAAATGAGGTTTGCATCAAGACCGTTTTTGAAAACTTCAATTACATTTTCACTTTCGCCCTTACGCATAAGGCCGTGGTTAACGTGTACGCAAACGAGCTGCTTGCCGATAGCTTTGATAAGAAGTGCAGCAACTACTGATGAGTCAACGCCGCCTGAAAGTGCAAGAAGTACCTTCTTGTCGCCTACCTGAGCGCGTACAGCTTCAACCTGCTCTGCGATGAAAGCGTCTGCAAGCTCTTTAGTAGTAATACGAGCCATACTGTCGGGTCTTACATTTGAATTCATTTAAAATTCCTCCCTATATATCAGAAAATATTAACTTTATAAAACCGATTTAAAATCAGTTGGTGTAGTTGTCGAAGTAACCCTGAACGAGAACTACGGGTGTACCCTTATCACCTGAACCGCTGGTAAGGTCGCAGAGTGAGCCGATAAGGTCTGTGAACTTTCTGGGTGTGGTACCCTGAGAAGCCATATTGCCTACAAGACTCTCTTCGCCCTTTTCAGCGATACGCTTTGAAATAGCAGCCTTAAGCTCGTCGCCTGTGAGACCTGCAAAGTCATTGTCTGCAAGATATTTGAGCTTGAGCTCGTTGGGTGTACCCTCGAGACCTGCAGTGTAGCCGGGTGATACACAGGGGTCAGCAAGCTCCCAGATTTTACCCTGAGGATCCTTGAATGCACCGTCGCCGTATACCATAACCTCGATATTTTTGCCTGTAGCTTCCTTGAGATATTCCTGAGTTTTGTAAACGAACTCATTACAATCCTTGGGGAAGAGCTTAACTGTATCTTCTGTTGACTTGTTTGAGCCGAGAAGACCGAAATCTGCATTAAAGCCGTTGCCGTCGATTGATTCGGTAAGGATATCGTCAAGACCGAAAACGCTCTTAGCACCTGCAGCCTTGAGGAGTCTCTTTGTGCGTGCTCTTGTGTGGATATCACAAGCGAGAACGCAGTCTGTATATTCAAGGATAGCCTTAGGCTGATTTGCGAAGATAACCTCACATTCAGCGCCGCATTCCTTGATAAGGTTTGAGTAATATTCTACATAGTCAACACCTGTGAACTCGTGCTTGTTTTCACCGAAAAGCTCACGGTATTTAGCGAGTGTAAGAACATCGCTGTAGGGATTAACGCCTGCTTCGTCAAGCTGATCGTAAGTGAGAAGATGGTTACCAACCTCGTCACTTGGATAAGAAAGCATAAGAACAATTTTCTTGCAGCCCATAGCTATACCGCGAAGACAGATTGCGAAACGGTTTCTTGAAAGAATCGGGAAAATAACACCAACTGTTTCACCGCCGAACTTAGCCTTAACATCTTTAGCAATAGCTTCAACAGAAGCATAGTTACCCTGACTTCTTGCTACGATTGATTCAGTTACAGCCACAACGTCTTTATCACGAAGCTCAAAGCCCTCGCTGTTGGCAGCGTCAATAACGCTATCGCAAACGATCTTAGCAAGGTCATCACCTTCACGGATGATGGGGCAGCGGATACCTCTGGAAACAGTACCAGTTTTTCTTTCCATTAAAATACTCCTTTTGTATTCGAAGTGTAGTTTAAAAATACCTTATTATTTTATCACTATAAAAACAAGAAATCAATATTTCAAGATAAAAAAATCATAGATTTTACAAAAAAAATTTTGTTAAAAATGTCAACTAGTATACATCAGAATAAAATCATACACAATATGTTGATTTTTTCATATAAAAAAGCTTAACATCAACAATATAATGCGCCTGTTGAAGCGCGGGTTGATTTCAGTGTAAAAAACAGCACTTTTCCCGCCGAGGAAGAACCAGCAAGGACGCCCAATGGGCGCCCCTACATAATTTATTATTTCATCCAACCGAAAAGCTTATCAAAAAGATCCTTAAACCACTGAACGATCTTTTCAAAGAAGTTGAGTTCTTTTTCGGGCTCATCTGAGACTTCCGGTGCAAGCTTTTCAAATTCATAACCGCAATTATAGTCACATTTGTAGTCTAAATTGTCGTCTTTGTGATTGTCGGCATTTACATAATTGTCAACATATGTATCACCGCACTCGCAGGTGTAGGTTGTGTAGCCTCTATCTGTGCAAGTGGGGTTAGTAACAACTGCATTGTATGAATGTTTGCCGTAATGATACTGTATATCAGCATTTAATAAATAATTGTTACCTGAATTGAAGCTAATTTTTTGCCACTGCTCTTTAAAGCCCTTGTAATATACACTTGTGAGGCTGTCGCAACCAGAAAAAGCCTCTCTACCGATTGTTGTTACACTGTCAGGGATTGTTACACTTGTGAGGCTGTCGCAACCAGAAAAAGCATAATCACCGATTGTTGTTACGCTGTCAGGGATTGTTATGCTAGTGAGGTTGTCGCAATCAGAGAAAACCATATAACCGATTGTTGTTACGCTGTCAGGGATTGTTATGCTTGCAAGGCTGTGGCAACGATAGAAAGCACGATCACCGATTGTTGTTACACTGTCAGGAATTATATAGCATGAGTTGGCATTGCCGGCAGGATACTGAATCAGCACAGTTTTATTTTTATCAAAAAGAACCCCTCTGCTGTCGCTTGAATATTCAGTATTATCAGCATCTACTGTTATTCTTGTGAGGCTGTCGCAATAACAGAAAGCACAATCACCGATTGTTGTTACACTGTCACCGATTATTACACTTGTGAGGCTGTCGCAACCACAGAAAGCTGAATCACCGATGGTTGTCACACTGTCACCTATTGTTACACTTGTGAGGCTTTCGCAATATTCGAAAGCATACTTACCGATTGTTGTTACACTGTCACCCATTGTTACACTTGTGAGGCTGTAGCAATCACGGAAAGCAGAAATACCGATTGTTGTTACACTGTCACCCATTGTTACACTTGTGAGGCTGGTGCAATATTCGAAAGCATACCAACCGATTGTTGTTACACTGTCTGGGATTGTTACACTTGTGAGGCTGTCGCAATATTCGAAAGCCTTATCACCTATCGTTGTTACACTGTCAGGGATTGAAATGCTTGTAAGGCTTTCGCAACCATAGAAAGCAGAATCACCGATTGTTGTTACACTGTCAGGGATTGTTACGCTTGTGAGGCTGTCGCAACCACAGAAAGCAAAATCACCGATTTTTGTTACACCACTTTCAATAACAACACTCTTAATGTCACTACCATAAAACGGTGAGCCACTATAGTCATAGTTTGTCATAGGACCCTCACCACTGATGACGAGTTCTTTGGTCGAGCTGTTGTAGGTGTAGGTAACATTCTCACCACATGTTCCGCTTGATGAGAGCGCACTTGCCCTGATACCTAAATCAAAAGCAGGCAGGTCAAGACCCACAAAGCCACTCAAAGGCACGGCAGTGAGCAACATAATAACAACCATAATTACAAATAAAAGTTTCTTCATGATATATTTTACCTCCAATGTTTTCCTCTACTTCAATTCTATCTGCAAAAATTCCCCTTGTCAATAAAATCAGAAAATTATTTTTTTCTTTTGTTTTTCTGTTTTTGGCAGCTTGCCTGCCTCATTATCATTATCAGTATCAGTATCATTATCAGTATCATTATCAGTATCATTATCAGTATCATTATCAGTATCATTATCACTTAAAACACTGTAGTACTTTATAAACATCCATAGTCTTCTATGCTTTTCTGTATCCTTCTTACCGTCAGCAAGTCATAATTCCTCATTCATAATTCATAATTTACTATACTTTTCCTTAAAAATATGTTATAATGACTTTAAATATAGCAAAAGGGAGTTTTATTTTGAAAAGCTTTACTATTGAGAAAAATGACGCTAATCAGCGACTTGATAAATATCTCACTAAATCATTTCCCAATTTGCCTAAGGCTCTGATTTATAAATATATCCGCATCAAGCGCATCAAGGTCAACGGCAAAAGAGCTGAGATTTCTACACGCCTTAATCTTGGTGATGTTGTGGATATGTATATAAACGATGAGTTTTTCGCTCAGAAGGAAACTGTCTATGACTTTATGTCGGCATCTAAAAAGATAGATATTGTCTACGAGGACGAGAATGTGATACTCCTCAACAAAAAGACAGGTCTTCTCTCCCACCCTGATGACAGTGAATATATCGATACCCTCATCACCCGTACCAAGCGTTATCTCTTTGAAAAGGGCGAATGGCATCCGGACAGTGAAAACTCATTTACACCTGCCCTTGTTAACCGTATCGACAGAAATACAAGCGGTATAGTTATCTGCGCCAAGACTGCAGAAGCCCTCAGGGTACTCAATCAGAAAATGAAAGATCGTGAGCTTCACAAAATTTATCTTTGTCTCGTACACGGCAAGCCGAAAAAGGACAGTGATATCCTCGAGGGATACCTCGTCAAAGACGAGAAGAAGAACAAGGTTTTCGTCTCAAAAAAGCAAACTCCCGACAGCAAATATATCAAAACAAAATACACTGTTTTGGGTCACAAAGACGGTCTGAGCCTTGTGGAGGTTGATCTCCTCACAGGAAGAACTCATCAGATACGTGCTCATCTTGCTTCAATAGGCCATCCGCTCTTAGGTGACGGCAAATACGGCACCAACGCCCTTAACAAAAAGACGGGACTCAAAAAGCAATGCCTTTGCTCATATAAGCTCAAGTTTGATTTCACAACTGATGCAGGTGAACTTGAATATCTTAACTGCAAAGAGTTCAAAATCGATGATATATGGTTTAAAGATGAGTTTTATGCAGGAACTCTCAACAAGGAGAATAACTAATGAGTGAACTTATTGAAATGAGAAAACGTGCGGAAGAACTCCGCGACATCATAAACTACCACAACAAAAAATATTACGAAAACGATGAGCCCGAAATAGAGGACTTCGAATATGACCGACTTCTTCACGAGCTTATTTCTATTGAAGAGAAATATCCCGAAACTGTAACTGCAGACTCCCCCACTCACAGAGTCGGCGGCAAGGCTGACACACAGTTTACGCCTGTAGAGCATGTTGTGCCAATGGAAAGCTTGCAGGACGGCTTTGGTGAGGAGGATGTACTCGCTTTCGATCAGAGAGTCAGAAGTGTAATCCCCAATCCGACTTATATTGTCGAGCCTAAAATTGACGGACTTTCCGTCGCTCTCGAATATGAAAACGGTATGCTCGTCCGAGGCTCAACACGTGGTGACGGCAAGGTGGGTGAAGACGTAACGGCTAACATTCGTACTATCCGTAATATACCTCTTAAGATAGACACTGATTTACCCATTCTCGAGGTACGCGGTGAGGTTTATATGCCGAGAGAGGTTTTCATCTCCCTTACAGCTGAGCAGGAATTAAACGGTGAGAAAACCTTTAAAAATCCCCGTAATGCGGCGGCGGGCTCACTTCGTCAGAAAAATCCCAAGATTACAAGCAAGAGAAAGCTTGACATTTTCACCTTCAACATTCAGAGAATCGAGGGCAAGGAGCTTACAAGCCACAAGGAGTCCCTTGACTTTATAAAGGCTCTCGGCTTTAACACAGTGCCTTTTTACACAAGCTGTAACACTATCGAGGATGCCCTCAGAGAAATCGCCCGTATAGGCGAAATCAGAGGCACCCTCCCCTTTGACATTGACGGTGCAGTTATTAAGGTTGATGACTTTTCACAGCGTGAGGCTCTCGGCTCAACATCAAAATTTCCCAAGTGGGCACTTGCTTACAAGTACCCTCCCGAGGAGAAAGAGACAACACTACTCGATATAGAAATCAATGTGGGCAGAACAGGTGTGCTGACTCCTACAGGAATATTTGAGCCTACTCTTTTAGCAGGTACCACTGTCAGCAGAGCCACACTTCATAATCAGGATTTCATCGACGAAAAGGGCATCTGCATCGGTGATAAGGTTATCATCAGAAAAGCAGGCGACATTATCCCGGAGGTGCTTTGCGTGGTATCCCACGGTGAAAATGCTGTCCCCTACCGTATTCCCGATGTGTGCCCGTCTTGTGGCGGCAAGGTCACAAGAGAAGAGGGTGAAGCAGCACTTCGTTGCTGTAATCCCGACTGTCCCAATCAGCTTCTTCGTAATCTTATTCACTTCTGCTCAAGAGATGCTATGGATATTGAGGGTATGGGTACGGCTGTCCTTGAGACCTTTGTAAATGAGGGTATGATTAAGACCGCGGCTGATATTTACCACCTTGACAGAGACAAAATCGCATCCATTGAGAGAATGGGCGAAAAGAGTGCAGACAACCTTATTGCCGCTGCTGAAAAATCAAAGGAAAACGACCTTGCAAGGCTCATTTATGCTTTGGGTATCCGTCATATAGGCCAGAAGGCGGGCGCGCTTCTGAGTGAGAAATTCGGCACAATGGACGCCCTCATAAATGCCACAGCCGAGGATATTGCCGAGATTGAGGGCTTCGGTCTTATAATGGCTAAGAGTGTTGAAGAGTTTTTCAGCCACGAAGAGAGCCGACAGCTTATTGCCGAGCTGAAAGAAGTCGGTGTAAATATGGAAAGCAAAAAGCAGATTGTTGATATGCGCTTTGAGGGCAAGACCTTCGTGCTGACGGGCACACTTTCAATGTATAAGAGAAGCGATGCTGAAAAAATTATCGAGTCATTCGGCGGTAAGGCAAGCGGTAGTGTGTCAAAGAAGACAAGCTATGTCCTTGCAGGTGAAGATGCAGGAACA
>JAZQUF010000168.1:0-2136 GCA_045631165.1 Acutalibacteraceae bacterium
AGAGCAGATGGACGAGGCAAAGGATAAGAATGTTTTTACAGATGAAAACACACTTCTGCTTTCAAACCGTATTTCAGGAGGCTATGTTTACTGGACTGAGGATATGACGGCTGTCAATGAAATGAATGAACGCCTTGAACAGATCAGTCAGAGCCTTTCCGAAGAGGGCGACCTGCTTCGTGCCGAGAATGAAATTCGTGAGCAGAGAGCAAAAATTGCCGAGCAGACAAGACTCTACGACTCAATTTCTGAGCTTGTAAGACCGGAGCTTGAAATGATATCGGGACTTATTGACACCGACGGCGATTTCAGAAAGAATATGGCTCATATATGTATTCTTAATTGTTACGTAAAAAGAAGAGCAAATCTTTCCTTGCTTAAAGACAGAAGGCAGCTTAATAACTCTGAGGAGCTTTATCTCAGCCTTAAGGAATCCTCGGAATATATAAGACTCTACGGTGGTGTTTCTGATGTGTACTCTGCCGAACACAAGGGGCTTGATGCTGACCTTATGCTTCTTTGCTTTGACTTGTGGCAGGCTGTACTTGAGGAGCTTCTGCCCGAGCTTTATGCAGTAACAGCAAAAATCAGCTTTGATGATGGCTTCAGCTTCAGAATAACTGCCGATACAAATAAGGAGCCTCATATATTACATAGGTTTTATGACACTGCTCATAAGCTCTGCGGTGAACTTACACAGATATCGGAAGATGACACCGTTTATGTAACTCTGAGAGTGAAAGGCGGTGGTGCCCGATGATAAGCTTTTTTGATTTGCCCGAATATCTGCAGTACACACTGATTTTTCTTAATCTCATTCTGCTTGTAATCAATATTTACTGCGTTGTTTCCTGTGTTATTTTTGAATTCAAAAAGCACCACATCGTTGCTAACACTGTTCTTACGGCGTTTACCTGTGTGCTGTACTTTACAGCAGTTTCAGCCAACTTCAATTATCGCAAAAATCACAAAGCAGACGGCTTTGATATTATGCTTATGACTGAGCATTTTATTCTGATGTACCTGATTCTCATTGTTCTTTCTGCTCTTTCTGTTTTTGCTCTTTATGCAGTCTTAAAATGGAAGCGTGAGCATATTACTCCTGCTTCAATCAAAGAGGGTCTTGACAGATTGCCTGCAGGTCTTTGCTATCACAACAAAGACGGTGTGCCGAAGCTTATCAACCACAGAATGGATAATCTTTGCCGATTTATTACAGGTGAGCCACTCTTTGATGCAAATGAATTCTGGAGAAAGCTGCAAAAGGGAGAAGTCTTACCTGATAACATCCCACAGCAGACAGGTGAAAATCCTATTGTTACTGTGCTTGGTAACACCACTCTCAGCTTCACAAAAATCGAAAGAGAAATCGGCGGTGAAAAGCTCTTTGAAATCCGTGCTACCGATATAACAAAGAAGTTTGCACTCAGCAACAAGCTCAGAAGATCCAACAACGAGCTTCGTGAGCTCAACAGACGACTTCAGGAATACGGTGAAAATGTATATGACATAACCCGTGAAAGAGAAATACTCACCGCAAAGGTCAATATTCACGACTTGCTCGGTAAGGCTCAGCTTGCAACAAAGAGATATATTGAAAACTCCGACTCCCATATAACAAAAGACGAGCTTATTGACATCTGGAACGGAACGCTTTATCTTTTTGACGGAGGCTTTGCAGAGACTAAAGACGATGTGAACTTAGATGAGCTTTATGATGCGGCTAAAATTATGGGCATCAGACTTATAATCGACGGCACGGTACCGAAAGACAAGAGGCTTCTGAGATTTGTAATGAGTGGCGCAAGAGAGAGTCTCACCAATGCCGTGCATCACGCAAAGGCAAGTGAGCTTAAGGTGAAGCTTTACAGCACCTACACATATTTTATTATTGAATATACCAATGACGGTCTGCAGCCCGAAGGTGAAATTTCTGAGGGCGGAGGTCTTTCCTCTCTTCGTCAGAGCGTTGAAAGTGCAGGCGGTATAATGGAAACCGATATTTACCCGAAGTTTATATTAAGACTTAAAATACCCTCAAAGGAGGAGCTCTATGTATAATGTAATGGTCGTTGAAGATCAGGCTATGCCACGACAGCTTTTTGAAGCTTTCATTTCAATGAGCGACAAATACAG
>JAZQUF010000169.1:0-51541 GCA_045631165.1 Acutalibacteraceae bacterium
AAGGCTGACGCTGATATTTCAGGCTTCTTCGGTGACGCTACAACATGGGCAGAAGTAATTACTAAGTATACCAAGTATGAATACAGCTACACAGTAACTGCAGCTGATGGTACTGTTGAAACCAAGACTCACTATGATGAGGCTGGTAAGGCAGAAGCTCTTATCGACACTAACGGTGACGGTGAAGAAGAAACAGTTGCTCTTACAGCTGTAGAAACAGAAGGCAAGCAGAACACCAAGGCTATCTATGACTTTGCTTGGGGCCTTGACACAATGACAGATGTTGATGATAAGATCGACACCTTCATTGCAGTTCTCACCTCATTCCTCGCTCCCATTGATTTCGTACTCGAAGTACTCCTTGCTGGCGGTACAAAGACAGGTAATGCAGCAGATGCAGATTCCATCAGCGCATTCAAGGAAATCAATATTATGGGCGGCAGCGGCTACAACTACGCTATCATTCCTCTCATGGAAGCACTCGGCGTACCCGCTGGTATGATTAAGAATCAGACTGAATACGAAGCTACATTCGCAACTCAGGGCACACTCGGCTACATTCTTGACACAGTTCTCACTTATGTTGTCGATGGTCTTGAAAACGGTACAATCGACTTCGTACTCGGCCTCATCGCTAACCTTGCATACACAATCAGCAAGGATGGTCTTACAACAATCGTTGGTAACCTCATCGCTCCCGTAAGCGCACTTATCAAGTCAATTGAAGGTGTACTTCCCGTTGCAGTTGTTATCGACCTTAACGGCATCTTCGATGACACTAAGGAAGTACTCAACTTCAAGATGGGCGACGACGTTGCAGCATCAGGTTACAACGTAGGTCTTACACTTGACCTTAACGGCACAACTCTTGAAGATCTTATCGATACAGTTATCGCTAAGTATGCTTCAAGCCTTGGCCTGAACCTTGAAATCAGCTTCCGTGAACTCGCAGCTGGCGCAGCCGCTGTTGACGCTGACGGTAATATCATCTACACAGATTCAAAGGTTAATTCCGACCTTACAGCTCCTGCAGTTTGGGATAATCTCAACGGTACATGGGGCAAGAACATCAGCGGTGATAATGCAGATACAATTATCACTCTCCTTGATATGATTCTCTCAACAGAAACAATCAACGGCGTTCTTGGTGCAGTACTTAAGGATAAGACTCTCGACGAAGTACTTGACGGTCTCGGCGAAGACTTCGCAATCCTTAAGACAGTTGTTAACGATGCTATCGACGATCCGACAGCTCTCGTTGACACAATCATCAAGGTTCTTGCAGCTCAGAACTACACAGTTGAAGATATTAAGGTACTCTTCGATGCAATCGCATCCGCAGAATACGATTATGACAACGATGTAGCTTCAAAGACTCAGGTACAGAATGCTCTCAACAAGCTCGATGCAGTTATCAACAATGCTATTGACGATGTATTCGCAATCCTTGTTGGTATGGACAATATGCCTGCTATTATCACAGATCTTGCTAATAGCGGTGCAACAGGTAGCATTGAAGATCTTGTTAACTATCTCCTTAAGGATATGGTATTCACTGATGACATCATCAATATGATTATCGGTGCTCTCGTAGGTATCTTTGGTGGTATGGATGAAAACACATTCAAGACTATTAACGATCTCCTCAACCAGATTCTCGGTATGCAGATTGACCTTGCTACATTCGTAAATACAGGTCTTGATACAACATACCTTAAGGATCTCGCTGGCGAAGCAAAGACATGGAAAGAATTTGCAGCAGCTAACACCAAGTATGCATTCACATACGACGTAACTGTTGACGGCGAAACAGAAACTGTAACAGTTTACCTTGATGAGGATGCTAGAACATACACAGATGAAGACAACTTCGTTCATAACGTAACAGCTAAGATTGAAGATGGCAAGCAGCCTTCAAAGGTTGTTATCGATCATCAGTGGGGTCTTGCAACTGCAGCTAGTGCAGAAGCTCGTGAAGAACTCTTCGTTGATATCCTTCTTGAAATCGTAGCTCCCTTCAATAAGGTTCTTGAATTCCTCTTCAGAGGCGAAAACCTTACAATCCTCATCGACGACCTCAAGCTCAAGGGCGGCAATGGCTGGGCTAACGTAATCGTTCCTCTCGGTCTTGCTCTTGGCGAAGACATCGCTGTAACAGATGCTGACGCAACAGCAGTTGATTGCGTAGAAGCTCTCCTCGGCGGTATCCTTAACATCGTTGATAAGGTTGCAGCAGCTCCCATCAACACAATCATTGATGTAATCGCAGGTCTCTCATACTTCCTTGCATCTGACGGTGTTGAAGAAGCAGTTGAAGGTATCCTTGCACCCATTACAGGATTCCTCTCACTTCTCAGTGCAATCATCACAATGGATGATATCAATACTCTCCTTAAGGGTCTCATTGATATGGATCTCAACGATATAGCTGACATCGCAGGTAACTACGGTGAAAAACTTGTTGCTATGCTTAACAAGCTTATCGGCGGCGTTGAACTCACTGACAAAACAACAGGTGAAACATATACAGCTAACCTTCTTCCCGAGGACTTCTTCCTCCAGATTGCTCAGTATGCAATCAGCTACGAGGCATCTGCAGTTAAGACACTCGCAGAGGGTCAGACAGGTTATGATTATCAGCCTGAACACAAGTATGTATCTGCTTTTGAAGTTGACGGTGCTGACGGTCTTATGTATGTCCTCTCAACAGTATGTTCAGAAGACTTCTTACAGGCTCTCGCAGCTAAGCTCAAGCTTGATACAGAAGGTACAGTTGGCGGTATTATCCTCGGCCTTGCCGGCAAGCAGAATAACATCGTTGACATCCTTGTAACTCTTCTTACAGATTACACTATTGAATATGTAGAATATTCACGTCCCGCTATTGACAAGATTGACGTTGAACACAACGCTCCGATGAACGATGATAACCTTGAAAATGCTATCAAAGCACTTGATGAAATCATCGCAGCAGTAATCGGTATGTTTGTTGAAGATGCTGATACTCTTGAAGGTCTTGTAGCAGGACTCATCGAAAAGGCTGACCTTGCAGATATGCTTATGGAACTCCTTGTTCCCGCACTTGCAGGACTTGACCTTGACGAAATTCTCGAATATGTTAAGAAGCTTACAAACCTTGACATTAATATAGCTCCTCAGGCATTTACTGCTGATACCTTCGGTTCAGAACTCGACACCTTCATCGATGGCGCTCAGACATGGAAGGAAGTTCTCGAGAACCGCTTCGATGTAACATACAAAGAAGACGGTAAGACAGTTGACAAGGCTACTATTAAGGACTTCGAGTGGAATCTCGGTCTGGATACAGGCTTCGACGGTCTTGTAAACTTCATTTGTGATCTTCTTATGCCTCTCGATGTAGTATTCGAACTTCTCCTTGTTGGCGAAGAACTCATTGTAATTCCTGACATTGAGGCAGACGGCTCACGTGGTGACGACATCCGTATCAAGGGTGGAGAAGGCTACAACTACGCTATCATCCCGCTTCTCGAAGCATTCGGTATCGAAGCACTTTCAGAAGAAGAGTATGTTGCTCTTGCAGAAACTAATGGTCACTTCTATCCCATTATCAGTGCTATCATTGATATGGTAGAAACTCTCCTTGATGCTCCTCTCGCAACACTTCTTTCAATGCTTGCTAATATCTTCTACTTCATCGGTACTGACGGTATTAACAACGTAGCAGCTAACCTCCTTGCATTCGCTAATGTACTTCTCGATAAGATTGCTCCTGTATTCCATATCGGCGTTAAGGTTGATCTTGGTGCAGAAAAGATCTTCGAGTATGAACTCGGCGATGAAGAAGGCAAGAATGTACCTGCTGGTGTAAACATCAATGTTGCAGCTAGTGACCTCATTGCTCTTGTTAACGATCTCCTTGCAGGTCTTAAGGTAGTTGACCTTGATGGCGACGGCGAAAAGGATCCTCTTGGTCTCAGCCTCAACATCAACTGGACTGACGTAGCAGCTAAGATGGCAGCCACTGATGTAAATAACGAGATCATCAAGATCCCGACAGCTCAGGTTAAGGCTGACGGTACAGCAGCTTCCTGGTATAACATCACAGGTGATGCTGAAGATACATTCACAACACTTATCAACACAATCCTCACAGATGAAAATACCTATGCAATTGCTCAGCTTGTTGAAGGTCTCCTTGGCGATGCTCTCGACAGCATGGACGGTGTAGATGAAAATGGTGAAGCTAATGACGAAATTAACGTTAAGGGCATTATCTATGACATCATCTACAAGCAGAACGGTATCAGAGAACTCATCTCTGCAGTAGTTCTTCTCCTTGCAGGTCAGTACGACATCAATAATTATGACATCGTTTATAAGTTCCTCGGTGCACTCTCATTCTTCGAAGGCGAAAATGCAGCTAACGAAGCTAAGCTTACAAATGCAATCGACAAGCTTGATGCAATCATCGCTCGCGAAGTTGTTGACATTATCCCGATGTTCGTTGCAGAAGATGCAACAGGCATCCTTGGTGATGTACGTAAGGCAGCTGTAACATCTGATAACCTCAGCGAAATGATCAACTACCTTCTTAATACTCTCCTCTTCACAGAAGAGAACTATGACAAGTTAGTTGCAGCAATCGTTAAGGCTATCTCCGGTGCATTATCAGCAGATCTTTGTGGTACTCTCAACGACCTTCTCGGTATTGACCTTGCTCCTGCAGCATTTGCAGCAGCAACTCAGAACGATACATTCATAGCTTATGTAGGCACAGCTAAGACATGGAAAGATGTATGGGCAGCTCACAGTGATGCAGATGGCAATGCTATCGCATATAACTGGAACCTTGCAGGTGCAGACGGTACACTCAGCGCAAATGAATTCATCAGCGCAGTACTTGATCTCCTCAAGCCTCTCAATCCTGTACTTAACTTCATCCTTACAAATGGTGCTATCACACTTCTTCCTGACGGTGAAGGCAGTGCAGCAGTAACTCTTCCCGGCGGTGACGCTTACAACACAGCTCTTGTACCTCTCTTCAAGGCTCTCGGTGTTGATCTTGATACAGCAACAACTTCAACAGATGCTCTTCAGAAGCTTGTTAACGGTATCCTCGGTAACAACACTGTTGCAATAGATGGTCTTGTTGAAAAGCTCGGCGCAGCTCCTCTCAACACAATCATCGAACTCGTAGCAGGTATCGCATATCTCCTTGCTAACGACAACCTTGAACCTCTTATTAAGAACCTTCTCGCTCCTGTATTCTCAATCCTTGATCTCCTTGAACCCGTAATTTCAAGAGCTCAGCTTGATGCAATACTCAGCTCCGTACTCGTAATTAATGGCGAAGGCTATGGTCTGACTGACATTATTGAAATCGGTAACAATGGCGGTGCAAACCTCGTTGCTATGATCAATAATCTCATCGGCGGCATCGAAATTAAGGACGCTGACGGTAATGTTGTTGATACACTCAGACTTCTTCCTGATGACTTCTTCACTGAACTTTCCAAGTATGCAGTAGACGTAACAACTCCTGCAGGCCTTGAGAATAACAAGGACGAAGATACAGTTGTAACAGATTGGGATTACAACACAGCAGAAGTACTCATGTATGTACTTTCAACAGCTCTCAGCGAAGGCTTCCTTAAGGTTCTTGCTAACGTAATTAAACCGGATGCAGCTGAAGATGACACCGTAGTTACAATCCTTACAGGTCTTGCTGATAAGGAAATGGCTGTTGTTGATCTCATCCTTATGTTCCTTGACAATTACACAGTTTCCTACAATAAGATACCTCAGACTGATCTTGAAGGTGATGCAATCACTTACAATGCATTTGCATCTAACGCTGACGAAATCAAGAATACTCTTCCTGATGCAATCACAGCTCTTGATGCACTTGTACCCGCAGTTCTCGGCTTCATCAAGATTAACGGTCAGAACTATGACTCAGTTGAAGAACTTGTAAATAGTCTCATCGCAGGTGCTGATCTTGGTGCTCTCATTATGAATGCACTTGTTCCCACACTTGCAACTATGGATCTTGACAGTATCCTTGGTTATGTAAACAACCTTACAAACCTTGATCTCCACATTGATCCTCAGACCTTCAAGACCGCTGCTGTTCACGGCTCAGCACTTGCTGACTTCATCGGCAATGCTCAGACATGGCAGGATGTTCTTGATAACAACTTCACAAAGGGTGCTGACGGTAAGTACACAACAGCATATGACTTCGGTCTTGCAACACTTGACGATGTTGTTAAGTTTGCAGCTGATCTCCTTATGCCTCTCGATGTAGTATTCCAGGTACTTCTTTGCGGCAAACAGATTATTGCTCTTGAAGACGACAATACAACTGATCCCGCAGACATCAGAATCCGCGGTGGTTATGGTTACAACTATGCAATCATACCTCTCCTTGAAGCATTCGGTATTGATGCTGCTTCTCAGGCAGAATTCGAAGCTCAGATCGGTACAAGCGGTTCACTCTACTACATCCTTAATGCAATTGTAGGCAGAGTTGAAGAAATTCTTGATGCTCCCATCAATGAAGTACTTGGTCTCATTGCTAACCTCTTCTACTTCATCGGTTCAGACGGTCTCAACACAATCGTTGCTAACCTTGTAGCTCCTGTTGTTGAAATCCTCGACAAAGTATGCAAGGTATATCCCATCAGCGTATTCGTTGGTATTGTAGACGGTGCATTTAAGTTCGAATTCGACATCGAAAACAAGAAGGGTCTCACTCCTGGCTTTGTATTTGATCTCAAGGCTGAGGATATCAGAGCTCTTGTTAACGATCTCGTAACAGGTCTTGCAATTGATCTTGATGGCGACGGCGAAAAGGATCCTCTCGGTCTCACATTTGACCTTGATTGGTATAAGCTTGCAGCTGCAATGGCTACAAGAAATGCTGAAGGCAATATCGTTTATACTGACTCCGCTATGGTATATGGCTACAACGGCACAACTGTAAAGGGTGACGGTAATGATACTTACAAGAACATCTCAGCAACAGCTGCTGATACACTTGTAACACTTCTTACAGCAATCGTTTCAGATGCTAACGTTGCAGCACTCAGAAATATCGTAAACGGTCTTCTTGGTGACAGCGTAAATGATACTCTTGCAGGTGTACTTGACACAGTTCTTGAAAATTCCGACAGCGTAATCAACCTTATCGGTACAGCTCTTCTTGTACTCACAGGTAAGTACAATCTCAATGCTGATGAAATGAACTTCTACTATCTTGGTGACGCTGATTACAATGTAGAAAATGCTGATACTGCTATCGATACTCTTGACAGACTCATCGGTAAGGCTATCCCCGAAGTTCTTCCTCTTATCGCTGGCGATAACGTTGAAGAAGGTTCACTCATGGATACTCTTCTCGATGCAGCAAGCAACGTACCTGCAGGCAAGCCTGTACTTACACACATCATTGATACCCTCCTTGGCGATATGCTCTTCACAGATAAGATGATGAAGACCATCACTGACCTTGTTGTTGGTACAATCGGTGGTATCTTAAGCGAATCACTTTGCACAACTCTTGATAGCATTCTTGGCATCGACCTTTCACCTGCAGGCTTCGTTGAAGCAAGCGGTAACAACACTCTTGCTTCCTACATCAACGGTGCAACAGGTACAGGTACTGACGGTGCTATCACATGGGCTGACGTTAAGAAGGCTCATACAGCTGAAGACGGCACAATCGATGCAATCTTCACAAATGTTACTACTAAGGATGCATTCCTTGATAACCTCTTTGATCTCATAGCTGTTCTCGAACCCGTACTTGCATTCTTACTTACAGGCGACGATATAACAATCTCTGTAGAAGAGTCAACTGTAGGTATCAACCTTAAGGGTAACGACGGTTATGAAAACGCAATCAAGTATCTCTTCAAGGGTCTTGGTATTGAATCAATGGGCGAAACATGGGTTGAAGCTGACAATGCTATCGAAGCACTTCGTAATACAGTTAACTATGTATTCGCACTTGTTGAAAGACTTGGTGCTCAGCCCTTCGATACAATCCTTGTTCTTCTTGCAAACCTCAGCTACCTGATTGCAAATGACGGTGTTGAAACAGTTCTTACAAACCTCCTTTCACCCGTACTTTCACTCGTAGATGCACTTGAAGGCACAATTTCAAGAGCAGAACTTGATTCAATCATTGAAGCATTTGTTAAGATAGACCTTCTTGGCAAGCCCTTCAACCTTACAAATATCCTTACAATTGCTAACGATAATGGTAAGGTAATCATCGATCTCATTAACAGCCTCCTTGGCGGCGTTGAAATCGGCGAAGAGCTTGTACTCAAGGCACTTCCCGACACATTCTTCATTGACCTTGCAAGAGCTTCTATCGAAGTAACAGATCCTGCAACAGGTCTCGTAGAATACACAACAGTTGCTGACAAGTGGGATGTTTCAACAGGCGATGCACTTATGTACATCCTTTCAACTGTTCTCTCAGATCAGTTCCTTACAGTTCTCTGCAACAAGCTCAACATTTCAGCTACAACTGCTGACGGCAAGGACAACATGGTTTATAGCCTCATCACAGGTCTTGCAGATAAGGAAAACGAACTTCTCGATCTCCTTCTCCAGCTTCTTGTTAAGTATCTTGTTGAATACAAGTCATACGATGTTGATGAGCTTGATAAGCCTGCAACAACTCTTGACGAAGAGAGCTTAGGTGCATTCGAGGATGTTGTAAACAACCTTGATTCAGCTATCCCTGCAATCTTCGGTATGTTGAACCTTGGTGCTGACAACCTTGAAGATCTTGTAAACGGATTCCTCACAGATGATATCGGCAATATGCTTGTTGGTCTCATCACTGAGCTCCTTTCAGGTCTTGGCGGCGATACAGTTGATACAATTCTCGGCTATGTAAGAGGCCTTACAAGTCTTACAACTCTTGATATCACACCTAAGGCGTTTGCTAACGACGACTTCGGTTCACAGGTTAAGGCATTCTTCGTAGCAACAGCTAAGAAGGCAGGTGTAGACCTTGCAGACCTTACATGGGCTCAGGTTTGGGAGCTTAACAGCACTGAAGCTGATGATCCCGCAACTGAAAAGGTTGAACGCAAGTTCAACGGTTACGCTTGGGGCATTAAAGGTCTCGCAGATCTTGTAAATCTCCTTTGCGACTTCATCCAGCCTCTTGATCCTATCCTTGCTCTCCTTCTTATGGGCGGTCAGGACAGAGCTACATTCGAAGCTGCAGCAGCTGACAAGAAGCCCACAGGTCTTGCTCTCAGCGTACTTGACGAAATCAATGTAATGGGTGGTATGGGTTACAACTACGCTATCATCCCGCTTCTTGAACTCCTCGGCGTTGATGCTATGAGTCTTGAAACATACATTGATACAGTTGAAGCTAACCACGGTAGCGTTCTCTACCCGATCCTTAACCAGCTCGTTGCTAAGTTTACAGGCGACAACGGCGTTCTTCAGAATCCTGTTGCATGGCTTGCAGATATCCTTGCAAACCTTTCATATGTACTTGGTAACAATGGCATTACAACTATCGTTGAAAACCTTGTTGCTCCTGTAAATATGCTTCTTGCAGAAGTTGATAAGCTCATCCCGATTGCAATCGTTATTGATGTTGCTAAGATTAAGGCTGTTGACGGTAAGATTACAACTGACGGCTTAATCAAGACATACATCAACGAACCGCATCCCGGTGTTGATGCTGGTGTACATGTACTTGTTGACGGTAATGCTCTTTCAGCACTTATCGATGGTCTTGTTGGTGGTCTTACAATCACAATCAACGGTATAACAGTTGCTCTCTTCACAGAGGGTGCACTCAACCTCAACTGGCTTGAACTTGCTGCTAAGGCAGGTGCTGATGCTAATAATGATGGTAAGGTTGACTTCAACGATACAGAATTCACAAAGACATACGACATCTATAATGGTCCTGTTTATAAGACAATTGCAGGTGACAGTGCTTACACATTCTACACAATCCTTGAACTTGTTCTTGAAAAGGTTAACGTTGAAGCACTTCTTGATGCTCTCGGCTTAGAGGGTGAGCTCAGAGAAAAGCTTGATGAAATCCTTGATGATCCTGCAAACATTCTCGGAGTTCTCAATACACTCTTCGGCGATGTAACATATCAGCCTATCCAGAATGCTAAGCTTACCTACAAGAACTACGATAATAGTAAGCAGGTAGGTGACCTTCAGGGAGTTAATTACAACTCATACCTGACATTCACTGAAGAAAACGCTGATCTTATCGCAGGTAACCTTGACGGTCTCATCGCTGACATCCTCGATAAGGCAGGTCTTGATTCACTCGAGTATCTCGTAGGCGGATTCATTACACCTGATCTTGTTACAAACCTTGTATCTACAATTATCGGTCTTCTTGCAGACAACTCAGTAACAGATATACTTAAGGTTATTGCCGGTCTTGACTTTGAAGTAAGAACAGATAAGGACCAGCCCGGTCAGAAGCTTAAGCTCGACCTTACAGTACAGGGCTTCGCACAGGCACTGAGCGAACTTGATCTTAACGGCAAGCATAAGTACATGAAGAGCTTCTATAGCGCAATTACAGCATCCGGTGTAAACACATGGGCTGATGTTAAGTTAGACGGCGTATCATGGGGCTTCACAAACAGCAGCAACGCAGCTGATAAGTTCAATGGCTTCGTTAAGGCTCTCGCAGGCGTTCTTACACCGCTCAATGATATCCTTGGTCTCCTCCTCAATGGTGAAGGCAAGTATCTCAACGTTATGGGTGTAATCAATATCGCAGGCGGCAACGGCTATGACTACGGTATTATCCCGCTCCTCGAAGCTCTCGGCTTCAAGTCAAGCGAAACTAAGACCGCTCTCCAGTATGCTGAAGCTATTGCAAATGATGAGACTCAGACTCTCGGTTATATCCTTGAGATGGTAGTTAAACTTGTACTCAAGCTCCTCGACAAGCCTGTCGATACGCTTCTTACAATACTTCCGAATCTCGGATACTACTTCCTCAACGACGGTCTCCTTCTCACAGTAAGAAATATCGTTGCTCCTATCTATGATGTTCTTGACCTTGCATTACCGCTTCTCGGTATTGACTACAAGAGCTATCTCAAACTCGAAGAGCTGTTACACAGCATCGACGTTGGTCAGATAGTAAGCGAACTCATCAATCCCGGTGGAAAGGTATATGACTTCCATATTCCTGTAATCGATTGGCGTGAACTTGTAGAACGCGGTGGTTCATCAACTAAGGAAGTTGCTACATCACGTTCACATCCTGGCAATAAGGCAGTAGGCACATGGGCTAACTCCTTCAAGACCAGAATGAGCGCAGACGAATATGCAGGCTATATCCAGGGCAAGAACCTCAAGGATGCTAGTCTCTTCAAGAACACTCAGACCTACATCGTAGCTGATAAGGGCGACACATTAGTACTTGTACTCACATGGTTGTTCGATATGTTCAGTGAAACAAGCAACAGAGAAGCTCTTGTTAAGTGGCTTGTAGAATTCTTCGAGCTTAAGAGCGGTGCAGAACAGACTGTAAGATATGCTGTAAATGAACTCTTCAATCTGGCAGAAACTTACAACTCATCTGATATCCTCGTATCAGCTCTCCTCTACGGTCTCGGTATGGCAGTTACTCTCGATGCTGCACTCATGGGCAAGATTGCTCCCATCCAGGAACTCTATAAGAAACTCTTCGATGCTCTTGGCAGTAACGGAGAATGCACATACGCAGGCATTGCTCGCGTAATGGAAGAGCTCACTAAGGTTTGGGAAGAAACAATCGGTCCTGAAGAGGATTATAAAGATGCAGTAGTAGAAGGCGAACAGACTCTTAACTGGTTCCAGAGAATCATTAAGAAGATTAAAGACTTCTTCGCAAGAATCTTCGGTATCTTTAAATAATCGTAGGCGACTGACGTAATCGCAAACTGAATAAACTTATTCCCCACCTCATAACGAGGTGGGGATAGTTTTTTTATATGAGATACTATTGAAAAAATTTGAAATAGTGTTATACTGTAATGAGGATTACCTTTAGGAGGATATAAAATGGATACAAAAAAACATCCCGTATGCACAGTTTCAGCTGACGAAATTGCAAGAGTTAAAGGGCTTGGTTTTTTAAGAGATAAAACAACTGAGGATAAATTTAATTGCCGTATACTTACAGTTAACGGTAAGGTGTCAGTTGATTTTTTGAGAAATATCGCTGAAGCTGCAGAAAAATTCGGTAGCGGTGAGGCTGCATTCACATCCAGAATGACAGTTGAAATTCAAGGCATTCCTTATAGTAATATAGATTCATTTATAGAATTTATTAATTCTAAGGGCTTGGAATGTGGTGGAACCGGACCAAAAGTCAGACCTGTAGTTTCCTGTAAGGGTACAACCTGTCAGTACGGTCTTATTGATACCTTTGCTCTTTCTCAGGCGATACACGAAAAGTTTTATCTTGGATATCACGATGTAAAGCTTCCACATAAGTTTAAGATAGCTGTCGGAGGCTGTCCGAATAACTGTGTAAAGCCTGATATCAATGATCTTGGCATTATTGGGCAAAAGCTTCCTGCAGTCGATGAAAGCAAGTGCATAGGTTGTCAGCTTTGCGCTAAGGCTTGTCCTATAGGTAACATTGCTATTATAGATAAAAAGGCTGTTGTCAACACTGATGTCTGCAATCACTGTGGAAGGTGTATACCTTCCTGTAAGTTTGGTGCACTTAGTATTGAAAAACAGGGCTACCGTATATTCCTCGGTGGTCGCTGGGGCAAAAAGGTGGCAAGAGGTATCCCATTCGCTAAAATTTTTGAAACAGAGCAGGATGTTCTTGATACAGTTGAGAAAACAATCAATTTCTATAAAGAAAACGGTACGCCAGGTGAACGCTTTGCTGATACTATTGCACGTATCGGCTTTGAAAACGTGGAAAAGTCAATCCTTGGCTAAGGCGGTATAGCAATGAATAAAAAGAGTCTTATTATATCGATTGCTTTTGTTATAGCAGTGATTTTTGCGCTTGGAGCTTATGAAAGCATAAGACCTCAGGATGACAGTGATGAAGTTTTCTATTTTCATCAGTTTGAAGATTTCTCAGGTGAAAAGGTTACTCTGACAAGCAAGCCGAAACGAGTTGCAGTATTGTTTTCCTCTCTTGCAGATGTATGGCAGATTGCAGGAGGAGAAACTTCAATCACTGTGGGTGAAAGCATTCAGAGAGGAATATGCCAAGAAGACGTGCTCCTGGTTGATGGCGGTGCCGGCAAGACAGTAGATATTGAAAAACTCATTTCTTATGAGCCGGATTTTGTTATATATTCACTGGATGTTGAGGCTCAGTGCAAGGCGGCTGAAATGCTTAAAAAGCATAAAATTCCAACTGCCGGGATGCGCATTGAAAGTATCGAAGATTATCTTAAAGCTCTGACAATATGCACAAGCTTACTTGATACTGATGAAAATATGAAGCTTTACGGTGAAGATGTTCTGAGTGGTATACAAGAGCTTAAAATGAAAGCTGCTTTAAACAGCTATGCTCCCGAAGTCCTTTTTATACGCTCAGGCAGCAGTGCCAGCTCAGCTAAAGCCAAAAAGTCAAGTGAGCATTTTGCGGCAAAGATTTTAGAAGAATTAAACTGCATAAATATTGCTGATTCTGCCGAAGTGATTTTAGACGGACTCAGCATTGAAGAAATTCTGCTTAAAAATCCGGAGTATATTTTTATTTCAATTATGGGATATGAGGAGGCAGGCAAAGCCTATATGGATAGTCTCCTTGAAAGCGAAGGCTGGTCTCAGCTTGATGCTATAAAAAACGGCAGAGTACACTACCTGCCAAAGGATTTGTTCCACTATAAGCCTTGTGCGAGATGGACAGATGCTTACAGATATATATATGAAATTCTTTATACGGGTGACAAGATTGACGAATAAACAGTTTTTTAAATCGGCATATGGTAAGCTTTGCCTTGTGCTGATTTTGGCTTTTACGGTTTTAATATCACTGCGTTTCGGCTCAGCTCAGATGAGTTGGGGTGAGTTTTTTGCGGCTTTTTTGCACAAAGACGGATATGAAACCCTATCGACAATTCTATATGGTGTGCGGCTTCCGAGAGTTTCAGCTGCAGTGCTTGCTGGGGTTGGTCTTTCGATTTCGGGTGTGCTTTTGCAGGCCGTGACAATTAATCCCTTGGCATCGCCTAATATAATCGGTGTCAATGCAGGAGCCGGTTTTGCTGTCGTTTTATCAATGTTCTTTTTTCCGACTTTTGTTTATGGCAGAGCTGTTTTCGCATTTTTCGGAGCTTTTATGACAACTCTCCTTATAATTGCTGTCGCATCAAGAGTAGGCACATCAAAATCTACTGTTATTCTCGCAGGTATAGCGGTGACAACCCTTCTCAATGCAGGAATATCCTTTATGTCTTATTACGATAATGATTTACTTTCCGGTTATAATTATTTTTCTGTCGGTGGTGTCTCAGGTGTTACAGCAGAGGCTTTGTTTATACCGTGCCTTATTATCGTAAGTTCGTTTATATTTTCAATTTTTATTTCGGGCAAGGCTGATGTTTTGTGCCTGGGTGATAGTATTGCTTTATCCTTAGGCGTGAATGTAAAGCGCATACAGACTTGTTGTCTTATTATAGCGTCTGCAACTGCAGCTGCAGTTGTATCCTTTGCAGGGCTCTTAGGATTTGTTGGTCTTGTTGTACCCCATATAGGCAGACGTCTTGTGGGTTCGGCACTTAAAGATTTATTAAGCGTATCAGCTTTACTTGGTGCTGTTCTGGTGCTTTTTGCTGATCTGTTCGGAAGAATACTTCTGGCGCCTACTGAAATTCCGGTCGGTATAGTTATGGCCTTCGTTGGTGCGCCTTTTCTTTTCTATCTGCTTATAAGGAGAAAAAGTAATGCTCAAATTTGAAAATATCAGCGTAAAAACACCATCAAAGGAGCTTTTACAGGAAGTCAGCTTCTCAATTAAGCCACACACAATAACGGCAGTAATAGGGAAAAACGGCAGTGGTAAGACAAGTCTTGTTTCCTGTATTGCAGGGGAGAAAAAATATACGGGCAGCATTACTTATGAAGGAAAGGATATAAGGCTGATGAGCCTTAAGGAAAAAAGCAGACTCATTTCTGTTTTGCCTCAGCTTTTGCCGACTCCTCACATTACTGTGAAGGAGCTTGTCGGAATGGGAAGGAATCCTTATCTTGATCTGGGAAAGAATTTTACACAGACTGACGAAGAGTATGTGGAAAAAGCCTTGTTCGATATAACTATAAAAGAAATAGAAGATAAATATCTGACTGAAATATCAGGTGGTGAGAGGCAGAAGGCTTATATTGCAATGGTGCTTGCACAAAATACGAGGGTTATAGTGCTGGATGAACCGACGACCTATATGGATATGCAGTATTCCAAGGAATTTATGACCCTTCTTCTGCGCCTGAAAACGAAAAACAAAAAGACTATTCTTGCAGTTATGCACGATTTGAATTCTGCTTTGGAAAATGCCGACAATATTCTTGTTTTAGATGAGGGTAGAGCTGTATTTTACGGCAGTAAAGAGGAATGTATAAACAGTGCAATTATAGAAAAAATCTTTGATCTGAAAAAACACGAATATGTTTTTGAGGATGAAAAGAAGGTAATATTCAGATAAAAAAATCTATATTAATAAAGGGGAAAACTATGGATAAGAAATTTTTTACAGCTCTCAAGCAGTGGACGAGAGAAGAGCTTGACAGTTGCATTTCCTTCTGGCTCCGTAACGGTATGGATAAGGTGAACGGCGGTGTGTATACCTGCCTTGACAGAGAGGGTAAAATTTTCTCTACAGACAAATCTGTCTGGATGCAGGGTCGATGCGGTTGGATATTTGCATATATGTGCCACTCTTACGGTGTGAAGGATGAGTGGCTCGAAGCTTCAAAATCCTGTCTGGATTTTATGGAGAAATATTGCATTAACCGTGATGCAGGAGACAGAATGTATTTCACAGTAACTGCTGACGGAAAGCCATTAAGACAGAGAAGATATTGCTTCTCTGAGGCTTTTTATTGTATCGCTAACGCCGAATACTATGGTGTAACGGGAGATGAGGAATGTCTTGAGAGAGCGCGAAAGGCTTATAGAATAATCTATGATCTCAATCACGGAGAGAAAGATCCTACAGGTCTTGGAGCTAAGACTATTTCCGAAACGAGAAGTGGCAGAGCACTTGCCGATCCCATGATTTTTCTGAATACCACTGCAATTATGAGAAGAGTTGACAGTGAAAACAAAGAGCTCTACGATAGATACAGTTATGAGTGTGTAAGAAGCATTCTTGAGTATCATCATAAGCCTGAACTTAAATGTACTCTTGAAACAGTCGGAGTAAACGGTGAGTTTATGAAAGATTTCACAGCCGGCAGAGTGGTAAATCCCGGTCACGATATAGAGTGTAGCTGGTTTCTTATGGAAGAGGCAAATTATACGGGAAACAAAGAGCTTCACAGTAAAGCGCAGGAGATATTCCGTTTTGCATTTGATGGAGGTTGGGATAAGGAGTACGGAGGACTGCTCTATTTCAGAGACTGTCTCGGTCTTCCTCCTGAAGCTTATGAGCACGATATGAAGCTTTGGTGGCCTCATAATGAAATTATGATTGCGGCCCTTATGGCATACCGCGATACGAAGGAAGCGTATTATCTCGATTGCTTCAGAAAGTGCTTTGATTACTGCAAGACATATTTCTCCGACAGGGAATACGGTGAGTGGTACGGATATCTCAGACGTGACGGTAAACCCACAGAGCCTCCTTGCAAGGGCAGTACATTCAAGGGGCCTTTCCATTTGCCGAGAATGCTGATTATGATTGATAAGATGATTGATGAAATTTTAGCTTGAAAGGTTGGTATATATGAAAAAGATTGACATTAAAGAGCTTCAGAGTAATGCTGTTTCGTTATTTGATGACAAATGGTGTCTCATTACTGCGGGTACAAAGGATAGCTATAACACAATGACCGCTTCATGGGGAGCAATGGGTGAGCTTTGGAATAAGGATGCTTGCTTTATATTTATACGCCCCCAGAGATATACTCTTGAGTTTACAGAGAGAGAGGAGCTTTTCACCCTGAGCTTTTTCAGTGAAGAGTATAAGGATGCACTTATGTTCTGCGGAAGAAATAGCGGAAGGGATTATGATAAAGCTAAAGAGACGGGTCTTAAACCAATAGAAATTGACGGCAGTATGAGCTTTTCGGAAAGCGAAATCATTATTGTATGCAGGAAGCTTTTCTCTCAGGATATTAATCCGAAGGGCTTCATTGACAAGAGTTTAGATGATAAGAACTATCCTCAGAAGGATTATCATAAAATGTATGTGGGCGAAATTATTGCCTGCTATGTAAAAGAGTAAATATTATAATTTCTGAACAAAGGAAATTTGCTGTTGTAAAAATTTTTTCTTTATGGTATAATAACAAACGAAAATGTCTCAGATTAACAATAAACAGGAGGAAAGACATGAAAAAAATATTATCACTTAATGAAGGCTGGATTTTTTGTAAAGAAGGCGTCAAGGAAACAGTTAACATACCTCATACATGGAATGGTCTTGACGGACAGGGCGCAGGCGATGACGGTTATTTCAGAGGCGCATGCACATACACAAGAATTCTTCCCAGATATGACGGCAAGGTTTATCTTGAATTTTTAGGTGCAAACAGCCTTTGCACAGTAAAAGTCAATGGTAGAGTTGCAGGTAAACATGAGGGCGGTTATTCAACCTTCCGTGTTGATATCACAAAGCTTCTCTCTTCACCTAAAAACTTCCTTGAGGTTACTGTTGATAACAGCGATTCTAAGACTGCATATCCCGGCTTTGCTGACTTTACATTCTATGGTGGTCTCTACAGAGGTGTAAACCTCATTTATGATATTCCCGATACACATTTCTCACTTACAGATTACGGCTCAAAGGGCGTTTATATAACACCTAAGATGAACGGTGACGTTTATGTTAAGGCTGTTGTTACAGGTTATCATACAGGTGTAAAGGTGCGTTATGACGTGCTTGATGCTCAGGGCAAGATTGTTGCAACAGCAGGCGATAAGGAGAAGCTTCACGTTGATAATCCCATCCTCTGGAACGGTATGGAAAACCCTTACCTCTATACTCTTAAGGCAACTGTTCTTGATAACGGAGCTGTAATGGATGAGGTTAAGCTTCGTTTCGGCTTCCGTGATATCGTATTTGACAGTGATAAGGGCTGCATCCTCAACGGCAAGCATATTAAGCTCAAGGGTGTATCACGTCATCAGGACAGAGAAGAAATCGGTAATGCTCTCACAATTAACGAGCACAGAGAAGATCTTGAGCTTATTAAGGATATGGGTGCTAACTCAATCCGTCTTGCTCACTATCAGCAGGCAGGCGACTTCTATGATCTTTGTGATGAAATGGGATTCCTCGTATGGGCTGAAGTTCCCGTAATTTCAAGATATAACAAAAAGGCTCAGGATAATGCTTTACAGCAGCTTGAAGAGCTTATCAAGCAGAATATGCACCATGCATCAATCTTCTGCTGGGGTGTACAGAACGAAATCACAATCACAAGCGAAAATGAAACTCTTATTGAGGGCATCAGAGAACTTGCTGAATATGCAAAGATGCTTGATCCCTCACGTGCAACAACTCAGGCTCAGTTCACAATGTGTAAGCCTACTTCAGAGCTTAACGGCCTTACAGACATTCTCGCATACAACCACTACTTCGGCTGGTATATGAAGACCTGCGATGGTCTTGATGAGTGGCTCGATAAATTCCGTAGTATTAACCCAGGTCTCAAGATGGGTATCTCAGAATACGGTGCAGAGGGTGTGCTTGGTTATTTCAGTGACAATCCTGTTCAGGGTGACTATTCAGAGGGTTATCAGGCAAAATACCACGAGCATTACATCAAGTCAATCAATTCACGTGACTGGATCTGGGGCTCATACGTATGGAATATGTTCGACTTCGGTTCAGCTGTAAGAAACGAAGGTGGAGTTAAGGGTAGAAACAACAAGGGTCTTGTAACTTTTGACAGAAAGACAAAGAAGGATGCATTCTATCTCTACAAGGCATTCTGGTCAGATGATAAGTTTGTTCACCTTGTTGGTGACAGATATCCTCTTCGTACTATTGGTACCAAGACATTCACAGTTTACTCAAACTGCGACAAGGTAACTCTTAAGGTTGGTTCAAAACAGAAGACAGTTACAGCTGAGGGCGTATTTGTATTCGAGGATATGGAGATCAAGGCAGGCGACAACAAGATTGTTATCACTGCAGGCGATATCAAGGAAACTCTTACACTTACAGGTGTTGAAGAATATCCCAGAGAATATTCACTTCCCGAAGGTGCAGCTACAATGGTACGTAACTGGTTCGTTGAAAAGAGTAACGAGGTCAATGATGATTGCTACAGCCTTGATGATACAATCGGTGATCTTCTCAAGAGCGAAGACATTCAGGGTATGGTTAAGGGCGCTGCAGGCAAACTTCTCAAGAGCCCTCTTATGGCGGTTGTTAAGCCCTTCACATTAAGACAGGTGCTTTCACTTCCTATGATCAACATTGATGAAAGTATGGTTGAGATGGCTGAAGATTACCTTAAGACAATCAAGAAAGCATAAACTATATAATATTTCAGGCGGTGCAGTTTTTACTGCACCGCTGCTTTATTTTAAGCGGGAGGTAAATGGAAGGTGGTGCTTTCACAGAGTGCCTTGTGGGGTACTCGTGCATCATTTACGGTGAAGGAGCTCCCACGCCTTACCTGTTATCGCCGTCGCTCTGTAAAAAGAATTTTTGGCAGGGAGTTTGAGTGCAAAATTCACGAAAATTTACAGATGATATTTATTAATTTATTTAAAACATACGAAAGCCGTTATTGACGGATTTGATGCATAGTGTTATCATAATTATGAATAATTGGTAAGGAAGACCAATTTTTCAAAATATTTAAGGAGTGATTTTTTATGAAGAAAATCGTCGCAATACTTTTAAGTATTGTAATGCTTATGAGCTTCTGTATGCCGGCTACAGCTGCTCTTTTCGGAAAAGATGAAGCTGTGTTAAGACTCGTTGTACCCGAAAACTGGGAAATGACTATAGGAGACAGCAGAAGTGTTGATATTGCTGCTGAAAACACAAGCAATTATGCCACTTGGTCAGTGGATCCTTCCGATGTGGCAAGTGTTGATGCTTACGGCAGAGTAACAGCTCTTAAAGAGGGTAAGGCTGTTGTTACAGCTCAGAATGCTGCAGGTTACACAGATTCAGTTGAGCTGACAGTTGTAACAGAAAGCACAAAGTTTGACAATCATAAAAAAAAGGTTGACTATCAGGGTGAATCTGTTGCTGAAGTTGAAAATCTTCAGAAAATTGTTACAAGATATGCACTTGACAGTAAAAAGGTTCCGGCTGAAGTAAAAGACAGCAGTAAATATGCTGAAGCACAAAAGGCTATGACAGTTGATGGTGCAGTGTGGGAAATCACAGCTTACGGTGTACTTCGTACAGATGAGAATGCACCCACAGAAAGAGATATTCAGCAGCGCTTTATGGGCGACAGATATTTCTACAGCAACGATACAGGTGACGGCAAGGTGCTCGCTATTTTTGCAGACGGCAAAAAGGGTATCTGGACAGTTATGGCTGAGGGTTATTCACATATCGAAATGCTTGACATCGACGGCGTGGAAAAAGCTGCTATTATGAATGAGACAACTCATAGCATCGTTGCAAGAAGAGGTATGGTTTCAAATGCATACCTTATCAACGGTGAATGGAAGCCCGAAGAATCGGACAACGACGGCCTGTGGACTTCAATGTATGCAGCAGGTGAGCTTATGCGCTATGCTGTTATGAAAAACGACCCCAATGCAACTGCAGAGCAGATAGCAGATGCTAAAAAGACTGCTACACTTTCAACAGAAGCAGTTCTTCTTCTTACATATATTTCAATGCGTGAGGGTACCGTTGACAGTTATGTTCGCGCACAGAGAAACGGATCAGTTGTTAACCTTGAAACAGGTAAGTACTACACAAGTGAGGCTCTTATTAAAGACAGAGATTTTTCTCAGTTTGTACCATTTAACAGCCCTGCACATGAATTCGATCAGATGTATAAAAAATATCTGCGCTTCGGTGTAACCTCATATGTTCAGGATGAAGATAACCTTGCTCTCGGAAATCCGGAAAACTGGAAGGATCCTCTGAATGATGAAAGCGGCATAGAATATGCAAAGAGAACAAGACTTCTCGAAGGCTTCTGGGCAAGAACATATTCATTCAAGGATGAAAATGATGACATTAACGGCTATGCATACTGGACTCACAACGGCGACGGTACAGCAACAGGTATATCATCAAAGACTTATGGAGACGGAAGTGATTTCCTTCTCCACGGTGAAAACTACAGAGGTCTTGAGGTTAATGCTACAGGTGAAATTCCCGAAAGACTCTGGAATGATCTTATTGGCGCAGATTATGATGTAGATGATATCTTCTATAAGGGCGACACAAGCTCAGACGAAATTATCGGTCATCTCTTCCTTTATAAGTTAGCTTATGATATTCTCGGTCCCGAGGATCCCGAACTCAAGGCACTTCTTGAAAACACAATGTCAAAGTTTGCTCAGCATCTTTCAGATAACAGCTATTGTATGGTAGATGGTTCAGGTCAGCCTACAACCTGGGCTAAGTTCTCAAGAACATATTTCCATAACGGTCAGGTTCTCGGCGGTGCGCCTCTTAATGCTCTTGTTCTTCTCAGTGCATTCAAGGTTGCAGCATATATCACAGGTGACCAGAAGTGGGAAAACGAATATAAAATGGCGGCTCTCGATGAGCAGTACCAGTATGCTGAGATTATGACTCAGGAGCTCGAAAGATATGAAATGTCAATACTTGAATATGTAAATGATGTTTCAGGTGCGCTTGGCTTTATATTAAGACCTTTAGTCGGCACGAAGCTCTTTAAGACTATTTACAGACTCATTCTCAATCACTCAGACGAAGAAATGGCTATGCTTGGTTTCTATCTGCTGTTCCAGCTTGAAGATGACGAGGAGCTTCTTGGATATTACAAAGAAGCTATGAACGATTGGTGGTACTCAGTAGGTTGCAGCGAAAACCCGTTATGGTACTACATTTATCAGCTTGGTTATCCTACAGAGAGAAAGACTGACAATTACGGTAACGATCTTTTAGAGGTTGCAGCATGGCAGCTTTCACGCCATCCTATCGATCTCAGACGTCTCGGTGCATCGAACAAAAACCGTGATGACGTTGCAGAATTTGATCTTGATGATGTAGGTATCGGCGGAACAAACGCACTTTGCTATGATCTTAACGGCTATGTGCCAATGTTCAAAGACAGCGATAATAAGATTCTCAGAATCATCGGTATGGTATTTGCTCTCGGCAAGTTAGATCTTAAGATAGCGCCTGCAGACGAAAGATCATTCCAGAAGTATAATGCTTCATCCTATGAGCTTAGCAGCTGCTATAATCCGGGTGAAATTGAAGGCTCAACAACCTATTCACTTCCTTATTGGATGGGAAGATATCACGGTATGCTTGGCTAATATTAAAAGTGAATACAGTTATTTCGAGGACTGCCTTTGGCAGTCCTCAATTTTAGTTTGATGTGACGGAGAAGGGCGGCTCCACAAAAGCACCTTAATGGGTGCTTTTCGCTGACACCACTGCGGTGGTGTTAGTATGCCGGACTCCGTCCGGCAGTGGAGCCGCAGCCCAAACTTTCTTCAGAGTCATATTCTTGACTTTTGAAATTAAAGTGTTATACTAAATCAGAGAGAGGTGACTCATATGCCAAGAAAAAAACTTGCTTCAACCATAATAATCTTGCTGGTTGCAGTTATGTGTGTTACAACGGCACTGTTCGCAGTGAAGGACGATATAAATTTTAAGGATTTTCTTCCAACAGAAACAACTACCACAGAACCAATAACCACCGAACCGACTACTACAGAACCGCCGGCGCCAACGATAACCTCAAGGGTAACAATACGCTCGGTAGGTGATGTGCTTATTCATATACCTGTTTATCAGAATGCAAAGCAAAGCGACGGTACCTATGATTTCAGTCATATTTTCACATATAGCGAGGATATTATAGGCTCCTGTGATTACTTTGTGGCTAATTTCGAAACTACATTGGGTGGCACAAATGGCAGAAATTATAGCGGGTTTCCGAGGTTCAACTCACCCGACAGCATAATTGATGCATTAAAGGGTGCAGGAGTCGATTGTCTGCTTACTGCCAACAACCACAGCTACGACACTAACGGATCCGGTGTGCTTCGCACTATTGAGAAAATTGAAGAGGCAAATCTTGATTATACAGGTTCAAGAAAATCTACTGATGATGTGCAATATCTTGTGAAAAAAATCGGCGGAATAAAATTTGGCATAGTCTGCTATACCTATGAGACGCCTACCGCTGAGGGCAGAAAGGCGCTTAACGGTCTTCTTGTGGACACGGCAACCGCTCCGCTTATAAACTCATTTAATCCCAATAAGCCTGATGGGTTTTATGAAGAACTTGCAGGTAATATCAGCAAAATGAAGAAAAAGGGTGCCGATATTATAGCGGTTTATATTCACTGGGGCGAAGAGTATCAGTTGACTCAGAATGCAAAGCAGAAAGAAATTGCACAAAAGCTTTGCGATTTAGGAGTGGATGTTATAATCGGTGGACATCCTCACGTGGTACAGCCGATGGATCTGCTTACATCTACTGATGGTAAACACAAGACAGTCTGTGTTTATTCCTTGGGTAACTTTGTTTCCAATCAGAGAAGGAACCTTATGGGGCTTAAAACGGGGCACACAGAGGATGGTCTTATTTTTGAGATGAATTTCTCTAAATACAGCGATGGCACTGTGATGTTTGATAGCGTTGATGCAATACCTACCTGGGTGCATCTTTATTCGGCAAACGGAAAGAAGATACATTCAGTTGTACCGCTGGAGGGAAATCTTGACGCAAAGGCTGAAGAACTCGGACTTACAAAAACAAGTGATGGTCTCAGTCAGGCGAAGGCTTCTATGGAGAGAACGAATGCTCTTGTTTCTGAGGGTGAGAAAAAGTGTAATGATTATCTTAGTAGTGTCGAGACACCTGTTGAAGCTTTTGAGTCTCGTAAAGGGCTGTCTATAACATCAACAGTTTCCGATGATACTCTGCCGAATGAATGACAGAGTGTCTGAAAAAATTCACGGGTAAAAGGAGAATATAAATGAAAAAACTTAAAAATTTAATGGCTTTAATAGCAGTTGCTCTTTGTGTTTTTATAATGACTTCAACTGTGACAGCTTTTGGCGCCAATACAGTTATCTGTGATCATAATTGGATTTTAAGTCTCAAAGAGGGTTCAGCGTGTAGTGGCTATAATTATGTTTATACATGTACGAAGTGTTATGCCTCACAAGAAAAAAAGACTGAACCTACACAGGCGCATGTGTGGAGTATAGCCTGGAGCGAAGATGCAACCTGCACCAGAGATGGTTTTACCAACTATTACTGTGAGGTTTGCAGTGCGCTGAAAAAAGAAACGACGACTGCTCCGGGACATAGCTATACCTATGCATCCAACAACGATGCAACCTGTACTAAAGACGGAACAAGAATCAGAAGATGTCAGAGATGCGGAGATACAGAAAATGTGCCTGATCCCGGATCAGCTAAAGGTCACAGCTTCGGTAATGAGTGGCAGGTGGTTGTTTCTGCGGATTGCATTAACCAGGGTGTAAGCAAACGTCTTTGCAAGGAGTGCGGTGCAGGAGACTTCAGATATGATGAGCTTACTGCGCATACAGACAAGGATAAAGATTATAAATGCGATGTGTGCGGAGAAAGCCTCAGTATTTTTTCTCCAACTCTGCCTGATGAAAATACAAACAAAGATTGCTCCTGCAAGTGTCACAAGGGTGGTATCGCAGGCTTCTTCTGGAAGATAGGAAACTTCTTCAATAAGCTGTTCAGGATTAAGAGTAAGCAGATATGTGGTTGCGGAGAATATCATTATTGATTACATAACAGTATAAGGAAAACCCGACAGATTGATTTCTGCCGGGTTGTTTTTATTAATAATAGGGTCTGTTTGTGAGATATCTCCACGCTGCAATGTATTTGGAGGGTGAACGTGGGGTAGCAGAACCAATGTCAAGGAAGATTTTGTCATCAACCATAAGCACTGTGTCCTTATTTGCAATGGATACCTGCTTAAGCTTTGACATTTCCATTGTGATGGGCTCTTTTCCGTCGCCTGTGATAATCTCAAACTTGTCTTTGTAAAGATTGAGTGTGCCGTTTTCTGTGAGAATCTCCTCGGTTTCACCGTCGACTCTTTTTATCTTCTGACCGTATTCGCTGAAAATAAGCTGACCATCATTTGCTGAAAGAAGCATTTCTTTCCAGATTTCTCTCTGCCATAAATCCCAATCAAGGACATTATCAAAGTGGAGCCCTTTGCCGATATCGTGGAAGAAGCCGTCAGCTTTCATTTCTACCTCATAACCGCATTCGCAGCTGAGATTGTTGCCGTGGCTGTGAAGTGTGCCGACCTTTTTGCATTCGGGGCAGACATAAAGCACTCTTTCAACACATTCGGCAAGATTTTCGCCACTGTAGTCGTAAGGATTTTTTCTCTGTTCCTCATAAACATTGACGTAGGTGTCACGGCGGATGATTTCTGTAACCTCTTCAACTGAAAGCTTGCTTAATTCTTCAGGGCTGTATTCATTTACAAAGTGACCGATAATAGGACCTTTTCTCGGAGTGTTGGCCCAACGGGGCTTTCTTAAATAGCCTCCGATAAACTTATAGGTTACAAGAGCAGCGCCACTTTCCTTTACAAGCTTGCCTGTGTGCTCGGAAATAAAACCTGTCTGACCGTTGGATGTCATAGCACCCTCTGCGTGAAGACCTACAGGAATACCTGCACGGAGATTACGCTTGATATCGTTGTTGATAAACTCAGATGGCTTATCTCTGTATTTGATGATAACACCGCCGATTTTGGTGAAAAGCCAGCTGACCTTCATTCTGAGGACGTGGTCGCTTGAAACAAAGCGGACATATCTCTTGAGTGCTGCCATTTCATAACCGGGATCAAATGATTCGGTATGGTTGCAGATAAGGATAAAGGTTTTTGCTTTAGGAGTGTGATAGTCAAGGTGAACATTATTTTCAGTGATAACCTTTTTCTTTAAAAGGTTAATTGCTGTCATTGTTGTTATTGCGTTAAATCTATAACCTTTACGGGTTTTTCTTCTTTCACTGCTCATACTGTAGCCGCCTCTTTTTCAGTTTCTTCTTTCTCGGCCTCTTCCTCAAGGAAACGGTAAGCAACCTTACCGACAAGAGTTTTTGGAAGCTCATCTCTGAAGATGATCTCTTTGGGTCTTTCGAATACGTCAAGATATTCTTTGCAATGTCCTAGAATGCTCTGCTTGGTTGCATCGCTTGCTTCTACACCTTTGTTAAGCACAACATAAGCCCTTACTCGCTGCATCTTGTAGGGGTCTTTTACGCCGATAACACAGCAGTAATCAACATCGGGATGCTTGTCAATCATATTTTCAATATGCGATGGATAAACGTTGTAACCGCTTGTTACAATCATTCTCTTCATTCTCTGCTTGAAGTATACGAAACCTTCCTCGTCCATATAACCTGCGTCGCCTGTAAAGAGCCAGCGCTTGCCGTTTTCGTCAATGCGCATTGTTTTTGCGTTTTCTTCCTCGGCATCCTTATAGCCAAGCATAAGTGTAGGACCTGAAATAATGATTTCGCCCATTTCGCCGGCAGGGAGATAATTGAATGTGCCGGGTTCTACAATGCGGTAGTCTGTATCACGAAGGGGAAGGCCGATAGAACCGACCTTAGCTTTGTCATTAGGAGTAACGCAGGAAGCTGTTACACACTCTGTAAGACCGTAGCCTTCACGGATCTGAAGGTTTGCATTATGCTCTTTAAAGAACTTATCTGCTCTTTTCTTGAGTTCGGGACTGAGGGCGTCACCTCCGCTGAATACGCCGATGAGGAATGAGAGGTCAGCACCGTCGAAGATGTCAACCTTGAGAAGTGCTTCATAAAGAGTAGGTACGCCTGCGATGAAGTTGGGCTTATGCTTAAGAACATCTTTTGCATAACTTTCCTTGGTGAACTGAGGAATAAGGATACACATAGCACCGTTTTCGAGTACTGTGTGAATGCCGATGCCAAGACCGAAGCCGTGGAAGATAGGCATAACTGAAAGGAATTTGCAACCATAATCAAGATTACAGCCTGAGATTTCAGCAACCTGCATACCGAGACAGTTGAAGTTCCAGTCGGAAAGGTAGATACCTTTGGGTGTACCGCTTGTACCGCCGCTGTAAAGGATAACAGCAGCTTTGTTTTTGTCAAACTCAACAGGAGGAAGCTCTACGCCCTTACCTGTCTTTATAAATTCTGACCATACAAGACCATCCTTGCCGGGATACTTGAGATTCTGTCTGTTTTTGAGATATTTGTAAGCGACAGCCTTAACAAATGGAAGCTCCTCCTGAATTCTTGCAACGATGATTTTTACATCGTTCTTAGCTTCTGAAACAGCTTTTTCAACCTTGGTATAAAACTGGTCGAGAGTCAGAATCATCTTGCTTTCTGAGTAGTCAAGGTAGAAGGTGATATTCTTACCTGAGGAAAGAGGGTGTACCATATTGGCAATAGCACCGATTCTGTTGAGAGCATACAGGCAGATAACACCCTGAGGTGTGTTGGGCATACAGATGGTAACAACGTCATCTTTCCTGATACCTGCTTTGAGGAATGCACCTGCTGTCATTTCGATTTTTTCGATAAAGGTTTTGTAAGTTGTGTATTTGCCCATAAAGTTGAGGGCGGGAGCATCGGGTACTCTTTTTGCTGTAGCGAGAACAGCACCAAACATTGTAGTTTCGGGATAAGGATGACTTACGGGAGTCATATCAATTTTTGGAAATTTCATTGTTACCTCCATAATATACCGAATTGGAAAATACTAAACATATCAATAGGGAATAATTATAACTATAAAATATAGTCATTGTGTTAACACAGTTTGAATATCTGCGCTTAAAAGATTACGATTTTTTAATCTTTATTTACTAAAAAGAAAAAACAACCAACAAACAATATTAAGTCGTTGGCTGTTTATAGTCGTTATCTGCTGTTTGCAGTTTCTATCATAGTAAAATAGAAGTCATCAAAAGTTGTTGGATATCCCTCAGTACCGCATATTGCAAAGTGGTCCATTTTTGGAATTGTATCCATATAGTACCATCTTCCCTTCTGGATCTTTTTTTCTGAGGCGACAGCGTTTTCATAATCAGTTGCTGTAGCTGCATCGCAAAGAGGATAGAGTGCGGAAGCGAGAGGCACCACGCCGTCGTGTGCAGTCCAGTTTCCTTCCATTCTAATGCCGTCTATGTTTCTGCCTGCCGACATTGTCAGCAGTGTGGAGGTGAAGGATAAAGTCGGAGCTGCAGAGCTTACGAGCTTCTGTCTGCCACCAAGACCATTCGATTCTGTAGCAACAGCGGAGTAGGAGTAGTAATAGGTGTCCGGGGAAAGGCGGATTGTTTTATTTAGAGCTTTGGCACCGTCAATTGTCATATCGACATAGCAGTTGTCATCGGCTACGCAGTATCTGAAAATCCTGATGGGATTGAAAAGAGCGAGTCTGCGGTTTTGTGAAGGGGTAAGTCCGAAATGGCTCATCTGCATAGAGAATATGCTGAAATTGTTACCTGAGACTGCCCCTGCGAGATTGTATAGGAAAGAGATAAAATAGAAGGGTATCCCAAGGTCATAAACCATATTGCAAAGAGGAGTGCCGTTGTGTGGTGATGAAAGTGTAATGCAGGCATTTACGCTGTTGTGCCCGCCTGTGAAAAGAGCGCTGGTATTATTTCCGGTGGCCTTTATTTCGTCTTCAGAGCCGTAAGTCATAAGAGATGTAAAGAGTCGGATTGTTGCGCCTCCGAAGGAGTGTCCAACAAGATTGATTTTGTTGTTAGGGTTCCAGGGAGTGCCCATAGTTGCCTTGTCGGCATAGGAAAAACCGTATCTGTTATGTCCGTGTGCCTTTGAATGAGCTTCACCATAGTCTGTCAGAGTACCTGTAAGCTGGGCATAGAGCTCGCAGGCTCTGTCCCAGGCACTGTTGAAGGGACCGACCTCAGCGGCATAGGCCTTAATGCCCTGGCTGTTTAAAATCCTGATAAGATCCGTGTCGCCTTCTCCGAAACCACCTCCCCAATATGGCGATTTACTGTTATAGCTGCCGGAGGGTCCCCAACCACCCATACCATGCACAAAAACATAGGGATAATTTGTTTTGAAATTGCTCTTGTCAATGTTGCGTGAGAGTTTATATGCTGCCTGGGAAGGGATGGCAACTGAGCTCATAAGCATTATGAGAAATAATATAAGAGCAAAAAGCTTTTTTGCCGTTTTCATAAGTAGCTACCTTTATTTGCGATTTTGTTTTATCAACGTCAGCTCGTCGGGTGTTATTTCTCTGCATTGACCTTCTTCTAAGGATTCATCGAGAGGCAAATCACCCATTTTTATACGCTTGAGGAAAATAACCTTATTGCCGAGAGCTGCGAACATTCTTTTTACCTGATGATATTTACCCTCGCAGATTTTTATTTCTGCCATAGGTGTTTCGCTGCCGAGCGCTTTCACCTCTGCTTCAAGACAGAGGGTGCCGTCTTTTAGCTCAATACCCTCACTGAAGGCTCGGATATCATCTTCGGTAACCGGTCTTTGAAGCGTTGCGTGATAAGTTTTCATTATGTGGTTTTTTGGCGAAAGTATCTCGTGGGCAAAATCGCCGTCATCGGTTATAAGCACAAAGCCCACAGTGTCACTGTCGAGACGTCCTGCAGGGAAAAGTCCGTCACGCTTCAATGCTTTCGGCACAAGGTCGATAACTGTTTCGTGGTCTCTGTCATCTGTTGCTGAGACTACACCCTGAGGTTTGTTGAGCATAATATACATGTGTTTTTTATATGTGACACTCTTGCCGTCAATAGCGATGTCGCTTTTATTGGGGTCTACCTTGACGTCACTGCTTTTTATAACGCAGCCGTCCAGAGTGACTCTTCCACTTTTAACCAGCTTTTTTACTTCGCTTCGGGAGTACTGCCCTTGAGATGCGATAATTTTATCTATTCTTTCCATAATTTACTTTATCTGTGTGATTTCGTTGCCCTTGACCCAGAAAACACGCTTTGCATATGGGAAAAGGAATTCGTCATTGAGAGAGTCTGTATAGAAATCGTCTATTACGCCATCGGGATATGCCTCGCGGAAAAATTCAATCTTTCTTTCTCGGAAGCAGGGTCTGCCGAATTCGCCGGTGCGAAGGTCAAATTCCGAGGCAAGATAATGCTTGATGCCAAGGCGTTTACAGATTTCATCCATCTGGAATTTAGGAGAGGCAGTTATGATAAGATCATCATCTTTTTGTATCTGCTTATAGAAAGGCTTGATCTGTTTTTCATGCTTGTCCCAGAATTCCTTTGACATTGCAACCGGATCGGGATGATATTTATCGATGAAATCCTGAAATACACCGCCATATCTGTCAATAAGATCCTCGAAGCGAAGGTTGGTTTTTCTGTAATCGCTCATAATTTTTATAAGGTCAGGAACGTATCTCAGTAAAGCGGGATACTTTACAAAAAGATCCTTGAAAAAGTCTACGTTACTGTCACCGTCGTAAATGGTATCGTCAAAATCAAAAACGTTCATATATATCTCCTTAAGTTAATTTTTATCAGGTGTTGAAAGCTTCAGGTAGTCATCTTTTACGATTCTGAGCTTTTTGAGGGCGAGGTGGATTACAAGGGAAAGCACAGCCGGCGCGACCACGTGCATTGTGATAATGATAACAAAGCTTTCTGTGGATCCGAAGCTTTCGCTCATTGCCGAGTATGCACCGAACTGACCCACAAGACCGCTTGTGCCCATACCTGCACCGGTTGGAGTGTTCGTCATTTTTAGCACACAGGTTGAAACAGGGCCTAAAATTGCACCTGAAAGAGTGGGAGCTATAAGTATCTGAGGGTGCTTCATAATATTTGCAAACTGAAGCATACTCGTACCCACACCTTGGGAGATAAGACCGCCGACGCCGTTAGACTTAAAGGATGTTACTGCAAAGCCTATCATCTGTGCACAACAGCCCACGGCAGCCGCACCTGCGGCAATACCGTCGAGACCCAACATAATTGCTATAGCTGCTGAGGAAATAGGGGCGGTGAGAGCCAGTCCCATAAGTACGGATACGGTGATACCCATAGGGAAGGGATGAAGTTGAGTTGCTTTATTTATAATTTCGCCGAATCCGGACATAAATTCTGAAAGGTAAGGTCCGACAAAGGTGCTGACGAATCCGCCGGTTATGATGCAGACCATAGGAGTCACAACGATGTCGATTTTTGTTTTGCCTGCAATGAGAGATGATACCTCGTTTGCTACGAGAGCTGCCACATATGCACCAACGGGTCCGCCGAGATTATAGCCGAAAGCACCGACAGCGATGCAGGAGAAAACTACCAGAGGTTTTGACTTAAGACCATATGCAATTGCAGCTCCGATTGCGCCACCGACAACGGGAGACGCTGCTGAAAGCACTGCAGAAAAGCTGGACAATATTTCAAGGTGGGGAATTTTAGCAAGCTGACTTATGATGAGTCCTACAATAAGCGATGAGAAAAGGCCAAGCGCCATAAAACTCATAGCATCAACAAAATAGCGTTTGAGATATTTTTTGATCATAATTTCACTTTCCTTTGTGTTTGTATCGGATAATGTTTACTATATTATAAACAAAGCAATAATAATAATCAACTATTAATTTTGCAAATATCTGTCTGTTGACAAAGAAAAATTTTAACTTATAATTAAAGTGGTAGTCATAAGATGATATAAATAACAGAATTCGGAGAGATAATTATGCTTGAAAAACTAAGAAGATTTATGTATGGCAGATATGGTAACGATATGCTGAATTTCGGATTGTTGATTGCCGGTTGTCTTATTACAGGTATACTGTCATTTGTTAAGGTGCCTTATATTCACTATGTCGGTATGATTCCTTATTTTATTGTCATATATCGCTCACTGTCAAAAAATATTTCTGCAAGACAGAAGGAAAATACAAGATTTCTGCAGATAATTGAACCCTGGAAACGTTTTGTTATCAAAAAAACAAGACAGCTTCAGGATAAAGATCACAGATATTACGCCTGTCCTAAGTGTCATAACACTCTCAGAGTGCCAAAGGGCAGAGGAAAAATAAAAATAAGCTGTCCCCACTGTCAAAAGGAATTTATACGAAAAACATAAGGCTTCAAGGCGTTTTCAGTTTGTATTTATCCCGGTATCCTCTTTGGTAAAAATAACCAAAGAGGATATTTTATTTTCTTATATGTTTTCTTTTGATTTCTATTGAAAAACAAGAAGAATTTTGTTAGAATATATCTTATAGAATAACAAGATAAAAAGGGCGGGGTTCCATTGAAACTTCTTGAAGACAGAGTCAGAAAAGACGGACAGGTTTTTCCGGGAAATATATTGAAGGTTGACTCCTTTCTTAATCATCAGATAGATGTAAGTCTTCTTGCAGAAATGGGCAAGGAAATCAAAAGACTTTATGGTGACTTCGGTATAAACAAGATTCTCACTATTGAATCTTCAGGTATTGCTATTGCTTGTCTTGCGGCGCAATGTTTTGACTGCCCCGTGCTATTTGCTAAGAAGACCAAGACAAAGAATATCGCAAATTCAGTATATAAGACTCAGGTAAGCTCTTTCACTCACGGAACGGTATATGATGTTATCGTGTCAAAGGATTTCATAGATGAAAACGATAAGGTGCTTATTGTCGATGACTTCCTTGCTGAGGGCAATGCTCTTTTAGGTCTTATCGACCTTTGCTCACAGGCCGGTGCACAGGTTATAGGCTGTGCAATTGCTGTAGAGAAGGGATTCCAGGCCGGTAGAAGCAGGGTAGAAGCAAAAGGCATCCGAGTTGAGTCGCTTGCTATAGTTGAATCTATGAGTGACAATGAGGTTGTTTTTAAAGCTCAGTAACTGACTGTCACGAGGCAGTTAAAATAAAATTTTTCAAACGGAGGAAAAAACCAATGAAAAAAATTCTTGCAGCTCTCCTCGCAGTGCTTATGCTCTTCACACTTGCAGCATGCGGCGGCAACGGAGATGACACAACAGAACCTGATGCAGGCAACGAAGGTACAGCTCTCACAGATCTTAAGGTCGGTGTAATCGTGCTTCATGATGAAACAGTTGGTTATGACGAAAACTTTATGATTGCTGTTGAAACTGCTTGTGATAAGCTTGGCATCGATAAGAGCACAAACCTTATCTACAAAAAGGGTATCGACGAAGATTCAGCTTGCTATGACGCCTGTGTTGAACTTGTTGAAGACGGATGTGATTTAGTATTCGCTGACTCATTTGGTCACGAGGAATTCGTAATCAAGGCAGCGAAGGAATATCCTGATGTACAGTTCTTCCATGCAACAGGTAACAACGCTAAGATCGTTGATCTCGACAACTTCCACAATGCATTCGCTTCAATCTACGAAGGCAGATACCTTGCAGGTGTTGTTGCAGGTCTTAAGCTCAACGAACTCATCGAAAACGGTGATATCACAGCTGAACAGGCTAAGCTTGGTTACATCTCAGCTAAGCCCTATGCAGAATGCATTTCAGGTTACACATCATACTACCTCGGTGCAAAGAGCGTATGCCCCAGCGCTACAATGACAGTTACATACACAGATTCATGGGCTGACCTTGCTCTTGAGCAGGAAGCTGCTAACAAGCTTATCAAGGCTGGTGTAGTTGTAATGAGTGAGCACGCTGATACAGACGGTTCACCTATGGCTTGTGAAAACTCAACAAAGGGCGGTTCTCCCGTTTACCATGTTGGTTACAATATCAACTTCAACGACATCGCTCCCAATGCTAACCTTGTTTCATCAAAGATTGACTGGGCTCCCTACTTCGAATACATTATTACTGCTGTTGCAGAAGGCAAGGATGTTGAAAAAGATTACTGCGGTACTCTTGAAACAGGCTCAGTTATCCTTACTGAATACAATGAAAACAACGTAACAGATGCTATGAAGGCTAAGATTGAAGAAGTTAAGGCAGGTCTTCTTGACGGTTCAATCAAGGTATTCGACACATCAACATTTACAGTAACACTCGACAGACCCGAAAACGCTTTCGTAGTTGCTGAGGTTGATGATGAAGGTCACCTTACTTCATACACAGCTGACGCTGTTTCAGACGAAGCTTTCACAGCTGATACAGAAGTTGTTATCGATGGCGAAGTTGCAGAGTCATACTTCAGATGTGCTCCCTACTTCAGCATCATCATTGACGGCATCGAAATCATCTAAGACACTTAAACATTTACCATAGCGGAGTGTAAACCACTCCGCTAATGGTTATTTTTAGAGACGAGTTATTCTTTGACAGAAACAGTAAAAAAACTTTGCTTTTTCTGTGAGTGAATAAAGCTTATATCTGAACGGAGGTAGAAAACGGAATGTCAAATGCGGCAATTGAACTCAGAGGCATAACCAAGCGCTTCGGCAGCGTGACGGCAAATAAAAATATTTCAATGACCGTAAACAAAGGCGAAATCCTCTCAATCTTAGGTGAAAACGGAAGCGGTAAGACAACACTTATGAATATGCTTTCGGGTATTTATCACCCTGATGAGGGGCAGATTTTTGTTGACGGAAGAGAAGCGTCCATACAGTCGCCGAAAGATGCTTTTAATTATAAAATAGGAATGATTCATCAGCATTTCAAGCTTGTTGATATTCTTACTGTAACCGAAAATGTTATCCTCGGTCTTAAGGGCGAGGGTAAGCTCAATATTAAAAAGAGTGCTGCAAAGATTAAAGAAATCTGCGATATGTACGGCTTTAATATTGATCCTATGAAGAAAATCTACGAGATGTCTGTTTCTGAAAAGCAGACCGTAGAAATCATCAAGGTTATCTACAGAGGTGCGCAGGTACTTATTCTTGACGAGCCCACAGCAGTACTCACACCTAAAGAGACAGAAAATCTTTTTAATATTCTTCGTAATATGAGAGATGACGGCAAGTCGATTATTATCATTACTCATAAGCTTAACGAGGTCCTCGAACTTTCAGATAAGGTTTCTGTTCTTCGTAAGGGTGAATATATCGGCACCATAGAAACAAAGGATGCGACTGAGCAGTCTCTTACAGAAATGATGGTAGGCAAGAAGGTTTCTCTCAACATCGAAAGAGCAGAGCCTCACGACTGCGAAAACAGACTTGTTCTGACTAATGTTTCTGTTGTAAACAAAGAGGGCGTAAATATTCTCAAAAACGTTTCTTTCACAGCAAGATCGGGTGAAATTCTTGGTATTGCAGGTATTGCAGGCAGCGGACAGAAGGAGCTTCTTGAGGCCATTGCAGGTCTTCAGCATTTAAAGAGCGGTTCAATTATTTACCACGATCCGAGAACAGGCAAGGAAGAAAACCTTCGCAATAAGACGCCTCTTCAGATCCGTGATCTGGGCGTACGCCTTTCATTCGTGCCTGAGGATAGACTCGGTATGGGTCTTGTAGGCTCAATGGGTATTACTGACAATATGATGCTCCGTTCCTATAAGGGCGGCAAGGGTATGTTCCTTCAGCGTAAGGATCCTAAGGAGCTTGCGGATAAGATTATCAAAGAACTTGAGGTTGTGACTCCGGGTACTGATACACCCGTAAGAAAGCTTTCAGGCGGTAACATTCAGAAGGTGCTTGTTGGTCGAGAAATTGCGGCAGCGCCCACAGTGTTTATGGCTGCATACCCCGTAAGAGGTCTTGATATTAACTCTTCTTACCTTATATACAATCTTCTCAACGCTCAGAAAGAAGGTGGCACAGCCGTTATCTTCGTCGGTGAAGACCTTGATGTACTTCTTGAGCTTTGCGACAGAATTCTGGTTATCTGTCACGGTCAGATAAGCGGTATTGTTGATGGTAAGAAGGCAACAAAGGAAGGCATCGGTATGATGATGACAAGCCTTCCCACAAAAACAGAAAAGGAGGATGATGCTCAGTGAAAGAGAAGGCTGCAAAAGAACCACTTATCAGAATTGCCAAGCGTACAGACCTGAGCACAGGCTTATCTCTTGGTATCAGAATAGGCAGTGTCGCTGTGGCGCTTCTTGCCTGCGGATTAGTTATCCTTCTTATAACAAGCGGCAAGGTTTCCTTCGGTCAGGTTTACGCCGATATGTTCGAGGGTGCTTTCGGTACTGCCAGACGTATCAAAATCACAGCAAGAGATACCTGTGCACTCCTTTGTCTTGCAGTTGCGCTTGCACCTGCCTTCAAGATGAGATTCTGGAATATCGGTGCAGAAGGTCAGGCGCTTGTCGGTGCTCTCGCTTCCTGCGTTGTTGTTAAGCTTATGCCTGATATGAATGGTGCTCTGCTTATACTGCTTATGTTTATTGCAAGTATTGTTGCAGGTGCCGTCTGGGGTGTTATTCCCGGTTATTTCAAGGCTAAGATTAAAGCTAATGAAACACTTTTCACTCTTATGATGAACTACGTTGCTATTCAGCTTGTAAAATTCTTTGCAGTCCTTTGGGAAAAGCAGAAGGGTGCGGGCGTTATGTCAACTCTTACAACCGGTAAGCTACCTCAGCTTTTTGGTGTTGACTATGGCTGGAGCATTGTAATCATTCTCGTCATTACGGTTTTATCCTATATTTATATGAAATATTCAAAGCAGGGTTACGAAATTGCCGTTGTAGGTGAAAGTGAAAACACTGCAAGATATATCGGTATCAATGTAAATAAGGTTGTTGTAAGAACTATGGCGATTTCAGGCGCTCTCTGCGGTCTTGCAGGCTTCCTTCTTGTAAGCGGTACACATCACCTTGTAAAGAGTGATATCGTAGGCGGTAACGGCTTTACAGCAATTATCGTTGCATGGCTTGCACATCTTAATCCCCTTATGATGATACTCACATCATTCTTCGTTTCATTCCTTGATATCGGTACTGCGAAGATTGCGTCCTCCTGTAACCTTAACGACTTCGCCTCAGATGTTGTTGTAGGTGTGGCACTTTTCATTATCCTTTCCAGTGAGTTCTTTATCAACTACAGGGTGATATTCAATAAGTCAGGAAAAAAAGCAAAGGAGGGCAAATAATATGGATTTTGCATATATACTCTCAAGAGCAGTAGCTCAGGGTCTGCCCTTGCTTTTCGGCTCAAACGGTGAAATTCTCAACGAAAAAAGCGGTAACCTTAATCTCGGCATTCCGGGTATAATGGTAAGTGGCGGTGTTGCAGGTATTGCCGGCGCACTTATCTATGAAAACTCTGTGGCTGAGCCGAACGGTCTTATAGGCTTTTTAGTGTCATTGTTCTGCTCTGTGGGTTGCTCACTTTTACTGTCGCTTATTTACTGTTTCCTTACAGTTACTCTCAGAGCAAATCAGAATGTAACAGGTCTTGCTCTTACAATTTTTGGCTCAGGCTTCGGCAACTTCTTCGGCGGTGCAATGTCAACAATCCTCGGTATTTCAAACACTGCTATTCCTGCCACAGCGGCAGCGTACAAAATGCCACTTGTTCCTTTTTATGATAAGCTTGGTGCAATAGGTACAATTTTCTTCTCACACGGATGTATGTTCTATCTTGCATTGGCAATTGCTTTTGTTTCATGGTTCGTTCTTAAGAAGACAAGAATAGGACTTTCACTCAGAGCAGTTGGTGAAAATCCGGCTACAGCTGATGCTGCAGGTATCAATGTAACGAGATATAAATACGTTGCAACATGCCTTGGCGGTGTTATTGCAGGCCTCGGTGGTCTTTACTATGCAGTTGACTACTCAAACGGTCTTTGGGATACACAGTCCTTCGGTGACAGAGGCTGGCTTGCAGTTGCTCTCGTTATTTTCGTTGTATGGAAGCCTAACCTTGCAGTTCTCGGTGCATTCCTTTTCGGCGGTCTTTATATTGCCGAGATTTTCGTGCCCGGTCTTACAAGTGCCACCAAGGAAATATTCAAGATGCTTCCTTATGTTGTAACAATTGTTATTCTTATTTCAACAAGCCTTATGAAGAAGAAGAAAAATCAGCCTCCTGCAAGTCTTGGTCTGCCTTACTTCAGAGAGGAAAGATAAGAGGAATAAGTAAAGTTTTGTCAAACTTTTACAAAAGTTTGCGGGGTGCGGGGCAGAGCCCTGCCACAACAATAAAGCTAACAGTTTTGTTGGGACGCGGGTGAATACTCGCGTCTCTTTTATGTTTATCCCGCCGATTTTGCAAATTATGAATTGTAATGCCAAGGTTGATTGTTAAAGTATTGTGTGATACAATAAAGCTGATAAACTTTAATTGAAGGTGACAGATATGTTTTCCAAGCTGAAAAATCCCGGCAAAAACACCGTAAATGAAAAGTCGGGAGTGCTGACGGTAGCCCTCATCGGTGCAGGACTCCGAGGTATGATGTATACTTCGGAAATGAAAGGCTTGCCGAAGAATTTCAAGGTGGTTGCAGTTGCAGAGCCTGATGAGGGACGCCGTAGAAAGGTGCAGGAAAAACACGGTATATCAGATGATATGTGTTTTGATTCCTGGACGGAGATTCTTTCCGGACCCAAGCTGGCAGATATAGCGCTGATATGTACTACGGATAATATGCATTATGAGGTGGCAATGAAAGCTATTGAGCGGGGATATGATATTATCCTTGAAAAGCCCGTTGCACCAACCGCTAAAGAGTGTGCGGATATAGCTTTTGCTGCTGAGAAGAAAAATGTTAAGGTGCTCGTTTGTCACGTGCTCCGCTATACGCCCTTCTTCAAGAAAATCAAGACCCTTATCAGGGATGGCGCTATAGGAGAGGTTATGTCTGTAATTCACGTTGAAGCGGTGGGTAATGTTCATCAGAGCCATAGCTACGTGCGAGGTAACTGGCACAGTGAGGAGGAATCAGCACCTATGCTTCTTGCTAAGTGTTGTCACGATATAGATATTCTCCAGTGGCTTTTAGATAAGCCTTGTAAGCGTGTACAATCCTTCGGTGAGCTTACATATTTCAAAAAGGAAAACGCTCCTGAGGGCGCTCCTATACGTTGTATAGACGGTGGATGCCCTATAGAGAATACCTGCCCATATAACTGCAGAAAGCTGTATTATGAAAGCAAGGACAACGACTGGTTCAGACCTGCCTGCACAAAGGGAATAGCAAAATCTCATATCCCTACAGATGAAGAGGTTATGACAGCTCTTAAGACCACGGATTACGGTCTTTGTGTGTTCCATGCCAATAATAATGTAGTTGATCACCAGGTTGTAAATATGGAGTTTGAGGGCGGAAAAACAGTGTCTCTTACAATGAATGCCTTTAATGAAGGGGGCAGATATATCCGTGTTTTCGGCACAAAGGGTGAACTCTATGCCAATATGTCCGATGAAAAAATTTCAGTTTATATCTTTGAGGATAAGAAGCTGCGCAAGATAAAGGTGGGCAATATTGTCCGTGGCGGTCATGGGGGAGGAGACAAGGGAATGATAAGTGAGGCTTACGATTATTTCAGCGGAAATTATAAGGGCTTTACAGCTGCTGATATTGATATATCGGTAAAGAATCATCTTATTGGTTTTGCTGCAGAAAAGGCACGAAAATCCGGTACGGTAGAAAGTATTGATGATTATTTCAGAGAATACGGATTGAATAATGAATAACAAAAAAGTAGCAGACCTAAATCTGCTACTTTATCTTTTTTTATTGTCCTCGCCGGACGGGCGTTACTTTTTGCTGGCGCCCAAAAGTGACCAAAACGCGCTGTTATTTCTTTATTTTATCCCAGTATTCTTTTGCCGCCTGCTCGTTTTTGTTATCGCCGTAGTCATAATAAATCTTATTCTTGAGCGCATCGGGAAGGTATTGCTGCTTGATATAATGATAAGGATAATCGTGAGGGTACTGATAAAACTGACCCTTATTTTGGTTATCTTCGCCGTCGTAATGCATATTCTGAAGCTGACGGGGGATAGGGCCGCTTTTACCCATTCTGATGTCAGCTGCAGCCGCATCGTAGGCTTTATATGCCGAGTTTGACTTGGGTGAGTTGCACACCAATACTACTGCATCGGCAAGAGGAATTCTTGCTTCAGGCAGACCCACCATAAGAGCCATATCAACTGCTGCCTTAACTATAGGTATAATCATAGGATAGGCAAGTCCCACGTCTTCGGCGGCACAGACCATAAGTCGTCTGGTTGCTGAGGGTAAGTCGCCCGCTTCGAGGAGTCTTGCAAGATAGTGAAGTGCCGCACTCGGATCGGAACCGCGCATACTCTTCTGAAAGGCTGAAAGTATATCGTAATGCTCGTCACCCTCACGGTCGTATTTCATAGCGCTTTTCTGAGTCAGCTCGTTTGCTTTTTCCTTGGTGATGATTATTTCGCCCTTATCGTTGGGCAGGGTGCTCAGAACACAGAGCTCTGCAGAATTCATTGCCTTTCTGACATCACCGCCACAGGAACGTGCAATATGGAGAAGCACATCGTCATCGGCAATAATAGTGCAGTTTCTGTCCACTTCGAGGATGCTGAAAGCTCTTTTTACAGCAGGGATAATATCTTCAGCTTCAACGTTCTTGAATTCGAATACGGTGCATCTGCTGAGGATGGCTCCGTGAATATAGAAATAAGGATTTTCCGTTGTGGAGGCAATAAGAGTAATCTCACCTTTTTCGATATAATCGAGCAGGGTCTGCTGCTGTTTTTTATTGAAGTACTGAATCTCATCAAGATAAAGGAGTATGCCGTTGGGGGCAGCGAGGGTATCAAGCTCTGCTACTATAGCCTTGATGTCAGCAGTAGAAGCTGAAGTGCCGTTGAGCTTGTGAAATTTTCTGTTGGTTCTCAGGGCGATAATTGATGCAAGAGTTGTCTTGCCGATGCCTGAGGGACCATAGAAAATGAGGTTGGGGAGGTCGCCTGATTCTATTATATTTCTCAGAGCCTTGCCTTGACCTAAAAGGTGCTTCTGTCCGACTATATCGTCAATGCTCTGAGGTCTTATTCTGTCCGCTAAGGGTGCTTTCATATTTTGTCACCTTCTTTTCATAGATTTTAATTCTACCACAAAATGATCGTAAAGTAAATATAAAAATGAGAGAGCAATCTATAAAAGATTGCTCTCTGTCAGCTTATTAGTTTTTATAACCGCTTAAATCTACAGTGATGATATTGGTATATGTTGCTGAAGCGTTCAGTGCAGGTATAAGTGTTGTGAATTTAAGAGATTTAACAGAAGCGTCGGTTGTCATATTGTAGGTAGCACTTTCAACATTACCTGTTACCTTGTTAATTCTCAGGGTGAGATTGCTATCGTGGTAGCGGAATACAAGAGAATCAAATTTAGGATCAAGACCTGTTTTTGCCTTAAGATCATCATAAAGTGACTGAGTAATGATTTCAAAAACCTTGCCGTGTCTTGTGCTTGCAGGGTTGGTGGGCAGTGAGGAGAGGGTCTCTTCCTTCAGCGTCATGCTGATTTCATAGTAGTATTCTCCACTGTCTGTAACCTTGATGCTCTGGATGTCACTGTCTGTAAGAGTGGGAGCAATGACATAAGATTGATTTCTTACGGGGAGATGCTTGATGAAGTCATCTTTTGTTGAAGAACCCGGTGAAAGGAAGGTAGTAGTGGGCTTGAAGATGCTTTCAATAGTGGACTCGAGTGAAGAAATGTCTGCTGTTGCACCTGTAGTTGTGCTTGCCTTGAGATTTTCGAAGACATGCTTTTCCTTTATCATAGCTGTGGGCAGGTCACTCATAGATTTTACTGCATTTGCTGAGGTCTTCATATTGCTGAGAAGCTGAGCGGTGGAGCCTGATGGGGCGGTGAATTTGCCAGAGGTGAACCATACCTCTTTATAACTGTATGGGTCAGATGAGCAACTTACGGTAATCATTGCATTACCCTGTTTAATAAAGGTAACCTTACCTGTATTGGAAACTGTGGCAACGTCTGTGTTCAATGAGTAATACATCAATGTATCTGAGGAGCTTTTCGGAAGAACCTCTGCACTGATCTGATAGGTCTGACCTGCCTTGCAGGATTCGAAATAGGTTTTGCTGATTTTTGCAATGCTTCTTGAGTAAATTTCGTATGTGGCGCTATATTTGCCGTCTGAGGTGTAGGCAGTGATTATTACTTCACCCTCGCCAATGCAGGTTACCATGCCATCATTTGTTACTGTAGCAACTGAAGTGTTGCTGGATTTGAAGCGGATATCGGAATCTGAATAATCTGAAGAGATTGAATCGTCAAGAAGATATGAAAGCTTTGCGCTGTTGCCGTAGTACCAGGGAGTTTCCTCCATGCCGTTATACAGTACAGTAAGCATTCTCGGAATGACTTTTACTTTTGTTGTGGCTGTTTTATTAGATCCGTCAGTGGTTCTGACTGTAACGGTGAAGGAGAACTCCTTTTTATCTCCCTTGGGTTCAATAGTAGCTTTTTTAGCTTTGAGGAGGTTTGTTGTACTTATGCTGATATAGTCGTCAAATTCGCAAGTGTCGGATTTCGTGTTGGTGCCTAAAAGGCCACCCTTATATGTATAGTTGTAGTTCTGTCCTGTTACAGTGTATCCCTTGCTTGTTACATCGGCAGGGGTAAAGGTGGGATTAAGTGAAATAAGCTCGCCCTCATATATTGTGTATTCAGACTTAAGTGAAATTGATGTTGCCAGAATGTCAGCTGATCTTACTGTAAGGGTGAAGTATGCCTTTTTGTCGGGGCTTGCCTTACTCTTTACGGTGATAGTGGTTGTACCGTCAGCCTTGGCTGTGATAACACCGGTGCTGCTTACTGTGGCAATGCTTGTATTGCCTGATTCGAAGATGAGAGACTTGTCTGTAGCATCTGAAGGTAAAACTGTAACGCCGAGAGTGAAGGTTTCACCGGGCTTCAAAACAGAGGGTTTGCTGCTGAAATATACGGATTCAACAGCGCCGCTGCCAGTGGTTACGGTAAGGGTGGTTTTTTCGCTCTCATAAGACTTGGAATATGCACTGATGGCGAAATTATAGCTTACGCCTTCACTGAGACCGGTAAAGGTATAATTTGTGGTTTTCGGATCGTTGATAGTAGTGACAAGAGCATTGTTTTTATAGAGCTTGTATCCTTCAATGTCAGAGGTTCTGTCCCATTTTACAGATACGGAATCCTTAGTGACAGAGGTGGATGAGAATCCGGAAATTGATTGTAAGGGAATAAGAATCTTGTCTGTGACTGCCTCTGAGCTGTAGGCTATGCCTGAGGAAGTTTTTGTAAAAGCAATAACCTTGAATACATAGGTGTTACAAGGTGTAAAGGGACCTACTGTGGCAGTTGTTTTTGTTATTGAGCCGAGCTCTGAGAAGGAAGTCACATTACCCTGAGCGTCTGCCTTGCCATAGTATACGGTGTAGCCGGTTGCTCCTGCGGAAGAGGTCCAGCTGAGGTTTACCTGAGCGTCTGAGGTAGCTTTGGCGCTTGTGATTTTAACGGCTGCGGGGGCAGTTGTGAATGTAAATACATCGGAGTAGTTTCCTTTGACTTCTTTGTCGGAGTTGATGGCTCGAATTTTAACTTTATATACTGTACCCTTGGTGAGGTTTGTAAGTGTAAGGGTTTCCTTGGTGGAGGTGGTAGTCTGAGACATTCCTCCGACGTAATTGATGCTGTAGGATGTTGCACCTTGAACTTTGTTCCACTTGAGAGTAGCTGAGTTTTCAGTGATATTTGAAAATTCTATAGTTGTGGGCTTGCCGATGGTGGTTGACTTTTTAACTGTCTTGAATTCGCCGAATATGGTCTTGCTGCCGACCTTGGCATAGGGGCGCACTTTGAAAGTATATTCGGTAACACTGTCGAGACCTGTAATTGTGCAGGATGTCCCTGAAACAGTAGGAAGCTTTTTCGAGGTCTTACCGATAACCTGATAGACCTGATAACCCTTTGCGCCTGTTACCTTGCTCCAGGAGAGCTTGATTTTTGTTGAGTAGGCTGTAGCCTTGAGGGAGGAGGTAGCTTTTGGCTGGATGTAGAAGCCTTTTTTGATTGTGCCTGTATATGAGCCCTTACCCTTGATTGTGATGTAGCCCTTGCCTACGCTTTTGTTGTTTGAGTAGGATACAGTGTAATGCTTGTCTTTGGTGAGCTTCTTTGAGCCGACTTTTACTGTTGCTGAAGGTTTGATAGCCTTGCCGGAATAGGTCTGATAAACCTCGTATGTTACGGTGGCTTTTGAAAGTGAAGTAGCGGCACTTGCAGGAAGTGCAAAGATGCCGAGCATAATAATCAGGGACATCATCAGAACTACCACAGAGGTTAATTTCTTGCTTTTCATTTTGAAATCTCCTTTAATTCTCTATTGTTTAAAATCCGAGGTTTTCATTTACAAGAAGAACGATAATTCTTTCCTTGTCTCTGCTTCTGCGGGTGACAACTATCTGATTGCAGATGCAGTCCGGACTCATACAGTTTCCGCACTTGCCTGTTTTTGAGCAGGGAGTATTTTTGTTGAGTCTTATTGTATTGGGGGGGGAAGCTATGTTGCGGACTCTGTCAAAGCCCTGCTTCACATCAGATACAACCTTGTTCATGCCTGTAACCACGATGACGTGTTCGGGGCCGTAGATGAGCGAAGCGACTCTGTTGCCGTATCCGTCGATGTTAACAAGCTCACCGTCAAGGGTTATAGCGTTGGTGCTCATAAGATAGTAGTTGCACTGGAATGTTTTCACTGCAAACTCTTTCTGCTGTTCGGGGGTGATATAGGTGCTTCTGTCGAGTACTTCGCAGTCACCTCTGTCTTTAAGTGCCTGAGGAATACCGCATTCGTGTATGCTCATGCTTCCGCCCCAGCTGATAACACTTCCTGCAGGCACAAGTTCAAGTACCTTCTGACGGCAGACCTCCATATCCTCGCAATAGTAGGCGGTCATATTTCTTTTTTCAAGAGCTGAAATGATGCTTTCAGCCTGTAATTTTCTTGCTGATTGAACGTGACTCATATATAAAACTCCTTTGTGTGTAATTTCCGACATACAGTATAGCAGAAAAAGAAGATTTTGACAATATATATAATACTTATAATATATTTGTGTGTAAAACAAATGAAATTGATTTGTCAAAATTTGAAAAAAAGGCGTTTGTAAATACTTTTCAGGTGTGTTTTATGGCGCCTTGCGGATAATAATCAGAGATAATGTATGCCGAAAACCACAAAAATAACTTACAAATGAAAATAATTAGTAAATTTTTCACAAAAAAGTAAAAAGGTCTTTTATTTTACAACTATAGGTGATATAATACTTAAGTTGAATAGTGTCTTCGTGCACTTATATAGAGATTTATACTGCCCGATACGGGGCGTGAATGTAGAAAGAATAGAAGTTTCCGACAGCAAATACTACGGAAAGAGGAGATTTGATTTTGGAAAAGCTCGTTATCCACGGCGGTAACAGATTATCCGGTGAAGTTGAAATCAGCGGTGCTAAAAATGCCGCAGTTGCAATTATCCCTGCAACACTTTTAGCTCAGGATGTTTGCCGCATTGAAAATATACCCAACATCAGTGACGTATCATGTATGATCAGAATTCTCAGCCAGATGGGTGCTCAGATCAGATACATCAATAAGCATACAATCGAAATTAATACAAAGACTGTCAATTCATATATTGTACCCCATGAGATGACAAAACAACTTCGTGCTTCATATTATCTCATCGGTGCTCTTCTCGGCAGATACTCAAGAGCTAAGGTTGCACTTCCCGGCGGATGCAACTTCGGGGTAAGACCTATCGATCTTCACATCAAAGGCTTTGAGCTTCTCGGTGCAACTGCAACAGTTGAAAATGCTATGATCAACGCAAGTGCAGACCACCTTACAGGCAGTCCTATCTATATGGATAAAGTAAGTGTTGGTGCCACCATCAACGTTATGCTTGCCGCAGTTAAGGCAAGAGGTCTTACCATTATCGAAAATGCTGCTAAAGAGCCCCACATCGTTGACCTTGCAAACTTTCTCAATGCAATGGGTGCTGATGTAAGAGGTGCAGGTACAGACGTAATTAAAATTCACGGCGTAAGTAATCTTCACGGTTGCACATACACTATCATTCCGGATCAGATCGAAGCAGGTACCTATATGGTTGCCGCTGCTGCAACCGGCGGTGATGTTCTTGTCAAGAATGTAATTCCAAAGCATCTTGAGTCAATAACAGCAAAGCTTCTTGAGTGCGGAGTGACTGTCACAGAATATGATGACAGTGTACGTGTACAGTCTGAAGGTAAGTTCAGGAAGATTAATCTTAAGACTATGCCTCACCCGGGCTTCCCCACAGATATGCAGCCTCAGATGGCAGTTCTTCTCAGTGTTGCTGAGGGCACAAGCCTCGTTTCCGAGGGTGTATGGGATAATAGATTCAAGTATGTTGATCAGCTCATCAGAATGGGCGCTCACGTTCAGGTTGACGGCACAATGGCTGTTTTTGAGGGTGTTGAAGAGCTTACAGGTGCACCTGTAAAGGCGGATGATCTCAGAGCAGGTGCTGCAATGATTATCGCTGGTCTTATGGCAAGAGGCACAACAGAAATTGAAGATATTATTTATATCGACAGGGGCTATGAGGACTATGTTGAAAAGCTCAGAAATATGGGTGCTGACATTTACCGTAAGGAAATAGCTCAGCCTGGCGAAGTTGAATCAGCAGGCTAAACCAAGATAAAAAAACTCGGCAATTCAACCGGGTTTTTTATTTTGAATATAAGAAAAAATCAGCGCGTTTTGTGTTGCTTTGTAACGCGATATGCACTCTGCGAGTGCGAGAATTATTAAAGGAGACAGATAATATGGCGAGATTTTGCTCACTTTATTCATCGAGTTCAGGTAACTCGACATATATCGGCTCGGCGAAAACAGCCGTGCTTATCGATGCCGGTGTAAGCGCCAAAAAGCTTAAAGAAGCACTTCTCGGCAGAGATATCGACCCGTCAACTCTCGGGGGCATCTTCATCACCCACGAGCACAGCGATCATATAAACGGTATGCGTATACTTGCATCTACATATAATATTCCTGTTTACGCCACGGAGGGCACACTGTCTTTCCTTGAAGAAAACGGAAAGGTTACCAATAAGTTTCCTTATGAGGTTATTCCCTATGAGGGTATGCAGGTGGGTGACATTTTTATCAAACCATTCCGCACCCCTCACGACAGCAGGGAAAGTTGTGGTTTCCGTATTGAGATGCCGAATGACATCAATGCGGCAATTGCAACCGATATAGGTGTAATCACCGATGAAATAAAATGGAATATAATTGACTGTCAGCTTGTAATGCTTGAATCAAACCACGATATCGGAATGCTCCAGAACGGAATTTATCCCTATGCTTTGAAAAGGAGAATCCTTTCAGATGTGGGACATCTTTCAAATATAGCTTGTGCAGAGATGGCGGCAGAGCTTGTGGCGAAGGGTACAAGCAGAATCTATCTCGGACACCTTAGCAAGGATAACAATTTCCCTGACCTTGCCTATCAGACCAATCTTTCGGCCATTAAGGAAAAAACAGGCGCTGTTGTTGGCAGAGATTTCCTTATGGAAGTCAACAAAATCGAAAACGATAAGGGCATCATAAGATTCTGAGGTGAAATTATGCTTAATATAACAATTATAGCTATCGGCAAACTTAAAGAGCAGTACCTGCGTGATGCTTCGGCAGAGTACCAGAAAAGACTCTCGGCATCTTGCAAGCTTAATATAATAGAACTGAATCCCGAAAAGCTCAGCGACAATCCATCGGCAAAAGAAATTGAAAATGCTCTTAATAATGAGGCTAAGAAGATTATTGAAAAAATACCTAAGGGTGCAAAGGTTTATTCAATGTGCATTGAGGGCAAACAGCGCACAAGTGAAGAACTAAGTGCTGAAATTGACTCTCTTGCAGTTGAGGGTGTCAGCAATATCGTCTTTATTATAGGTGGGTCATTCGGTCTGAGTGACGAAGTAAAGAAGCACAGCACATACAGATTATCAATGAGCAAAATGACATTCCCACATCAGATTGCAAGAATAATGCTCCTCGAACAGATTTACAGAGCAATGCAGATTTCTTTAGGCACAAAATATCACAAATAATTATTGACTTAGAAAAACGGTCGTGATATAATAACTCGGTTTAAAAAAATACAAATTAAAAACAAAATCAATACGGAGGAAAAACAATGGAATTTTTCGGCTTTACCCTTTTCGGCTCCATGACAGGCGGAGCACTTCTTGCTGTTTCAGCAGTTATTTTTGTTGTAGGTCTTGTATTCATCATCAAGGGCGGCGACTGGTTCGTTGACTCAGCTTCATGGTTTGCAGAAGCAACAGGTATCCCCAAGTTTGTAGTAGGTGCTACAGTAGTTTCATTCGCAACAACTCTCCCCGAACTTCTTGTATCAGTAAGAGCTGCTATGAACGGCTCAGCTCAGCTTGCTATCGGTAACGCAGTAGGCTCAGTTACAGCAAACACAACACTTATCATGGGTGTTTCACTTGTAGCTATGGCTGGTGTAGTTAACAGAAAGAGCTTCTCATTAAAGGGTGGTCTTCTTCTCGGTGCAGCTATCGCTCTCACACTTCTCTCACTTTCAGGCTCACTTCCCACCTGGTCAGCATATGTACTCTGGGCTATCTTCCTTGTATTTATGATCAGCAACCTTGTTGAAGGCAAGAAAGCAAGTGCAAGTGATGAAATAGACACATACGAAAAGAAAGAAGTTCCCAAAAAGGTTCTCTTCTTCATCCTTGGCACAGCAGGTATCGTATTCGGTGCTGAATTCCTTGTAGGTTCAGGTCAGACAATTGCTAAGAGTATGGGCATCAGCGAAGCTATCATCGGCTTTACAGTTATTGCTCTCGGCACATCACTTCCCGAGTTTGTAACAACACTCACAGCTATCCGCAAGAAAGAAAGCGGTCTTTCTGTTGGTAACATCGTAGGTGCTAACATCATCGACCTTACACTTATTCTTCCTCTTTGTGCTATCATCAACGGTCAGCCTCTCCCTGTTGAGCAGATGAACCTCAACTTCGACTTTCCTGTATGTATTGCAGCTTGCGCAGTAGCAGTTGTACCCACAATTATTGCAGGTAAGTTCAAGAAGTGGCAGGGTGTAGCTCTTCTTGCAATTTATGCAGGTTATATGGCAGCACTTGTACTCAACGAAGTTGGCGTACTTGCATTAGCATAATCAGCGCGTTTTTGATTCTTTTTCCGCGCAAGGAAAAAGAATGCCTCCGCGGCGAGCGGAACAAATAAGCAAATGAAAAGCAGTGTCCGTCACTGCTTTTTGTTATAAGAAAGAGAAATGACTATGACAATCAGAAAAGCAGAACGAAAAGATATTGAAGCCCTACTTGAAATCTACAACTACGAGGTGCTTCACGGAGTATCAACTCTCGACATCAATGCCAAAACCTTTGAGCAGTGGACTGTGTGGTTTGAAAAGCACAACATAAAAAATCATCCTCTCATTGTCTGCGAAGACCAGGGTGTTATTGTTGGGTACTCCACACTCTCATCCTATAGGGAAAAAGAAGCCTACGCTTCAACGGTTGAGTTGTCGATATATGTTCATCCTGAGCACAGAGGCAAAGGTGTCGGCAGTGTGCTTATGGGTGAGATAATAGCGATGGCGAAGGCAGATGAAACAGTACATACGGTGGTTTCTGTTATAACCTCAGGCAATGCCGCAAGTGAGAGACTACACAATAAATTCGGCTTCACCTTCAGCGGTACTATCAAAGAGGTGGGTATGAAGTTCGGAAAATACCTCGATATATCAAATTATTATCTGATTGTTTGATTTTTTGAGTGTAAATTTTTTATGAAACCCTTGATTATTGGGCAATAATATGATAGAATACAAATAATCCAAGGTATCCGAGTGGGCTCAAGCGAGTCCGCTCTTCTTTATTGCCTTGAATAGTACAATTGAATATTTTAAAAAGGAGTGATTTTAATGGCAAAGGGCGGTAATACCGTAAAGACAGTATGGGACATCGTCACACCTTTCGCTGAAGAGCTCGGTCTTAAAATCTGGGACGTACGCTTCCTTAAAGAGGGCAGTTCCTGGTATCTTCGAATCTTCATCGACAAAGATGGCGGAGTTTCCATTGACGACTGTGTAGACCTTACCCATGCAATCAACAAACCTCTTGACGAGGCAGATCCCATTGAACAGGCTTATTTCCTTGAGGTAAGCTCACCCGGTGTTGAAAGAGATCTCGTGAGAGACGAGCATTTCACAGCTTACATCGGCGAAAAAATCAAGGTTAAAATGATCAGACCCGTTGAGGGTAAAAGAGAGTTCAGCGGAATTTTAGCTGACTACAGTGACGGCAACATAACAATCAGTCTTGAAGATGAGGGCGGATTTACCTTCACAAAGAAGGAAGCCTCATGGATCAAGGTTGACGATTTTGATATGTAATATAAACAGTAAAAGTAAATTAAGCGAAAGGATTGAGTATAAAAAATGAACAAAGAATTTTTTGAAGCAGTAGCAATGCTCGAAAGCGAAAAAGGTATTTCTTCTCAGTATATCTTCGAGAAGATTCAGGCAGCTATCATCTCAGCTACCAAGAACACATACGGCAACAGAGACAACGTTGTTGTAGACATTGATCCCGAAAAGCAGATTATGAACGTATATGTTAAAATTGCAGTTGTTGAAGAGGTTGAAGAGCCTGCAGCTGAAATGACTCTTGAAGAGGCTCGTGCTTATGACGCTAACGCTCAGGTTGGCTCATTCATCGAAATCGCACTCGAGCCCAAGAAGTTCGGCAGAATCGTAGCTCAGACAGCTAAGAGCGTTATCCGTCAGGGTATCAGAGAAGCTGAAAGAGAGCTTGCAAATCAGGAATTCCAGAACAGACATCAGGAAGTTGTAACTGCTAAGATCAACATCGTTTATCCCGACACAGGTGATGCTCAGATCGAAATCGGCAGAGCTACAGCTATTCTTCCCAAAACAGAACAGCTTCCCGGCGAAAAGCTCAGCGCAGGTCAGCTTATCAAGGTTTATGTTGCTTCAACAACATCAGAAAGCGGCACAAGCTATGCGCACATTTCAAGAAAGCATCCCGGTCTTGTAAAGAGACTTTTCGAAACAGAAGTTCCCGAAATCTACGACGGTACAGTTGAAATTATTTCTGTATCAAGAGAAGCAGGCTCAAGAACAAAGATTGCTGTTAACAGCCACGACGAAAATGTTGATGCTGTTGGTGCTTGTATCGGACCCAGAGGTCAGAGAGTAAGCAACATCGTTGATATTCTTTGCGGTGAA
>JAZQUF010000170.1:0-8365 GCA_045631165.1 Acutalibacteraceae bacterium
CGGAAATTACGAATACGAAGCAGCTCACGGTACCGTTACACGCCACTATTACCGTCACCTTGAGGGTGAAAAGACATCAACCAATCCGATTGCAACAATTTTTGCCTGGACAGGTGCTCTGAGAAAGCGCGGTGAGATGGACGGCAACGCTGAGCTTATGGCTTTTGCTGACAAGCTTGAAAAGGCTTGTATTGACACTATCGAAAGCGGCAAGATGACCAAGGACCTTGTAGGTCTCTGGGAGGGTAGTGAGGCAACAGCACTCACAACTGAAGAGTTCATCGGTGCAATCAGAGAAGAGCTTGACAAAGCAATGAATAACTAAAGTTTTGTCAAACTTTTTCAAAAGTTTGCAGGGTGTGGGACGGAGTCCCGCAAATATAAAAAGAATGATTATATCGGGACGCGGGTAAAACTCACGTCCCTTTTTCTTTTGCTCCGCCAAATATACCCCCCTATTGACAATATACCCCCTCGGGGTATATTATAGCCTCAGGAGGTTTGAATATGGATAATAATTGCTGTAAGAAGAAAACCAAAAGAGGCTCTGATGAGAAAAAACTGATAACTAACAGACTGAACAGAATAAGCGGACAGATAAACGGAATAAATAAAATGGTTGAAAATGACGCTTATTGTAATGACATCCTGATTCAATTGGCTGCTGTTGAAAAATCCGTTAAAAGCCTGTCAACACTGATTTTAGAAAATCATCTTTATACCTGTGTGACAAGAGATCTGGAAAACGGAGATTTTGATACCATTGACGAGCTTATAAGCTTGTTCAAAAGATTTAACCGATAAGGAGGTGTAAGTATGGATAAAATTGTAGTTTGTGAAAAGTGCGGTGCAATGGTTAAGGTTCTTATTGATTGCACTTGTGAAAACTGCGGTATCAAGTGCTGCGGTGAGACTATGAAAGAAATCTCAGCTGAAGAAGCAAGCAAGCGTCTTGAAAACAAATAATTAAAGACAAAGCAGCTGAGCTTTGAACCAGTCCTTTAAAAAGGGTCAATAGAAAAAAGAAGAACTCCTATGGCAGATAAAATAAACTACCGTAGGAGTTTCTTTTATTGCCGAAACAGCAATATTAACAATTCGTTAATATTTACAACATATTATTAATGTAATATTAATGAAAAACAAACTTTGTTAAAATGGGTAAGGTGATATTTGATGAAAAATAAAATCAAGAAAATAACAGCTGTTATTCTTATGTGTTTTATGCTGGTTTCTGTGATACCTTTTGGTGTATTTGCGAAAGAAGTTGTTGTTTCCGGCAGAGGAGACACTTATAACCATTATCCTCAGATTATGGTAAAGGGATTTGGTGCAAGCTCTGTAAAAATTTATTATGAAGATGATCCGGAGCAAAAATCATTATTTTATCCTATTGATGAAGAAAGACTTAAGGGTAATCTTGATAATATCGGAAACTATATTATCAACTCAATAAAGAACAAAGAGCCTAATGTTTTGCGTACTATTATCTATAGCTATATTATGGATTCTCTCGGAATGCTTGCATTCAAGCCTGACGGATCAAATATGGATGGTGTAACTACCGAACCTATAGGTCTCAGATACAAAGGTGACGGCAAATATGATTTCTACTATGATTGCAGAATGTCTCCTGTAGATTCAGCTGTTTATCTTTATGAAGGCATTGAAGAGGTTTTTGCAGAAACTGATGCTGAAAGGATTGAACTCGTAGGCTCAAGCTTTGGTGCAAATATTGTAACTGCCTATCTGCACGAGTATAAAGATAAGGAGCAGATCAAAAAAATTGATACAGTACTCCTGCGTGCGCCCTCCACAGGCGGTATGAATTTCCTTGGTGAACTCTTCAGCGGTAACTTCAATATCAGTCCTATCGGATTGTGCGATTTTATTGACGATGTTGCAGAGGCTCCTGTTCTTACAGATTTTCTCTATCTTTTTGAGGAGGCCGGCATTCTCAAACTCTTGCTTGATTGTTTTGCAGAACCTGTGCTCAGAGAAGCAGTATACAGAGGTGTTGCCGATGTGGCACAGGATCTCCTTGCCACACTTCCTACTATGTGGGTATGTATACCTGACGAGTACTTTGTTCCGGCTATGAAGTTCCTTTATGGTGAGAATTATGCAGATCCCAATCATGAATATGCTCAGCTTATTTCTAAGGTTACATATTATCATTGTGAAATAGCAAACAAAGCAACTGAGATTTATCTTGAAGCAGAAGAAAACAATGAGAACCTTAAAATGGCAATTATTGCAAAATTCGGCAATGCAGCAATTCCGCTTACAGATGGCCCGAACACTATGGATGACGGTCTTGTCAGCCTTCCTGTTACATCCTCCGGTGCAACTTGTACAACCTATGGCGCTAAGTTTGCTGATGATTATAAACAGCAGAAATATCCCGAATATAATTTTATGTCACCTGAATGGAATATTGATGCATCAACTTGTGCATTCCCATTCAGAACCTGGTTTGTAAAAGGACTCAGTCATACTGCAAACTCATGGGCATACAATGATTTTTCAAACAGAATTATCTATGAGGATCTTGACGTATTCAGTGATCCCACAAGACCTCAGTATCTTATAATGACAGGTGAAGATGCCAATACAATTGAGGCTCTCACCGCCCCCGAAGAAAAAGAACTGACCACTTATGATAAAATTTTTGCTGTGTTCAGAAAGATAGTTCTTTTGCCCAAAACAATTTTTGATAAACTGTTCGGTTGGTTAAGACACTAAACAGAAACGGCGGGTAGGAATAATCTACTCGCCGTAGTTTTATCTCGTCCCATAAAAAACAAAAACCACTGCATTTGCAGTGGTTAATTTGTTTTAATTAGTCAGCTGTGTAAGCCATAAGAGCTACCTGACGAGCTCTCTTGATAGCTGTTGTGAGTTCACGCTGATGACGAGCACATGTGCCAGTTACACGGCGGGGGAGAATCTTAGCTCTGTCTGATGTGAACTTGCGAAGCTTCTGAACGTCCTTGTAGTCGATTTCTTCAACTTTATCTACGCAGAATGCGCAAACCTTCTTGCGTGACTTTCTGTTAGGACGTGCGCCTTTTTCGTATGCCATGAGTAATTACCTCCTGTTAGTATTTTAGATTAAAAGGGTAAATCTTCGTCGTCATCGATTTCTTCGAAATCTGAGGGAACTGCTGTCTGATATGCGGGAGCCTGAGCGGGTGCTGCAGCTGCAGGAGCAACTGAGCCTGTTTCAGCCTTTGAACCGCAGAAGCTTACTTCTCTTGCAAGAACCTCGAAAGCTGTTCTCTTGTTGCCGTTGTTATCCTCATAGGAACGAGTCTGGATTGAACCCTGAACAGCAATCATTGAACCCTTTGTGAAGTATCTGCTTACAAAGTTAGCTGTGCTTTCCCAAGCGACGATTGTGATAAAGTCTGCCTGTCTCTGTTCGCCTGCTTTTGCGAATGAACGGTCAACAGCAATGCGGAAAGTACAAACAGATTTACCTGTTGTGGTGGTACGTACTTCGGGGTCTGCAACAAGGCGACCCATAAGTGTTACGCAGTTAAGCATAATAGCTCCTCCTTATTTTCTGATAGTGAGAACACGGAGAACGCCATCTGTGATCTTAGCGATACGCTCAAGTTCAGCGGGGAACTCGGGAGCTGATGCATAAGTCATAAGAACATAAGCGCCTGTTGTCTCATCATCGATAGCGTAAGCGAGAGTGCGAACACCGTCGTTACCGCCGAAAGGTACGCTAGCTTCGAGAGTAGCGTTCTTGCTGATGAGATCAGTGAACTTCTCTTCGAGAGCCTTTACGCTTTCTTCACCCTTCTTGACTGAAAATACGAACATTGTCTCATAATTGTTCATGTCTTTTTACCTCCTTTTGGTCTCTGGCCCTATGACTTCCATAGAGCAAGGAAAGTGTCTTTTAGTGCTTTACGCACTGACACAGTTAAGAATTATAGCAGTTTACGAAAATTAAGTCAAGTAAAAAATTAAAAAAACTTCTATATTGTATATCTTTTACGATGAAATAGGTGATAGAGCAGAGTTTTTTGTTGCAAAGCACCCTTTTAAGTGGTATAATCTATGAATCAGAAGGCAAGACTCATGGTGGTGAAGATATGAAAAGAGTTACAGGGCTTATATTGGCGGTTATATTTATACTTAGCTGTTTTACTGCCTGCACAGGAGAAGGTTATCCTGTTGCTGTGGGTGACAGAAGAATTTCTGAGGGCGTATATGCCTATTGCCTGAGTGTCGGCGGCGACAAGGATGAGGCATTGAAGCTTTGCAAGGAGTTTGCTGCAACCCAAAAGCTTATGCAGGATGAGGGTATCAGCCTTTCGGCAAACTATAAGCGCCTTGTGGCAGATGAGGCTGACAGCAAATGGAGTCTCTTTGGTGTCTATTATGAAAGCATAGGTGTTACAAAGCAGGATATAACCGAAGTGCTTACGGCAGAGTACGGAAAAAAAGAGCTTCTTGACTATTACTACGGTGAAAAGGGCAAAAAGCCCGTTAAGGAAGCCGAGCTCAAAGAGCAGTTTGATGAAGCTTACGTGGGTTTCAAGGCCATAGAGGCATCTTGTATGAAGCTCAGCGATATGGGGGAAAGCGTAGCCCTCAGTGATACGGAAAAGAAAAAGCTGAAAAATCAGTTTGCTTCAATGGCTGATAAAATCAACAGCGGAACAATGACTATAGATGATGCCAACGAGGCTTATAACGAAAGCATAGGACTTATTGTTACTCAGTCACTTGACACCGCACTGACAAGTCAGGGTGATGTCCTTTACGGAGATAACTTTTTCAGTGATATAAAGAAGCTGAAAAAGGGTGAGGCGGCTGTAATAGAGTCGGGAAGCAGCATATATCTCCTTCAGAGGCAGACTATAACCAACGAGGAAGACGGGTTTCTCTTTATGTATAAGGCAGAAGTCCTCGAAAAAATGAAGATGTCTGCAATTGACAAAAAGCTCACTGCCACTGCAGAGAATATGGAGATAAAGGTCAACAAAAGGCTTTCGCAGGATATAGCTGATAAGGTCGCATCATATTAAATTAAAAGGAACAGGCTAACCTGTTCCTTAGTTTTTTATTTATCTACTTTTTAGCCAGCTCTGCGATAATTTCTGCACACTCTTCCTGACCGAAATAGGCGCTGTTGAGAGAAATGTGATAGTTTTCGGGCTTGCCCCATTCTCTGCCGGTAAAGTATTTGTAGTTTACTTTTCGCTTTGAATCCTTGTCGTTGAGTCGCTTTTCGGGGCTCTTATCCGTGACGCCGTAAAGCTCTACAATACGCTTTGCTTTGTAATCCTTATCAGCATAGATAAATACATTGAGGCAGTCATTTCTGTCACCCAGAATATAGTCAGCACATCTGCCCACGATAACGCAGTTGCCTTTGTCTGCCAGCTCCTTGATGATACGGCACTGAGTTGCCCAGAGATAATCTGTGGCACTCATTGAGTTGCCCGAATGGAGAGTGCTCGAAGCCAGGGCATAGGACAGCATACTTTTACCCGGTGCATATTCTCCCGCGTCGGCAATGTACTCTGCCGAAAATCCTGTCTCTTCTGCAACACGTCTGGCGAGTTCGCTGTCATAATAGTCATATCCGAGCTTATCGGCTACTATTCTGCCGATGCTTCTTCCGCCTGAGCCGAATTCTCTTGAAATAGTTATAATCTTTTTCTGCATAGAAACTCCTCCTTTTTACAAGGCTGTTACACTTATATTATACAGTTTTTGCCTATATTAAACAATATGTAATATAAACAAAATATGCTTCTGATTTTTGTGTCAGTCAGTTTTTATAAATCACGGTAAAGGCTGCAATGAAAGCAATTTTTTTCGCTGTTTTTTTGTATTTATCTGGAAAATAGTTGCATTGTATGTTAGATATTATGATGAATAGTATAATATAATTATGTGCACATTTCACGAAAAAATAAAATTTATTAAAAAATTGTTGACAAAGCCCTTTTAAAATAGTACAATGGCATTGGACTAGATGGGAGATAGTATGCTCATCGCCCAACCAAGATATAAATTTTCGAAAGGAGAAAATGCTATGAATTGGGATTTATTTGTAGACGTTTGGAATGAATTTCTTGTATTCATGGACCGTGTTGTTCAGTGGATGAAGTTTGTTTTTACTGGCGATAATGGTGTAGGTGGCGATACTTGGCCTCCCGAAGATTACCCCAATATCGACGACTAATAGTATTTTAATGTACGCTTAGTACCATAGAAAGGAGTTACTACTATGGATATGGAATGGACAGAAATGCTCGAAAAAATCTATCTTGCTTTCTCAAGAATTTTTGATGGTTTCATTAAGTTCTTAGACAGCTTTTTGGGCAAAGAGGAAGAGAAATAAGATTTCTTGAAAAATAAACCTCCCTGATAAGGGGAGGTTCTTTTTTTACTCATAATAAAACCACGCAGCGTTTTTGTTACTGCGTGGTTGTTTTTTTATCAGCTGCCTATAAGCCCTTCATAAGCGCTCACGTTATAGCCCTGAGTTTTATATCTCTTATACATATCGTAATTGTTGATAATGTTGACTATTCTTGAAACAAAGCAGGAAAAGCCTTTAAGAAGCCAGTTAGTATTTCTGTAGGTGTGTCCGCCCGCTTTATCACTTTTGGCAATGGTAAGTGAATAGATTTCTTTATCAGTATCTGCTGTGTAGGATTTTACAGCAAGAGTATTTTCAGAAAAATCAAGCAGAGTGTAAATCGGTTCTTCACCCTCGAGATAGGTAAATGCTGCATTTTCGCCGATAGGCGGTACTGTGCCCTCATCGGTGAGAAGGGGAGCAAAATTATTGACTGAAGCAGATGAAAGATAGATTGTACCCGCAGGATCTGCTATCTGATTTTTGTCGGCTAACTTAACAGCTGATTTGTTGCCGTAAATTACATCTGAAACACTGTAATAATAGCTGTGGCCGTAAAGACAAAGATCTATGCCGTATTCATCAAAAAGTGGTGTCCAGAGGAAGCGTAAAAGAGCATTTTCAGTATAAAGCCAATCCTCTCTGCCACCGAACATATCGTGATGCATAGTTGCGATTACCCAGGTTGCATCTTCATTTGCTTTTGTAGCTTCCTTGGCGAATCTGTAATGCTCTTTCATAGATGTGTTGCAGGAATCAAACATAAGAAACAGAGCATCTCCATAGCGTACCCAGTAGTCAGTGCCTATATATGACTTGAAGGTAAAATCAGCTTCATTGGGCAGGAATGTGTAGTATTTATAGCCTACGCTCTTTCTGTCGTGGTTACCGATAGCGGGAGCAAAGGGGATGGTTTTCATATAATCAGGAGAGCTAAGTGCTATATATTCATCGGTATAACCGCCTGATGCAAGGTCGCCACCTGAGACAATTATATCGAGACTGCCGTTTGAATTTTTTATCGCAGACTCAATAGTCTGATTATAAATATATGAGCGCTCTGTAAGTGAATTTTCATTCTCTTCCTCGATAGCCATATGAATATCGGAAACATAAAGCGCTGTGAAGCTTTCAGCATCTTCGACGGTGAAGTTGTAGCTTTCACTGACAAAGTCACCGCTGTGGCAGCTATAAGTATATCTGCCTGCAGTAAGATCCGTAACAACTGCGCCTAAACGGTAACCGCCGTCAGGTGAAGCCTTGCTTTCTGCAGTGAAAATGAGAGTTTCCTTTTCAGTGGTGAGCTCCACATAGCCTTCGTCACTTGCGCTGTACCAGGCTATGTATCTTTCACTTTCGTTAGAGCCCGGGAACATTGTAACAGCAGGAGCAATTTTGTTGTCGTAATCATCCCACTTGTTCTGCCAGCTTTCGCTGACATCAACGGCAAAAGCCATATTGCATATGGAAAGAAGCATAACAAGGCAAAGGATAAAACTGAGAGCTTTCTTAAGTCTGTTCATAATCATTTCTCCTTTTTGTTTATAGGTCAATTATAGCAAACATGTAAGATATTGTCTATTGCAGGCGGTGAAAGTTTACAGAAAGTTTCAGCAGGAAACAACGCCGGGGGCTGACGTCGCCGTGAACGGCGCGAGGATGCCCTATCGGCATCCTCGGAAATCGCCCAAGCGATTTCACGTCAGCCCCCTCTTCCCTCCACCTCAACCTAACGGAAATCGTCAGCAACGAGCGTAAAAAGGAATTCTTTATATGAAAAGCTAAATGTAGCGGCGACGAATGTCGAAGTAGGATTTCCCTGAAAAGCACGGAAGAAAAGGAGACAAAATACCTGTTGCTAAAGTGCAATCTGTAGCGGCTCGGTAACAACAAGTCGGCGGAAATCTGAGCTGTCGGGCAAACGAGCAGCTGTAAAGCAGACGGTAGCAATGTAAAAATTACCGATAAGCA
>JAZQUF010000171.1:0-36418 GCA_045631165.1 Acutalibacteraceae bacterium
ACTTGACAAAATCACAAAGGCTCACAACGACTTACATGGTAAAACAGGTGCAGGCAACGACTTTACAGGTTGGGTAGACCTTCCCGTTGACTACGACAAGGAAGAGTTCGAAAGAATCAAGGTTGCTGCAGAAAAAATAAAGAAAAACAGCGATATCCTTATCGTTATCGGTATCGGTGGCTCATATCTCGGCGCAAGAGCTGTTATCGAATTTGTAAAGAGTCAGAACTACAATGACCTTCGCAAGGGTACACCTGCTATCTATTATGCAGGTAACAGCATTTCACCCTCATATTTAAATGAACTCATCGAAATCTGCGACGGTAAAGATTTCAGCGTTAACGTAATTTCAAAGTCAGGTACAACAACAGAGCCTGCTATCGCATTCAGAGTTTTCCGTGAGCTTCTCACCGAGAAGTACGGCAAAGAGGGGGCAGCAGAAAGAATCTTCGTTACAACTGATAAGGCTAAGGGAACCCTTAAGAATCTTGCAGACGAAGAAGGTTACGAAACCTTCGTAGTACCTGATGATGTAGGTGGCAGATACTCAGTTCTCACAGCTGTTGGTCTTCTTCCTATTGCTGCTGCAGGTATCGATATCGATGCTCTTATGCAGGGTGCTGCAGATGCAAGATCAGAACTCATGGATACTGATATCGATAACAATGCTTGCTATAAATATGTAGCTATCAGAAATGCGCTTTACAATAAAGGTAAGAAAACAGAAATGTATATCAGCTACGAGCCTTGCTTCACAATGATGAATGAGTGGCTCAAGCAGCTCTTCGGCGAAAGCGAAGGCAAGGAAGGCAAGGGTCTCTTCCCGACTTCAGCAATCTTCTCAACAGACCTTCACTCTCTTGGTCAGTATATCCAGGAAGGTGAAAGAATAATGTTCGAGACAGTTGTTACTTTCGACAAGCCCAAGAAGGAAATGTACATCAAGGAAGATCCCACAAATGTTGACGGTCTTAACTTCCTTGCTGGCAAAACAATGTCTTTCGTTAACGAAAAAGCATATCAGGGCACAGTTCTTGCCCACAACGACGGCGGTGTTGCAAACATCGTTATCGGTAACGAGGATATGACAGAAAAATCACTTGGCTATCTCGTTTATTTCTTCGAGAAGGCTTGTGCAGTTTCAGGCTATGTTTTAGGTATCAATCCCTTTGACCAGCCTGGTGTAGAAAGCTACAAGAAGAATATGTTTGCACTTTTAGGCAAACCCGGCTATGAAAATGAGAAAGAAGTACTTGAAGAAAGACTCAATAAGTGATATAATAAAGGTGTAATTGAATAGCAATGGTTTAAAAACCATCTGCGAAGCAATAAATAAAAGGAGGAATTATAAATGATTTCTATTATTTTAGGACACAAAGGTTCAGGTAAAACTAAGCGCTTGATTTCTTGCGTAAACCAGGCTGTTGAAACTTCAAAGGGTAACGTGGTTTGTGTGGAGAAAGAAACCAAGTTAACATATGACGTAAACTATCAGGCAAGACTTATTGCAACTGACGATTACGAGATCAAAGGTTATGCATCATTCTTCGGTTTCCTTGCAGGCGTATGCGCAGGCAACCACGACATCACAGATGTACTTGTAGATGCTACACTCCGTATCGGTGGCAGAAACTATGAGGCTCTTGCTGAATTCCTTGAGAAGATTTACGAGCTTTCATCAGCACATGAGAAGAATTTCGTATTCACAATCTCAGCTGATAAAGACGAGCTTCCTGCAGCAATCTTCAACTTCTGCACAGTCCTTGAATAAAACAAACCAAAAGCTGTCGCAAATGCGGCAGCTTTGTTACAGTTAGGAGTTAGAAGTGAGGAGTTAAATAACTCCGCATTTTTGGTTCCTTTTTGGGCGGTAGCAAAAAGGAACGCCACGCGGCGAGCGATACGAACATCTCAGAGGTGAAAACTATGGACTTTTCTCGTTTCAAACAGAATATGTACGATAAATACAGACCCAATAAATACGAACTCAAACCCTACCTCATAAACGACGGCAAGAAGCATCCTTTTGCAGTTATCTGCCCAGGTGGCGGGTACGGTATGGTGTGCTCTGCAGGTGAGGGTAAGCCGTTTGCTGAGAAACTCAACGAGATGGGTTATAATGCTTTTGTGGTCTATTACAGAGTGAAGAAAAAGGCAAAATATCCTAATCCTCAACTGGATTTACAGCAGGCAATAAAGGAAGTCTTTGCCCGCAAAGACGAGTGGAAACTCGATGTGAGTAACTGGTCAATCTGGGGCAGTTCAGCAGGCGGACACCTTGTAGCAAGCTATTGCCTTGAAAATTGGGACACTCCCAAGCCGACAGCAATAGTTCTCGTTTATCCTGTAATCTCAATGGGCGAGTACACCCACAAGGGCTCGAGAGATAACCTTCTCGGCAAAAATCCAAGTGATGATATGATAAAGAAGCTGTCTGTTGAACTCAGTGCCGATGAAAACTATCCGCCCACCTTTATGTGGTACGGCACGGCTGATGGTGTGGTACACCCACTCAACAGCAAAATGCTTGGGGAGAGGCTTACTCAGTCTGGCGTTGCACATAAAATAGAGGAGTACGAGGGCATAGGTCATGGCGCAGGTATGGCTCTGGGTACAGTGGCAGAAGGCTGGTTTAAGAATGCAGTGGACTTCTGGCAGAGTCAACAGAAATAAGAGGGATGTGAAACTATGATTATTCTTATTTCGGGCGCATCACATACGGGCAAAACACTTCTTGCTCAAAAGCTACTGGAAAAATATCAATATCCGTATTTGTCAATTGACCATCTGAAAATGGGTCTTATCCGAAGCGGTAATACATCTCTTACACCTATGAGTGATAACGAAAAGCTTACAGAATATCTTTGGCCTATAGTCAGAGAGCTGATTAAGACTGCCATAGAAAATGAGCAGAATCTCATAGTGGAGGGCTGCTATATACCTTTTAACTGGAAGGAAAGCTTTGATGATGAGTACAGAGAAAATATAAGGTATTACTGCCTTGTGATGAGTGAGAATTATATCCTGAACTACTTTGACGATATGAAAAAATATGCAAGTGTTATTGAGCAAAGACTCGATGATAGTGGCTACACAATGGAAAGTGCTCTCGAGGACAATAAAAATATCCTGACACTGGCAAAAAAACACAAGGTCAACTACATTTTTATAGATGAAAACTACGAAATCAATATAGATGAGGAATTAAAATGAACTACGAATACGAAAAACAAGCAATGGCCGAGGGCTATAAGGTGGTCTGCGGTGTTGACGAAGCAGGTAGAGGACCCTTATGCGGTCCTGTATGTGCAGCTGCGGTTATATTACCTATAGACTGCGAAATCGAGGGCATAAACGACTCTAAAAAGCTCAGCGAAAAGAAACGTGATATGCTTTTTGATATCATAAAAGAAAAGGCACTTGCATACTCTGTAGTAATGGTTGATGCTGCAACTATCGATGAAATCAATATTCTTCAGGCGACCTTCAAAGCTATGAGGGAAGCTGTTGACGGGCTTTCAATAAAGGCTGATATCGCTCTCATTGACGGTAATCAGAAGCCTGGTCTGAATATTGAGCAGCGTACCCTTGTAAAAGGTGATGCCAAGAGCATTTCAATTGCCGCGGCTTCAATTCTTGCCAAGGTTACAAGAGACAGATACTGTCTTGAAATGGATGAAAGGTACCCTGAATACCAGTTTGCAAAGCACAAGGGATATGGCACAAAGCTTCACTATGAAATGATAGCCGAGCACGGCATATGTCCTGAACACAGACGCACATTCCTTAAGAAAATTTTAGGTGAGTGATATGAGTACGAAGCTGATAGGTACTATTGGCGAGGACTTTGCCGCAAGTCTCTATTCTAAGCGAGGATACACTGTCACAGCGAGGAATTATCACTCACGTTACGGTGAAGTTGACCTGATAGCAGAAAATGAAATCTCTCTGTGCTTTGTGGAGGTTAAGACAAGAAAGCGCACATCTTATGGTACTCCTGCCGAAGCGGTTGATTATCGCAAAAGAAGGAAGCTTACCCTCACGGCCATGAAGTATCTCGGTGAAAATGAGTGCTTCAAGGAGCCTAGATTTGATGTACTGGAGGTATGGCAACAGGACGGTAAAATCACACACTATAACCTTATTGAAAATGCTTTTACGGCAGAAGACTTTGGGGGACAGTATGAGATATTCTGACCTGCACTGTGACACAGTAAGCAGAGCATACAAAGAAAAGAAATCTTTTTACGATGGTGATTTGCAGATAAATGCACTCAAAGTAATGAATATAGAAAAATACAGGCAGTATTTCGCTCTTTGGCTAAGTGATGAGCTCAGGGGTGAGGCTGCCTTTTCTTTATGTAAAAATATGATGGACTACTATGAAAACGAGATCAAGCCTGTCATCGATATTGGTACCGATATATCTGCACATCTGTCTATAGAAAATGCCTCTGCTTTAGGTGGTGACCTTGATAATATAGCTTATTTCGGAAATAAGGGGGTAGAGATAATGAGCCTTACTTGGAATGCTGAAAATGAACTTGCTTCAGGTGTGTACGCTAAAGGCGGCTTGAAACAGTTGGGGAAAGATGCCATCAGGGAAATGGAAAACTGTGGCATTATAGTCGACATTTCTCACTTGAATGAAAGAGGCTTCCGTGACTTGTGTAAGGTGGCAGAAAAACCGTTTATAGCAACACATAGTAACTGCCACGATATTTATCACCACAAACGAAATCTTAAAAGGTGGCAGTTGCAAGAGATAATAGACCGACGTGGTCTGATCGGCCTGAATTTCTATCCTGAGTTTCTCGGCGTAGATAAAGAAAGCGTCTTCGAGAGAATAAGAAACAATATAGAGTATCTGCTCTCACTTGGAGGTGAGGACTCCATAGCTTTGGGCAGTGATTTCGACGGAGCAGTTATGTCGCCTCAGTTAGACGGAGCAGATAAAGTTGAAGGACTGTATAGGTATCTGCTTTCTGTGGGAATAAGCGAAGAGGTAGTGGATAAGATTTTTTATAAGAATGCCGACAAAGTCATTGGCGGTGTTCTATAGCTATTGCATAACCCCAAAAATTGTGATATACTGAAAAAAGAATGAAAAAGGGGTTGAGTTTATGAAAAAGGCACTTATGACATCTCATGTTGCCTATGCTATAGAGCTTTTCAATATACCTAATATACAGCTTCTTATGAGTATGGGATATGAGGTGCAGGTTGCCTGTAACTTTGATGACAGAAGCTCGCTCAGCGATGAAAAGGTAACAGCTTTAAAAGAAAGACTCACTGCTATGGGTGTAAAATATCATAACATTCCCTTTCAGCGTCAACCGCTGAAGCCTCAGAACCTGAAAGCTTATACTTCTCTTAAAAGTCTTATTGACAGCGAAAATTTTGATCTGATACATTGTCATACGCCTGTCGGTGGAATAATAACAAGACTCGCTGCTGTTAAAACAAGAAAAAAGAACGGAACAAAGGTTATTTATACAGCTCACGGTTTCCATTTTTTTAAAGGTGCACCACTTGTTAACTGGCTTATTTATTTCACTGCAGAAAAGCTTTGCTCATATTTTACAGATACCCTTATAACAATAAATAAAGAGGACTTTGCAAATGCTGAAAGTAAGCTTAGTGCTAAAAATGTATGCTATGTTCCGGGGGTAGGTGTTGATACAGAGCGTTTTGCTTCTGTTGAATCAGAGAGACAGAAACTTCTGTCAGAAATAGGAGCCGACAATGACAGTACTATACTTCTTAGTATAGGTGAACTCAGTGACAGAAAAAATCATAGCGTTTCTATTAAAGCACTCTCAGAGCTGAGCAATGAAAAAGTTCATCTTGTAATTGCCGGAATAGGTGAAAAAAGAGACGAATTTCTCTCTTTGGCAAAAGAACTCGGTGTAGGCAACAGAGTACATCTTCTCGGCTTCAGAACGAATATAGCTGAGCTTTTAAAGAGCGCGGATATTTTTCTTTTTCCATCGCTTCAGGAGGGGCTGCCGGTTGCTCTTATGGAAGCTATGTCCTGCAGTCTGCCTGTTATCTGCTCAGAAATAAGAGGAAACACTGACCTTATAGATGATACCTGCGGTGTGCTGTGCCCTGCAAGTGACGCTGAGGCTTTCAGAATTGCTATTGAAAAACTTTCAGGTGACAGAGTACTTCGTGAAACTATGGCAAAAAATGTTTTTGAGAGAAGCAAAGACTATGATATAAAGATTATCGAAAACTATATGAAGGATATTTATTCGGGTGAGTAATATGAAATACAGACCTTTGGTGAGCATAGTTATACCAGTTTATAACGGCAGTAACTATATGGCTCAAGCTATCGACAGCGCTCTTTCTCAGACATATGATAATATAGAGGTTATTGTAGTTAATGACGGCTCAAAGGATGAGGGGAAAAGCGATGCAATTGCAAGGGGCTACGCAGACAAAATAAGATATATCCATAAAGAAAACGGCGGTTCATCGTCAGCTCTGAATGAGGGCATAAAAAATATGAAAGGTCAGTGGTTTTCATGGTTGAGCCACGACGATTTATATTATAAGGACAAGGTTTTAAAGCAGGTTGAATATCTTAACTCATTGCTCGATAATGGTGTAAGTGAAGATGCACTTTTTAAGAATATTCTTTTCACAGCCTGCGATTATATAAACGGTGAGGGTAAGTGTATAAAGAAAAGCAAATTCGAAGCCGATAAGGAGCTTTCGGAGAAAATTACAAAACTTACAGGTAACGAATATCTCATCTGTGAGCCGACAAAGTATAACTTTTACGGTTGCGGTTGTCTCATAAGTAAAAAAGCCTTTGAAGAAGTGGGCGGCTTTGACGAAAATCTCAGGCTTATTAATGACCTTGATATGTGGTGCCGTCTTTATGCAGGCGGCTTCAAGCTTCACTATATGCCTGAAGCACTTACTGTAGGTAGAATACATAAGGGTCAGATTTCACGAAGCATAGGATTTTCATATCACAACAGTGAGCAGGATATGCTTTGGAAACGAAGCCTCGGATATCTTAAGGAAAATTGCAAGGATAACTATGAGGTATTTTATCTTTTCGGCTGTAATGCCTTTACAAAGACAAGAGACAGAGAAGGCGAGGAGGCTTTCGCTATAGCTTCTGAAATCTCAACTGATAAGAGTACATATCTTCGCATTACAAAAAAGAAATTACAGCTTAAAGCTAAAATCCGTACCTTTATGAAAAAGGTATATATGGCAATATTTATGAGGTGAGAAGATGAAAATTGTTCAGATTAATGTCACCTGCGGTGTGGGCAGTACGGGTAAAATCTGTCTTGCCGTAAGTAAGCTTCTGAATGATAGGGGAGTGGAAAATTATATCCTTTTCTCTGAAGGCGAAAGTGATTATGAATACGGTATAAAGTATGCTGACAAGCTTTCAATTAAGCTTGAAGCACTCAAGTCGCGAGTTTTCGGTAACTACGGTTTTAACTCAAAAGCTCTTACCAAAAAGCTGATTGCAAAACTTGATGAAATAAATCCTGACATAGTTCATCTTCATAATCTCCATGGTCACGGTTGTAATCTTGAAATGTTGTTTGAGTATTTCAGAGAGAAAAAGATTAAGCTTTATTGGACTTTTCACGACTGTTGGGCATTTACGGGCTATTGTCCTCACTTTGATATGATTGGTTGTGACAAATGGCAGACACAGTGTGCTTCCTGTCCTCAGAAAGGTGCATACAGCTTCTTCTTCGATAAAAGCGACAAGCTGTACTTGAAAAAGAAAGTTCTGTTTTCGGAGCTCGATCTTACAATTATAACCCCATCAGAATGGCTGAAGGGTCTTGTAAAGAAATCCTTTTTTAAGGATTACGAGGTCAAGGTAATAAACAATGGAATCGATCTGGATGTATTTATGCCGAGTGAAAGTGATTTCCGAGAGAAATATGGCGTCAAAGATGAATTCCTCGTTCTCGGTGTTGCTTTTAACTGGGATGAGAGAAAGGGTATTGACGTGTTCTCAGACTTTGCCTGTAACCTGCCGTATGATTGCAGAATAGTTCTTATCGGCACCAATGAAAATACAAGAAAGCTCTTGCCTGATAATGTTATAAAAATAGACAGAACGGAAAATCAGCAGGAGCTTGCAGAAATATATTCGGCTTGTGATCTTTTTGTCAATGCTACAAGAGAGGACACATTCCCGACTGTAAATATTGAAGCTCTTGCTTGCGGCACTCCTGTGCTTACATTTGCTACAGGCGGAAGCGGTGAAATTATCGACAGCACCTGCGGTATGACAGTAACCAAAAACGATGTGGAAGCACTAAGAAAAGCGATACTTAAGATAAAAGAAGAGAAGCCATTCACTGAGGAGGCGTGCCTTAAAAAATCGGCAGAGTACCAAAAGTACGAGAAGTTTAAGGAATATGCTGAAATATATTTTAAAGGAGAATAATTATGGCTATTATTTATGCACTGGAAAAATTTATCGCAGCCATTGTTACTTTATTTATGGTTGTGATAACAGGATTTTCAGATACTCAGGTCAATGACCCTAAAAAAGATGCTCAGCTTCTTAATTTTACTGTTCTTTCCGATTGTCATATCGAAAGTAACAACTACAAAACTTACAGTATTTTCACAAAAATTCTCGAAAATATAAAGAAAGATGAATCTAACGATGTTACTGTATTTTTAGGTGACAACACAATGAACGGTCAGATTATCGAAGAACTTGTTTTCTTTGGTGGACTTAAAAAAGCTGATCTTGACTGTGAAGTTATGGTTGCTCCCGGTAACCACGATATGAGCAACTGTGAGGGCGATTACGAAATCTATAAAAAACGTTTCGTAGGCTGTAGCAACGCTTTTATGGACTACAAGATTACAGAACCTTATTTTTATAGAGTTGTTGACGGATACTATTTCATATTCGTTTCAAGCGAAGATATAACCTGGGAATATCTTGCAATTTCCGAGGCTCAGTATCAGTGGCTTGAGGGTGTTATTGCCGAGGCTAAGCAGAGCGGAAAGCCTGTATTTGTTTTCAGTCACTACCCCGTAAGTGATGTTCAGTACGGCTCAGAGAGACTTACCGAAATCCTCAATCAGTGTGATAATCTCATTTATTTCTATGGTCACACACACTATTGGCTCGGTGAAGATACTGCCTGGAATTATAATGGCGTAAACTGCATCAATGTACCCAAGACCACAGAATATACCGATTATGATTGCGGTATCGGTGCTTCTGTAGAAGTTTATGAAGATGAAATTGTAGTAAGAATGAAAGATTTCCACGATGAGATGTATATGGATGATTATGTGTACAGATATCCTATAAAATAAAAGATAAGTGGCGAGGTAAAACTTGCCGCTTTAACTTTTGTAAAACTATTGACAAACACGCTGAGTAGTAATATAATATATAAAACGAACAAATGTTCGAGCGGAAAGCGAGGTTGCACAATGGAAAGAATTATAATACATTCGGATATGAATTCCTGTTATGCTTCCATAGAGTGCAGTCTTAATCCTGAATTGAAAGGTAAGCCCGTAGCGGTAGGCGGAAGTGTAGAGGACAGACATGGTATAATTTTAGCTAAAACAGCCGAGGCCAAGAAATTTGGTGTTACAACGGGTGAAGCTATTTGGCAGGCTCAGCAGAAATGTTCTGATCTTATTGTTATACCGCCTCATTTTGAAATTTATTCCAGGTATTCTGCTCTTGCAAGAGATATTTACAGACGCTACACAGACAAAATTGAACCCATGGGACTCGACGAAGCCTGGTGTGACATTACAGGGAGTATTCTTCTTTTCGGCAGTGTGGAGAATATCACTGATGGAATAAGAGAAGCTTTTAAAAATGAGTTAGGTATTACCGTTTCAATAGGAGTATCATATAATAAAATTTTTGCGAAGCTTGGCAGTGACCTTGCAGGTATAGACGAGGTTGTGACTATTACCAAAGAAAATTATAAAGATATAGTCTGGCCCTTGAGCGTCAGCAGTATTATGGGCGTCGGCAGAAATACGGCAAAGAAGCTGAAAGGCTATGGTATCAACACTGTCGGTGAACTTGCCAATACAGAATGTGATTGGTTGAAACTCACCTTTGGTATAGTGGGAGATGATTTGTGGCGATACGCTAACGGATATGACAATAGTCGTGTTATGCCTGATGGATTTGCACGTGAGGTCAAGAGCATCGGTCACGGTGTTACTAGTCGTGAAGATCTTGCCAATGATGAGGAGGTATGGTTGGCTTTTCTGCAGTTAAGTCAGGATATATCCAAAAGACTCAAGAAAGAGAAGCTTTCAGCTACAGCGGTGCAGATTTCCGTCAGGGATACTTTGCTTATGACAAGGCAGTTTCAGTGTGAGACAGGGTATCCTACCCAGTCGGCTATGGATATATCTAAAACTGCATTGAGGCTTTTCAGAGAAAACTATTCCTGGATGCGTAATGTGAGAGCGCTTAGCATAAGAGCAATAAATCTTTGTGATGAGGATGCACCAATGCAACTGGATTTATCGGGAGAGTACAAGCAACGTGACAGGCAGAAGATAATCGATGATATTACACTAAGCCTGAGAGAAAAATTCGGTAGCGACGCTCTGTTTAACTGTAGTGTTATGATGGAGAAAAAGATACCTGATATGAAAGGAAAAAAGTCGCCATTGCCAATAAGAATGTATAAATGAAAGTGTGAAGAAATATGAGTCGAAAGGTATATGTTAAGGTGCTTTCCGAAACTGATGAAGATGGAAATATCCGCCCTTTTGAGGTCACCTGGGAGGATGGCAGGTCTTACATCATAGATAAGGTGACAGATGTGAGAAGAGCCTATGCCAGAAAAGTCGGAGGTACGGCTATAAGGTATACGGTAAGAATTGCAGGCAAGGAAACGTATATTTTTAAGGAAAACGGTAAATGGTTTGTGGAGAGCAAAATATAAAAAAGCACCTACCGTTAAGTGAAATAGTATAGATTGTGTGCTTTTTTGTGTGCTTTCTTCAAGAGTGAAGCAAAGCAAAAAAATAAGAATCGTCAAAACCCTTGAGATTTCAACGATTCTATCTGGTCGGAGTGACGAGACCTTGAACCCATGGCTACCTCTTGCGGTGCCCAAAATTGCTTTTCGGCTTGGAGCGCCGAGCAATTTTGACCGCTACGCCATTTCGCATTCCCTTCATCGTCCACAGGACGCGGTCATGCTCAATGCCTGGTCCCTCAGGTTCGGGACCAATAGGCCAATAAAAAAGTACCCACCATTAGTGAGTACTTTTTATTCTATCTGGTCGGAGTGACGGGACTTGAACCCATGGCCTCTTGGTCCCGAACCAAGCGCGATACCAAACTTCGCCACACCCCGACGAACTCCTAACATTATACACGATGGGAATAAAAAAATCAACTGTTTTTAGAAATTAAGGTAAAAATGTTTAGATTGCTCCTATGTTAATCTGCATTGCTTGTGCAACGGCACAATCGGATATATAATGAAGTCACCAAAACAAAGGAGGCAGACAATATGCTAAGCGAAAACATCAAATTACTCAGAAAACAAAAAGGTTACTCTCAGGAGCAACTTGCAGACAAACTCAACGTGGTCAGACAAACCGTATCCAAGTGGGAGAAGGGCTATTCCGTACCCGATGCAGATATGCTTGAAGAGCTTGCAGATATATTTGAGGTACAGGTAGGCGACCTTTTAGGTAAGGAGATTTTAACCGAAGAAGAGACCTCCGACATAGGTGAGCTTGTGAAACAGCTGACAATTTTAAATGAGTACTTTGCCGAAAAGGTCAGGAAGAGAAAGAAAGCAAAAAAGATATTCAAGAAAGCTTGTAGTATTATATGTGTTATAGCTATATTACTTGGTTTATATCTCGGTGTCGGTACCCTTGTAAGTCAATGGAATGAGATCTTCAGAAATGAATTAACAACCACACTAGCCGTGACCTTAGACGATAAAGAATATAAAGTAGAATTCAAAGCATGGGAAAATACTCACGAAGTTCACGCTATAAATTGGTCAGGCGGTATGCCGGAAGACTTTAATGAAATGCTCGGAAACTCAGACTGTCTTGAAAAAACTTCCGAAGAATTAGTGGAAGCTATAAAAGCTTATCTCGCAGAAAATGGCGGTAGTTACAAAATTATTCAATACGGCACACTGACGCCCGGTGAAAAAATAATTGATCTGATTGAAACAGAAATATCATTACTTGTATAGAAATTTCCTTTCATATCTGCTATAATACCCTCAGAAATTTAATCTGAGGGGTTTATTATGCTCGTAAAAATCAAAACATTCGTCAAAAAAGAGGTGGTGCTTTGCATTTCTGCACTGTGCGCCGTTATCACAATGTTCCTTGTGCCGCCAAGCGCCGAATATATCGAATACATCGACTTCCGAGTGGTGTGTCTGCTCTTCAGCCTTATGGGCGTCGTGGCAGGCTTCAAAAGTGTAGGTGCGTTCAAGTGGCTGACCTATCAGCTCCTCAGACGCATAAAAAACGGCAGGGTACTTGGTCTTACCTTAGTTTTGTTGCCGTTTTTCGCTTCAATGCTGGTGACCAACGATGTGGCTCTGCTTGTGTTCGTACCCTTTACAATGCTGCTACTCTCGGGACTCGGATGCGATAAAAATATCATTCCCATTATCGTAATGCAGACCGTAGGGGCAAACCTCGGCAGTATGGCGACGCCCGTCGGCAACCCGCAGAATCTCTTCTTGTACTCGGCTTTCAATCTCGGGGCAGGGGAGTTCTTCTCAGTGACATTGCCACTGACAGCCGTGAGCTTGGTGTGTCTGAGCTTGTGTACACTGCCGATTATACCGAAACTGTTGCCTGAACAGAGTTTAGTGAGGGAAAATATTGCTTCGGTAAAGAAATTCGCTGTTTATGCGGTGCTCTTCGTGCTGTGCTTGCTGACAGTTTTCAGAGTGGTGCCCTATCAGGTCACAACGGCCATACTCATAGTCACACTGCTGATAATTGACCGCAAGCTCCTGGGGGAAATCGATTATATGTTGCTTATGACCTTCGTGTGCTTTTTCATCATCTCCGAAAACCTCGGCAAAGTGGAAGGCATCAGAGAGTTCCTGCAGAATCTTCTTTCAAAGAGCACTCTGCTTACCTCTGTGGGCGCAAGTCAGGTTATAAGCAACGTGCCTGCTGCGGTGCTCTTATCAGGGTTTACCGATAACTGGAGAGAGCTTCTCTCAGGTGTAAATATCGGCGGACTCGGCACACCTATTGCATCCCTTGCGAGTCTTATCACACTGAAACTCTATATGAACACCAAGGGGTCAAGGGTGATGAAGTTTTTAGTTGTGTTCACTGTGGCAAATATAATCGGACTTGTGATTTTACTTGGTTTTGAATTTATATTTTAAGTAAAAAAAGTACCTGCCGTTTGGCGGGTACTTTTCATATATCTTCAGGTATTTCAGATTTAAATTCTTCTGTGTTAAAAAATTCAGCCAAGCTGATTCCTAATCCGTCGCAGAGTAATTTTATAGTAACGATTCCTGGGTTTTGGCTTTTTCCATAAAGTATATTTTTTATTGTTGACGGAGCAATGCCGGAGTTTATTGCAAGGGCGTGTATGGACAAATTTTTTTCTTCCAATAAAAACAAAATACGATTTCTTGTTTCTGTATAAGTGTTCATAGACCAACCTCCTTTACAAATAAAATTATATATTTTATGCTTGACAGAAGTGGGCTATATATGATACTATAGGCTATAGATAGCCTATAGTTTTTTTGGCTAATCAGAATAAAAAGAGAAAGGAATTCCTTAAATCATTAAGGAAAAAGGGAAATCATTATGAAAAAATTATTGATTGCATTACTCGTTGTTGCTGTATGCATTTTACTTTGCGCTTGCGGTTCATCATCTGATAATACAGATGAAGCTGTTGATAACACAACCACAACAGAAGAAGTAACAGAAGCATCAAAAGATGTAAAGAAAATCGACTTCACAGTTGATAAGGGCTCAATCAAGTATCTTGGCTTTGAAGAAGCAAATGAAGGTCTTGTAAGTGACGACAATGACTATGTTCTTGTTAAGTTTGAATTCACAAACAATCAGGATGCACCCTCACAGTGTCAGTCAGTTTTCTCAATCAAGTTCTTCCAGAACGGTGTTGAAATTAATAACTCTCCCGCATATTCAAGCAATGGCGGTGACCAGTATGAGCTTGTTGGCAACTACTTCTCACAGGCTATGAAGGGCGGTAAGGTTACATTTGCAAGAATCGTTGAAAATAAGGACAATTCACCTATCACAGTTATGGTAAGTGAAGGTTGGGGAAGCGATAACTATCAGATGATGGAAATCGATCTCAAGGACAAAAACAGCGGTGCTGAAGATGAAGTTAAAGATGATACAGCAAAAGAAGAAGTAACAGAAGAAAAGACAACTGAAAGCACAGTTGCTAAAGTCTGGAGCTCCAATTATTATGTTGACGAATTTGATGAGCCTACAGATGAATGGTACATCGCTAATGACTTAATATTCTCAGGTACATTCAGCAATAGTGCAACTACTGATTCAAAATTAACCGCTTACATTTTAGTTGACTGCAATGGCGACATCGCATTTATGTTATATGAATACGGTCGCAATCAGGTTAAGAACTCATCAGAGAATTATGTAGACGAATATACCATTACAATGAGAACAGCAGACGGCAAGGACCATAATGTTAAGGGTACTCTCTACTGTGGCGGCGACAGAATCTTTATTGATGACAGCTATGTAAGCACAGTGCTCAGCGCTCTCAAGAGTGGCGAAAAAGTTATGTTCCGCATTGTAAATTCTGAAAGAAGTGTAGAATCTTACTTATTAAAGATTGATACAGGTAACTTCGCAGACGTATACAAGAAGATTACAGAAGACAAATAAATTATATTGAGCAAATTAAGGCTTGAGATCTGTTGTTACAGATTTCAAGCCTTTGCTGTTTTCAGGGATTATTGTACTCTTGTTAAGGCGATGATAAAAAAAGTACCCACCATAAGGTAAGTACTTCTTAGCTGGTTGCGTCAGACAGGATTTGACTCTCGCACTGCGGAGCTCGGTCATTCGCGGCTCTCGATGTCCACCGGACATCGATTCACTACCGCTCCTACTTCAAATCCTGAATTAGCTTTTTACATATAAAAAAACAAGTACCCATCTTTCGATGAGTACTTTTAGCTGGTTGCGGAGACAGGATTTGAACCTGCAACCTCCGGGTTATGAGCCCGACGAGCTACCGGGTTGCTCCACTCCGCGATATATCACTTTCTCAAGTGCTTAGTTATTATATACTATTCATTTGAGAAAGTCAATACTTTTTTTGAAAAAAGTTAAGAAAATTATTCCTCACTGTTTTTCTTTGTTGTTGTTTCTTTTTGGGCGGTTTCTTCTTTGGTGGTTTCTTCTTTGGTGGTTGTTTCAGCAACATCCCAAACACTGAGAACGATTTCTGTGCCTTCGTCGAATTCCAGACCTGCAACCTTACTCATAAGGAAAACCTCACCTTCAGGCCAGCTACCGTCATTTTTGCGAAGATCCTGTTTAACCTTGAATCCGGCGTGCTCAAGTTTTTCTTTGGCAGCCTGGTAGGGCATACCGATAACATCGATGAGCTCAATTTGTGCTACGCCCTCACTGATTATGATTGTGATCTGTGAACCGCTGAGAACACTTTCACCTGCTGTAAGAGACTGGCTGATGACAGCGTTTTTCTCGTATTCCTTGCTTGCCTGGAATTTATATTTGATTGTAAAATTTCTGTTGAAGACTTCGTTGGTCTGAATGCTGTCATAAGTGTGAACTTTGAAATCCGGAACAGTTACATAGGAATGTTCGTAGTTTCCGTCGGTTGGGGTAGTTGTTGTGATGTCTATATCATTATTGACATCGACAGATTCTTTATTCATTGGCAGGAATGTAAAAGAGGAGAACATATTGTTCATAAGAGGAACATCATAGTTTTTATAAAGAACTGTGGTGTAAAGTATGCTGAATAATATGAAGCATCCGAGGATAACCCCTGCAAAAGTTACAACCATAATAGAAACGATGTTTGATTTTGCAGATTTCACTTTTTTAGGCTGTGATTCTTTTGTGATTTTTTTACTCTTTTTGGGCTCGTATTCCGAAACATCGGGATGTTCTTTTCTTTTTGCCTGCTTTTCGGGGGCAACTTTTTTAGCTGCCTTGACCGGATCCGGTTTGGCTACTACCTGATGTGTTTTTTGCTGTGCGTTTTTTGGTATATAAAGAAGAGCCATAAGCTCACCAATATTTGAAATGCGGTTTTCAGGTTGTACAGCAAGCCCTTTGATTATTGCTGAAATTTCAGTATCGCTTAGCTTTTCAGCAATCTGAGAAGGAAGAACCATATCATCTTTGACTGCTCTCTTTGTACTGTCAGCAGGAATTGTACCCGTAACAGCGTAATACAGGAGAGCTGTAAATGAGTAGATATCACTGTGGGGACCGGCATCAGGAGTACTGCTGCAAAGCTCAAACGGAGCGAAGCCGGAAACTGGTCGTGCTCTGAGCTCATTGTTTATGCTATGGCACTGTTTGATAGTGAATCTTCCAAGGTGTATTTTACCGTCAGAGCCGACAAAAACGCTTTTAGGAGAAATTGAACCGTGTATAACACCGATACTGTGGAGCTTTTTGAGAGCCATAAGAATACCCTTGAAGGCTGTTAAAGCTTTTTTCGGTGAGAGGGGAGGTTTTTCTTTGAAATATGACTCAAGAGTAATACAATCTTTATATCTGCATACAGCATAAGCAGTGGAGTTGTACAGAAGAATATCCGTTACCTGAGGAAGACAAGCAAAGCCGACAGTTTCTTTGAGATCAGTCCATAAATCGATGAAACTCTGAAGAGTAGTTCTGAACATTTCCTCATAGCCCATTCTGATGTTGACTTCAGCTGTGTTAATCGCACGTGAGACAATCTTTTCCGGATAAAACTCAGTGATGCTCACCACGGTTTCGGTTTCCATATCAAGTCCGATGTAGGTTATTGAGTCAACTGAGAAAGATTCAACCCTTCCTACGAGATACTTACCTGAAATAATGTTTCCTTTACCTAAGAATGGAGCTGCCTGTGATGTAAGGGAGTTATAACTGCAGTGTGGACATACAGTTTCATCGGGTGATATTTCCTTCATACATCCCATACAGTAATTTTTGCTTTCAGTCATTTGAAAACCTCCTGACTTTTAACTTTCATACATAGTTAATTTTACAGAACTTTACATGAAAAGTCAAGACGTTTATATTATGCTGCGAAGCCTTCGCTGTTGCTTGGCTTCTTGATTGTGGATTTTACTGCAGAACGCTTCTTGTTATTTGCTGTTATTGTCTGAGATCTGTTCTGCTTGCGAAGAGTTGCTACATATGCATCAAACTTATCTTCAAGGGCAATAAGCTGTTTTTCAAAAATGATACCTAATGCGAGGATAACTCCTACAATAACAAGTGTGCTTGTAAAGTTGCTGAAAAGTTCTACCATAACATTTACCTCCTACAGAACATTCGTTCTGTTTCTATGGTTCTATTATACACCTTTGAATTAATTTGTCAAGACAAATGTTCGATTAATTTTGGTTTGATGTCCAAATAAAAGGACTTAGCATTAAAAACTGCAAAATATCAGTTTTTATTTGGCAAAAACAATGCAGTATTTTTGTTTATTTTGACACCGCTCCAATTTTAAAAAAATAGTGAAAAGTTGATTTTGATGTGATATAATTAAAATGTATAATTTTATTCGTACGGAGGAGAAAATATGTCATACATTAAAAATGAGTTTGCTTTTAAATCAGTTTCAGGTTTAGCTGATATTCACTGTGCTTCTTATCTTCCTGAGAACACAGATGTAAAGGCTGTGCTTCAGATTGCTCACGGTATGGCTGAGCATCTTGAGAGATATGAAGCTTTTGCAGATGTACTTTGCCAAAACGGTATAGCTGTCTATATAAATGACCATCTCGGTCATGGCAGCAGTATCAGGGATAAAAGTGAGCTTGGTTATTTCGGAACAAGCGATGGCTGGAAGAATTTTGTTGAGGACTGCTATGAGCTTACAAAAATTGCAAAAAGCGAAAATCCTGATAAGCCCTACATCTTCTTCGGACACTCAATGGGATCGTTTGTAGCCAGAGCGTACAGTATTAAATATGCAGATGAAATTAATGGAGCTATTTATTGCGGTACTGCAGGTCCTAATCCGGCTGCAGGTGCAGGTAAGGCCGTTGCCGGCTTGATTATCAAGCTTAAAGGCGATCATCATAAGAGTAAGTTAATCGATAAGATGGCTTTTGGTACATATAATTCAAAGTTTGAGGGAAGAACAGCCTTTGACTGGCTCTCGAGAGACAATTTCCAGGTTGATAAATATATCGCAGATGAATTATGCGGATTCCTGTTTACAGCGGCAGGGTACAGAGATCTCTTTTCTCTTCTTGCCTATGTTTCGTCAAAGGATTGGTTTGCAAACCTTTCTAAGAAATTACCGGTGCTTATGATTTCCGGTGCTATGGATCCGGTATGTAACTACTCAAAGGGTATAGACCAGGTTTATGAAGCTCTTAAGGCTGCAGGAAAAAATAACGTCAAAAAAATTCTTTATAATGAGGCTCGTCACGAGATACTTAATGAGAGTGCTTGCTTTGATACAGTCTGCAAGGATGTTCTTGAGTGGATAAGCTCGGTGACAGAATAAGTGGCTGCTATGAATAATAATGCTATTGTAATTGAAAATGAATGTCTGAGAAAAAATATTGTTATTGACGGAAGCTTCATAGCTTCTACCGAAGTTTTCAATAAAATAAGCTCAGATCATATTGTGGCACTCAAGGGCAGTGAGGAATTTATTCTCTGTTTCAGATCGGGGCTTTTTTCAAAGGTGATAAAGGCCTCTGACCTCGAAGTTGAAACAGTGCGGAAGGATCTGTCTGACGAGGGAGTATGCCATACTATATCGTTCGGAAGTTTCAGACTTTGGGACAGCAGACTTTTGGTGAAGCTTGTATATGAAGTAAAGAACGATAAAAAGGTAATCAAAAAGCATATTGAGCTTTCTTATGAAAAGCGAGGAAATAAAAGTATAAGACTCGATTATATAGATTTTGAGTCCCTTCACTTTGACTCGGCTCTGAATAGCTGGAGTATACCTGAACAGGCGAGTTCCCACGTACCGGGCTATGCTCTTGAGATGGGTCAGCCTGTATATGTGAGTAGTCTGTTTCTTGGAGTTGAATTTCCTGCTGCGCTTAATAAAATAAAAGATTCTGTAACAACACTTCGTTACTACAGTGGTAAAAAACTTACAGAAATAATGAATAACAATGTTTTTGTAAGCTATGATGCGATTATGGGCGGTGCCGACGGAAAAGCTTTTTCTCAGGTGCAGAGGGCTTTCTATGAATATATCAAAACTATTTCCAAACCCATAAGGTTAAGACGCCAATATAATTCCTGGTATGACCATATGCTTAATATCACAAGAGAGAATGTTTACGGTTCATTTCTTGAAATTGAGAAAGCTATGACAAGGACAGGTGAGAAGCCTCTTGACTGTTATGTTGCTGACGATGGCTGGAATGATTACTCAAAGGGCTTCTGGGGCTTCAACGAAAAATTCCCCGACGAGCTCTATCCCTTCTCCTCTCTTGCAGGTGCCCTTTCCTCAAACTTCGGTCTGTGGCTGGGCCCGAGAGGCGGATATACCAACGATACAATTAAATTTGCAAAACACATAGAAAAAGCAGGCAACGGCTATGTCAACAAAAACAGCAAGGACATCTGTGTCGCAAGCGACAAGTACGTTGCCAAAACCTCAGAGCTGATGCTTGATTTTCAGAAGCACTTCAACCTCAACTATTGGAAGCTTGACGGCTTTGCTCAGAGACCTTGTAAAAATAAGCACCATGACCATATGGTTGGCGGATACAATTATATGTATTTCTATACGGACGTGTGGGAGAAGTGGACAGAGGTTTTTGATAAGCTCTATGAAAACAGCAAAGGTAACTATTGGATAAATCTCACCTGCTATGCACCTCCGAGCCCCTGGATGCTCAGGTATGTCAACAGCCTTTGGATGCAGATAAGTGACGATGTGGGCTTTATCGGCAAAAAAAATAATGTCAGCGATAAAGACAGAATGCTCTCATACAGAGACGAGAGATATTTTGATTTCTATAACGACAGACAGTTCCAGCTTCCTCAGCGTGCTCTTTATAATCACGATCCCATATACGGCAATGAGGCCAAGGTCGATATGAGCGATGAGGATTTCAGAACTTATCTTTTCACTATGGCAATGAGAGGCACCTGCTTTTGGGAGCTTTATTACAGCTATAATATGATGAACGAGGCAAAGTGGCGTATCAATTACAGTGTACTTCGCTTTCTCGAGGATAATATAGATGTACTTTCAAATTCTGTAATATTCGGAGGCAGACCTTCTAAGGGGCAGGTTTACGGTTTTAGTGCTTTTGAGGAGAGTGAAGGAATACTGTGTCTGAGAAATTCATCGGATGAAATTGTAGATTACACTGTGAGACTCGATGAAAACATAGGCGTTCACAAAAATCTCATTTATGCTCCGATGGTACAGATTCTGCCTTATAATACAAAAGGTCTTGGTGATGTTTACAACTACGGAGAAACTGTAAAAGTAAATCTTGCACCTTATGAGACTAAGATATTACACTTCGGAAGAAAGACAAAGGAGCTTGCAGCTGAGTATGTAACTCCTATAAATGAAAATACCATACAGGTTACCTTCAATCAGATTGTCAATATTTCGAACGCTGAATGTCAGAATAACGAAATTGAAAAAATAAGACTTCTCGAGGACTATATGACTGCTGAAATTACCTTTAAAGATAATTTCAACAAAAAGAACTCAATCACTTTGTGCAATATTAAGGATATTATTGGTGAAAGTTTTCACACAGATATCACTTTTATGTGGTATGATGACTTCATTATCACTGATAGCGTTGTCGGAACAGGAGCGTTTTCTGTAAAAGCGACGCTTAGCTCAGAAGATGAATGCGTTCTTCTTAATCAGGGCGACGAGCTCAGTTTACGTATTGCAGATGACGGATATTTTTATTTCAGAGCCGGAAATGTTACACTTAAATCACAATCGACTGTAAAGGATAAGATGCAGGTCATAGCTGTCAGAGAGAAGACAGGCGCTCTTAAGCTTTATTTTGACGGAACACTTGACAGCGGAATTTATGCCGGCAGATATTTTATCAAGGAAGCTTCTGTTGAGCGTTACGATGATGGCAAGGTTACACTTTATAACAAAGCCTTTGCATATGACGAGGTTTGATTATATATTATGGTATACAGTTCAGTGTACGGAAGGAGATTTTAATGATAAAAACATCAAAAAAAATCACGATGACCGTTTTTCTCGTTTCGGTGCTTATGATTTGTGCTTTTGCATTCAGTGCATCTGCAGCTAATGAAGGCCCTTATGTTTACGAGATAAATGAGGGTGGAGCAACAATTACACATTGCGATCCATATAATATTAAGGGCGATATTGTCATTCCGCAGAAGCTGGGCGGAATTATCGTTACAGCTATAGGCGATAAAGCTTTTTTCTGCTGCAATGAGATTACAAGTGTTACGATTGAAGATAATATCAAAAGCATCGGTGCAAGAGCTTTTGCTAACTGCGGTGCACTTTCAGAGGTCATACTTCCTGATGGCATTGAGGAAATAGCTGAAGGTACCTTCGATATGTGTTATAACCTTGCCAAAGTGAGTCTTTCCAAGACTAATATAAAGAGCATTGGTGCAAGAGCTTTTGCTTATTGTGCATATCTTGAAACAATGACTCTCCCTGATACTCTTGAATCAGTAGGCGAAGAGGCATTTCAGTGGTGCGATAATCTTAGTGCGGTTATCATAGGTAAAAATACTTCAAGTATCGGCAAAAACGCTTTTTCAAAGTGTTATAATCTTCAGAGTGTCTACTATATGGGCAATCAGGAAGATTTCGGAAAAATATCAATTGCTGAAGGCAATGACAGAATAACATCAGCAACACACTATTTTGAGCATATCCATATATATGATACCAACAAAAAGGTAACAGACGGTGACTGTGTTATCAAAGGCAGAGAGATTTTTACTTGCCGTTGTAGTGATACCTATAATGTATTCAGTTATGGTTCTCACAGCTATCAGGATGTTATCACAAAAGCTACATTTAAGGCTGACGGTAAAACCGTAAACAAATGTAAGCTTTGTGGTAACGTAAAAAAGACAACGGTAATTCCGAAGGTAACAGCAAGCATTGAAAAAGAAAATTATGCCTATACAGGTAAGGCAATAACCCCTTCAGTTGTTGTTAAGAACACAAAGGGCTCGACTCTTACAAAGGACAAGTCCTACAAACTGAAGTATTCAAGCGGTAGAACTGAAATGGGTGAGTACTATGTAAAGGTAACCTTAAGCGGCAGCAAGTATTCTGGTTCAACCAAGGTATATTTCAATATCGTACCCGGTGAGCCTGTGGTAACTTCCAAGTCAGATTATGACAGTATTACACTTACATGGAATAAGGTTGCAGGTGCTAAGGGCTATAAGGTATATTCTTACAACTCAGAAACAAAGAAATATAAGGCGCTTAAAACAGTTTCCGGCACTACATATACAATTGAAAAGCTTGAAAGTGCCAAGGATTATATATTCACCGTCAGAGCCTATACCAAGGTTAATGGTGAAACAGTCTGGGGAGGCCACAGCTTTGTTTATACTGCTACTGCTCCCGTTGCGGTAACTCTTTCTTCCGTTTCCTCCAAGAGTGCCGGTAAGGCTACTCTCACCTGGAAAAAGGTAGATGCTGACGGATATGAAATATATGTAAAAACAAGTAAAAACGGAACGAATAAGAAAATCAAGACCATAACAAGCGGCTCAACGCAGACTTATACAAAATCCTCTCTTAAAACAGGCACAAAGTATTATTTCTCAATAAGAGCCTATAAAATAGTCGGAGACGCTAAAATTTACGGTGAATTCGGCAATGTGAAAACTGTGAGTATTAAATAAATACAAACGGTTAAATAATTTTGATCATTGTTTTGCGCTTATGTCTCATTTGCAAATTATATCTGTCAAGTATTGACTTTAAAACGCAAAATATGATATATTGTTTACACGGTGATTTTATTCAGACGGAGGTAAAAAACATGAATAAAACAATAAAAAAAGCATTGTCATTAGTATTAGTGACAATTATGATTGTTTCGTCAGTGCCTATGATGTCATTTGCATCAAACTGGCAGTGCGAATTTACAGGCGTTCACGCTTATGCATGGACAGTTACAACACCTGCTACCTGTACATCAAAGGGTGTTGAAACATATGCTTGTACAAGAAAAGATTGTGGTGCAACAAATGGCACAAGAGAAATTGCTCTTGCAGCTCATACAGAAACAACAGTTCCTGCAAGTGATGCAACATGCGATACAGACGGTAATACAGCAGGTAAAATCTGCTCAGTTTGTAACACAGTTCTCCTTGCTTGTCAGACAATTGAAAAGAAGGGCCACAAGCCGGTTAATTTTGCTGCTGTAGCTGCTGATTGTACAACTCCCGGTAAAACAGCCGGTACAAAGTGCAGTGTATGTGATAAGATTCTCACCGGTGGTGATGTAGTTGCTGAATTAGGTCACAATTACAAGCTCACTAACTATAAAGCAGGCTCATGTACAACTCAGGGCAGAGAAGAATATGAATGTAAAACTTGCGGTGACGTAAAGGTAACAGTTCTTGAAGCAGAGCATAACTTCGGTACATGGTCAACAAAGACTCCTGCTACTTGTAAAGCTGCAGGTACTATGGAAAGATCATGCAGAAACTGTGATGTAAAAGAAACAAAGACAGTTGATAAGCTTGCTCACACTGAAGTTGCTGTAGTTGCTAAAGATGCAACTTGCACAGCAGCAGGTACATCAGCAGGTAAGAAGTGCAGCGTTTGTGAATCAGTTATCGAAGGCTGTGTAGTTATCCCTGCAAAGGGCCACACAGAAGTTGTTGTTAAGGGTACTCCTGCTGCTTGCGGCGTGAAGGGTGCTACAGATGCTTCATATTGCTCAGTTTGTAATGAAACTATCAAGGATCGTCAGGAACTTCAGGCTCTCGAACACATTATGATTACCGATACAGCTAATTCAAAGGCAGCTACCTGTACAACAGAAGGCGTTAAGGCTGAGAAGTGCTCAAGACAGGGTTGTACATATACTGTTACAACAGTTATCCCCAAGACACATAAGGTTAACTGGACAGTCAACACTCAGGCTACATGTACAAAAGACGGTAAGCAGTCAGGCTATTGCACAGCTTGTAAGCAGACTGTAGTTGAAACAATTCCTGCAACAGGTCATCAGGTTACAAATGCAGCTTCATGGGTAACAAAAACAGAAGCTACATGTACAAAAGAAGGTCTCAGACAGGCTACTTGTTCAAAGTGTGGCGGCACTGCAACAGAGGTTATCCCTGCAAAGGGTCACACAGAAGTTGTATACAAGCCCGCTCAGGCTCCTACTTGTAAGGCAGTCGGCTATACAGAAAGCAAGCATTGCTCAGTTTGTAAGACAGTAACTGTTCCGGCAACAGAGGTTGCCAAGATTGACCACACTTACGGTGAATGGACAGTAACAAAGACAGCTACTTGTGCAGCTGCAGGTGTAGAAAAAACAACCTGTACAGTATGTAATGAAGAACAGCTCAGAACAATTGACAGACTTCCTCATACCGAAAAGGCTATCGCTGCTGTTGATGCAACATGTACAACAGACGGTAGCACAGCAGGTATCGATTGTACAGTATGCGGTGCAAAGGTTAAGGAAGTAGAAGTAATCAAGGCTTATGGTCACGATTATGTTAAGGACGAGACTGTATCAAAGGATGCTACATGTGCAGCAGATGGCTTATATAAAGGCACATGCTCACGTTGTAAGGATGTAAAGGAAGAAGTTCTCAAGGCACTTGGTCATACAGAAGAAACAATTAAGGGCACAGAACCCGATTGTACTCTTGAAGGTGTTTCAGACGGTAAGAAGTGTACTGTTTGCGGTGAAATCACTCTTGAACAGACTACAGTTCCCGCTCTCGGTCACGACCTTGTTGTTGATACAGCTAAGTCAACTGCTGCAACTTGTACAGAAAAGGGTAAGGATTTCCTTGCTTGCTCACGTTGCGGTTATACAGAAGAAAAAGATGTTGCTCCTCTCGATCACACATGGGGTGAATGGGAAGAAATTACAGCTCCCACATGTGACGCTCAGGGCTTAAAGAGAAGAGTTTGTGCTGCTTGTAATACAGTAGAGGATCAGAATACAGAATCACTTGGCGGTCACGAAATCGTTACACTTGCAGGCTATGATGCAACTTGCACAGAGCCAGGTAAGACAAACGGTACACACTGCCAGAAGTGTAACACAATATTCGAGGCTCAGGAAGATATTCCCGCTCTCGGTCACGATATCGAAGGTGCAGAATACGAGCTTATCAAGGCTACAACTGACAGAGAAGGTAGCTACGCTATTTATTGTAAAGTTTGTAACGAAGCAGTTGATCCCACAACAATTGCTATGATCGATGATTCTTCAATTAAGCTTTCAACAGCTAAGTGTGCATACAACGGCAAAAAGAGAACTCCTTCAGTTTCTGTTAAGGACGTAGAAGGCAAAGATCTTGTTGAAGATGTTGACTTTGAAGTTGTATATCCCTCAGGCAGAAAAGATGTAGGCGAATATACAATTACTGTTAAGTTCATTGGCAACTATGACGGTGAAAAAGATCTTAAGTTTGTAATTACCGCAGGTAAAACAAGCAAGCTTTCAGCTACATCATCACAGAAAGACTATGTAAAGATTTCCTGGAATAAGGTTGAAGGCGCAACAGGCTACAGAGTATATATCTACAAGACTGTTGACGGTAAGACACGTAAGAAGGTTGCAAGTGTAACAGGTACATCATATAACCTTAAGAAGGATTATGCAGGCAAGGCTCTCGCAGTTGGCACTGAATATAAGGTAGCAGTTGTTGCTTATACCAAGTTTGAAGATGGAACAGTTATCCATGCTCTCAATGGCGTAGCTAAGACATTCACACGTACACCCGGTAAGCCTGCTCTCACTGTAACAAGTGCATCAGGTAAGGCTAACCTCAGCTGGACAAATATTGAAGATGAAACAGCTTATCAGGTTTACTACTCAACAAGCGCTGACGGTGAATACAAGAAGCTTGCAACAGGCTTAACCGGCACAACATACTCCAAGTCATTCACAAAGGGTAAGACAATCTACTTCAAGGTAAGAGCTTACACTAAGGTTGAAGGCGAAGTAATCTACGGTTCATTCAGTGATGTTAAGAGCGTAAAGATTAAATAAGTTAATTCTATAAAGAAAGAAGTCCGAAAGGGCTTCTTTTTTTGCCTGTATATCAGGACGCAAAAAAGACAGCCACATAAGTGACTGTCTTGGTCCCGCAAGTGCCGTTTTATGACGTGTATAACCTGCTTAATGCAGGATGGTGATAGCGAGTCAGGTTCACGCTCCCTTCGTCCGCATGGCGGGAGGTCTGCAATCCGCTGACAAAGCGTCTCTCCTTTTGATAGGGTGTTGGGTTATAACTATCATAGGGAACACGAACATCGCAGGAATTTTACTGATTTCAAGACTTATTCGTTAGCCTCTTTTTCATATTTTTCGATAAGTCTGTCTTCAATGATATTACCAACTTCATTGAATTCTTCTTCGTCTTCGATCTGAACAAGGTATGTTTCGCCTTTTTCTTCGATAACCTTAAGAATAAGCACATCGCCGTCATCATCTAAAATTTCAACTTCGTCTTCGTAGATAGGTAAGAGTGCAACATATCTTCTGTCGTCGTCAAGCTCGATTCTGTCGATTTCTTCAAAGAAATGTTCTTTACCATCATCATCTACAACGGAAACTATGTCCATATCCATATTTAATTCGTCGCTCATAAACATCCATTCGGCCTTTGTGATAGGCCGTCCTTTCATAAATATCTTTCCTATATATTTTAATATTTATTCACTATAAAGTCAATAGCTGTTTTCATATAATACTTTATAAAAAATATTCCAAAACTGTTGGCAATTGGTGGTAATATGTGTTATAATGATAATAATTATAGTGTGATATTATGTCCTTATTGGATTTTACGTGGAGAAGAGATAGATTAAAATGATTTTATGGAATGAAGAGGAGAGATTGATATGTCAAATTCATTGAATCCGGTTTTCGGTGAGTGGTATACAGACAGACAACTCGGTAGCGGTACTGATGGCAAGGTGTTCAGTATATACAGAGAAAAATATGACGGAACCAGAGAAAAGTCCGTGCTTAAAATTATACGCCTGGGTGAAAACAGAGGAGATATTAAGACTTTTGATCCCAATGAAAATATTGTTATTGAAAACGAAGAAGAATATTATTCAACAATTATAACCGGTATAACCGATAACATTAAAACAATAATGGAAACCGACAAGGGTAAGCACTTTGTACGTTATGAAAATTTTGAGCTTCGCAAGGCTAGTGACGGAAAGGGCAGACTTATTCTTCTCAAGCTCGAGGAAATGCGTTCGTTGGCAGATTTGCTCAAGGAGTTTTCGTTTACTCTTGAAGAGACTCTTCGTCTCGGTATCAGCGTTTGCAAGTCTTTGATAGTTTGCCGTAGCTTCGGCGGATATATTTACCCTAACCTCAAGCCGGAAAATATTCTTTTCGACAGAAACGGTGTCTGTAAGCTTGGTGATTTCGGCACCTTTAGTCTTCTTGAGCCGTCAAAAACATCTGTTGCATATAAGCGTACTCAGTACTATATGGCACCCGAAATTATCAGAACCGGCAGAATGAACAATACAGCAGACACCTACGCTTTAGGTCTTGTGCTTTATATGCTTTCAAACAGAGGCAGACTTCCTTTTTCTGAGCCGTATCCCGAAAAGGTGACAATTAATTCTCTTAATGAGGGTGTGCAGAAAAGAACAGCAGGCGAAAAAATTCCGGAGCCTCAGCTTGCAAGTGAAGAACTTAAGAAAATCATTGCAAAGGCTTGTGCGTTTAAACCTAATGAGAGATATTTTACTCCCGAGCAGATGCTCAGTGATCTTACAAATGCTCTTAACAACAAACCCTTTGAGGAGGCTCAGTATAATGATGTCTATTCAGTGACTACCGGTGGCTATGATATAGCTGAAGAGGATGTACTTATACCTGATGTTGAAGATTTTGAAAAAGAGCCGGAGCAGGAAACTAAGGTGGTGTCTTTAAAGCAGGAAATAAAGATTCCTGAGATAATACCTGCTTATAAAAAGGAAACTCCAGTGAAGAAAAAGCCTGTTAAATATGAAAAGCTTCCGGAAATCAAGCGTAAAAAAAGGCTCAATAAAGAAATGGAAAGCAGAATAATTACAATGCTTATTATTACAGTATTGCTGTTTATACTGATGATAACCTCTATCGTACTTCATTCTACGGGTGATGAGGATACCATTCAGAGTATTGCTGCTGTAATTAACAACTATTACTTTGTTCTCAGTGGAGGTGGTCTTTTAAATGGCTGCTGAATTAATTAAGTCTGTACTTGCTGCCGAGGCAAAAGGTCGTCAGATGGAGGCAGATGCAAAAAAGAAAGCTGAAAAAATCATAAGTGATGCTGAAATACAGGCTGACATAATTGTTAAAACCTCTATAGAGCAAGCAGAAAATCAGGCTAACCTCATAATCAGTGAAGCAAAATATCAGAGTAAGGGTCAGGTGAAACAGGCTGAAAAGCTTGCAGAAATGCGCGAAAAAAAGTCTATCGCTGATACTGAAAAGCAATATGAGACAGCTATAAAAATGATTTATGAGGAGCTTTTGTTAAACTGAATAATTAAAAAATACAGAAAAGGAGGTGCTGTTTTGGCAAAAGTTACGCTTATGGCATTTGAGATTATCTCTCTTCTCAGTGACAGTAAGAAAATAGTAGACTATCTTCAGAAGACAGGAACTGTGCAGTTTGAGAATGCAGTAGACGAAGATCTGATAAAATATAAAACTACAGCTATTGTATCTCAGCTCGAAAGCAAATATTCTTTAGCTCAGAGCGCGTACAGAATACTGGAAGAAAACTGCAAACTTAAAAAGTCATTTATTGAATCCTTCAGTGACTGTAAGGAAATAGATTACAGTGATTATAAAATGCTCTCAGATAAAAGCGAAGAGCTGACAGGTATCTGCCGTGAAATTTGCAATTTAAAAGAGCAGTCAGACTCTCAGAAATCTGAGATTATAAAACAGCAATCTCTGATAGATTACTATACTCCATGGCTTGGTCTGGATATTCCGATGGCATCAAAGAGAACCGTTTCTACAGCCATTTTCGTCGGGACATTCAGGAATCAATATACTAAAGACGAAATACTCGGACTTATAAAAGAGCGGGACACTGACCTTGACGATGTTGAAATCGAGATAGTGTACTCAGAAAAAATGCTCACCTGTGCGGTGCTTATGTGCCACGATTCAAGCAAGGAAAAGCTTGAAATTATCCTCAGGGATGCTGGCTTCATTATACCGGACAAGGTGGCGATGAAGCTTCCCGATAAAGCTCAGGAGGATTGTAAAAAGGATATCGAAGCTTTCAATCAGAATATAGAAAAACTCACAGCGGAAATAAAAGAGTACGAAAGTTATTACAGCGAGCTCCGATTCCTGAGTGACTTTTTTCTCAGTCAGATTGAGAAATATAAAGCGGTTGAAAATGCAGGTTCAACGGAAATGACATTTTATGTCAAGGGTTATGTACCTGCAAGGGTGGCAGAGGATATCAAATTTGAAATTGAGCGCTCCTACAGAGCTCAGATGGAGCTTTATGAGCCGGATTACGAGAACGAAGATGTCCCCGTACTTATCGAAAACAAAAGCTTTGCGGCAGGTGTTGAAAGCATTACTGATATGTATTCTTCACCCTCAAATAAAGACGTTGATCCAAACCCGATAATGGCTTTTTTCTATTATGCATTTTTCGGACTTATGCTTTCCGATACAGGTTATGGTCTGTTGATGGTGATTTTCTCCATCTTTGCCAAAAAGAAGCTTAAGGTTACCGGTAACCTTAAAAAAACAGCGGATATGGTACTTTATTGCGGTATCTCAACCGTCTTATGGGGAGCAATGTTCGGCGGATTCTTCGGTGATCTGATACCGACCATATGCGAAAAATTCCTCGGTATGCCTGAGCTGCCGTCACTTGCGATATGGATGGAGCCTATGAACAACAGTATAGAGCTTCTTCTCTACTGCTTCTTGTTCGGCATTGTTCACCTTATGGTGGGCGTACTCATCAGAGGATATATGCTAATACGCGATAAAAACTATCTCGGTGCTGTCTGTGATACAATACCCGTTATAGTTTTCGTTGCAGGCTTTGCCGTTGTTGGTGCCAACTTCTTTACGGATATTCCCGACAATATAGTTTCAATAGGCACAAAGGTGCTTGCAGTCGGTGCAGCTCTTATAGTGCTCACCGCAGGCAGAAGCTCAAAGAATATCCTCGGTAAGCTCGGCGGAGGTCTCTACGGTCTTTACAATGCCGCATCAGGTTATCTCGGAGATATCCTTTCGTATTCAAGACTTTTAGCCTTAGGTCTTGTAACGGGCGTAATTGCCAATGTAATCAACCTTTTAGGTGCAATGACGGGCAACATAATAACCTTTGTCCTGATTTTTCTTATAGGTCACACAATAAACATCGCAATAAACCTTATGGGTACTTATGTTCACACAAGCCGACTTCAGTATGTGGAGTTCTTCTCGAAATTCTACGAGGGTGCAGGCAGATCATTTACCCCATTCAAAATAAAATCAAAATTCTTTACAATCAAGGAGGAAAACAAATATGAATAATCTCGGACTTTTCTTAGCAATTTTAGGTGCAGCTCTCACTGTAGGCTTATCAGGTATCGGTTCAGCAAGAGGTGTAGGTCTTGTTGGTGAAGCAGGTGCAGGTCTTCTTTCAGAAGACAGCAGTATGTTCACAAAGGTTCTCGTTCTTGAGCTTCTCCCCGGTACTCAGGGTCTCTACGGCTTCCTTATTGCTATTATCATTTTTGTTAAAACTGGTATCCTTTCAGGTGCTCCCGTTGAAATGACCTGGACTCAGGGTCTCAGCATCCTTGCAGCTGCATTACCTATGGCAATTGTTGGCTACTTCTCAGCTATTTATCAGGGCAGAGTATCAGCTTCAGGCGTTTCACTTATCGCAAAGAAGCCTACAGAGCTTGTTAAAGGTATGACAATGGCAGCTCTTGTTGAGTTCTATGCAGTACTTGCCCTTCTTGTTTCATTTATCGCTGTAAACAACGTTAATCTTGGTTGATTCGTGCGATAGATTTTACAGTGAGGGAGTGAAGAAAGCTTCATGACAGGACTTGACAGAATAATTGAAAAAATTCTATTGCAGTCACAGGAAAACTGCAACCAGATATTGAATAATGCTTCGGCTCATGTTAAAAAGATTATTTCCGAGGCAAGAGCTGAGGCTAATAAGCAAAGTGATGAAATTATAGCCAAAGCAAAGGCAGAAGCCAAAAAGATAGAAGCCGTAGCAAAAAGCTCGGCAGAGTCCATAACCAGAAACAGATATCTTGAAATCAGAAATGCAATTCTCAACGATATTATTTCGGCTGCATACTTAGAAATTGAAAAATTTTCTGATGAAGAATATTTCGATATGCTCAGACGTCTTTGTATTAAGAATGCATTAGAGGGTGAGTGCGAAATGCACCTGAGCGGTTATGATATCGGAAGACTTCCCGATGATTTTGAAATGAGCATAAACAGTGAAATATATGAAAAGGGTGCCGTACACATCTGCGATACACCTGCTGATATTGAAAATGGATTTATTCTTCATTATGGTGATATCGAAATCAATTGCACACTAAAGGCTGTTTTTGATGAGAATATGGACAGACTCAAGGATATGCTCAGTACAGCACTGTTTTAATAGGAGGCAAAAATGAGAGATACAGATTATGCCTACTGTGTGGCCAGAATCCGTGCCAATGAGAGATATCTGCTCAATGCTAAAGATATATCAGATTTGCTTGAATGTAAATCTTACGATAGTGCACAGCAATATCTGATTGATAAAAAGTGGATAAGCACCAAGGGTGAAATCGCAGACCATATAAAGTATCAGAGCGAAAAACTCTGGGCTCTTCTCAACGAAAGTGTACCCGATAAAAAAGAACTGGATATTTTATGTGTTACTAATGATTTCTTTAATATTAAGGCTGCTGTCAAATGTCACTTTACAGGCAAGGCGCCTTACGATTATTATATTCAGCCGACAACACTGAATCTTAGTGAGCTTACTGATAAGGTTGCTTCTCATAAGTTCGGGAATATTGAGGGTGTAATGGGTAAGTGTGCTGAAGAAAGCTACAAAACAGCCTGCCTTACAGAAAACGGACAGAATGCAGATATTATTGTTGACCGTGCCTGCATAGACGAAATTAAACGCTATGCTGATAAAAAAGGTGATAGTGTCACAGGTGAGATTTGTGCTTTTCTTTGTGATACGGCAAATATTAAAATTGCTTTCAGATGTGCCCGGACAGATAAAAAACGCGACTTTGTAGAAACAGCAATAGGTGAGTGCAAGTGCTTTAACAGAAAAGCTTTGATTGAAGAAACTCTTAAGGGTAAAGAAGCACTTTGCGAGTACCTTGCCAAAACGCTCTATCGTGAGGGTGCAGAGATTTATCTTTCCTCTGCGGCAGAGTACGAGAAATGGTGCGACAATAAAGTAATATCTATTGCTAAAAAGTCCGGTTTCACAGCTTTTGGCTTTGATCCGGTGTGTGCTTATTACTATGCAAAGCTTACCGAAATGAAAAGCGTGAGAATTATTCTCGCCGGTATTAAGTCGGGGGCAGACAGAAGAGAAATAAAAGAAAGGGTGAGAGCTTTATATGTATAAAATCGCAGTTATTGGCGATAGAGAAAGCGTTTATGGCTTTTCATCCTTAGGTTTAGATATTTATCCTGCATATTCGGGCGATGAGGCAAAAAGCCTCATAAAAAAACTCGCCGATGAAAGCTATGTGGTTATATATATTACTGAAGCTCTTGCAAAGGAAGCTTCGGAGACAATTGAGAAATATTCAAGAGAAATTACACCTGCAATTATTCTTATTCCGGGAGTATCCGGTAATACAGGTGAGGGTATGAGCAGTGTTATGAAATCCATTGAAAGAGCAGTCGGCTCAGCAATTCTGGATTAAATTTGAGTATTGATGAAGGATTTGATTATATGAACGATGCAGTTATAACTAAAATCTCAGGCCCTCTTGTAGTGGCCTCGGGTATGAAAAATGCAAACCTGTTTGATGTTGTTAGAGTCAGCGAGCAGAATCTTTTAGGCGAAATCATCGAAATGCACGAGGATAAGGCCTCGATTCAGGTTTACGAAGAAACATCAGGTCTTAAGACAGGTGAAAAGGTTGTATCTACAGGTGCGCCCTTGAGTGTTGAGCTCGGCCCGGGTCTTATAGGAAATATCTTTGATGGTATTCAGAGACCTCTTACTGAGATTATGAAAAAGGTTGGTAACAGCCTTACAAGAGGTATTGATGTTCCTGCTCTTGACAGAGAAAAAAAATGGGTCTTTGAGCCTTGCGTTGAAGCAGGCGAGAGAGTTTATGGCGGTGATATTATCGGCTATGTTCAGGAAACTGATGTAGTGCGTCACAAGATTATGCTTTCACCGGGAATTGGTGGTATCATTAAGGAAATCACCGGCGGAACCTGTACGGTTGAAGATGTTGTTGCAATAGTTCTTGACGAAAAAGGTACAGAGCACGGTGTAGGTATTACACAGAAATGGCCTGTACGTGTGCCGAGACCATATCAGAAAAAGCTTTCGCCCGATAATCCACTTATAACAGGTCAGCGTGTTGTTGACTCACTTTTTCCTATAGCAAAGGGTGGCGTTGCTGCTATTCCCGGACCTTTCGGTAGCGGCAAGACTGTAACTCAGCACCAGCTTGCAAAGTGGGCGGATGCTGATATAGTTGTATATATCGGTTGTGGTGAACGCGGTAATGAAATGACCGACGTGTTAAATGAGTTCCCTGAGCTTATCGACCCACATACGGGTAAGTCTCTTATGGAAAGAACAGTGCTCATTGCCAATACATCAGATATGCCCGTTGCGGCTCGTGAAGCTTCAATTTACACAGGTATCACTATTGCAGAGTATTTCCGTGATATGGGATATAATGTTGCGCTTATGGCAGACTCAACTTCACGTTGGGCTGAGGCTCTTCGTGAGATGTCGGGTCGACTTCAGGAAATGCCCGGTGAAGAGGGTTATCCAGCATACCTTGGCAGCCGTCTTGCTCAGTTTTACGAAAGAGCCGGCAGAGTAATATCTGTAGGTAAAAACGGCAGAGAGGGAACTCTCAGTGTTATCGGTGCGGTTTCACCTGCAGGCGGTGATATTTCCGAGCCTGTCAGCCAGGCAACACTTCGTATTGTAAAGGTGTTCTGGGGACTTGATTCAGCCCTTGCATACAAGAGACATTTCCCTGCAATCAACTGGCTTACAAGCTATTCACTTTATGCAAATAGTCTTGGTAAGTGGTTCAATGAAAATGTTAATGCTGAGTGGACAACACTTCGCGGTAAAATTATCGCACTTCTTTCAGAGGAAGCACAGCTTGAAGAAATGGTCAAGCTTGTCGGTATGGATTCACTTTCACCTGCCGACAGACTAAAAATGGAAGCAGCTCGCTCAATCCGTGAAGATTTTCTTCATCAGCTTGCATTCCATGAGATTGACACTTATACCTCCTCTGAAAAGCAATATATGATGATGAAGCTTGTGGTTGAGTATTACGAAAAGGGCCTTGCGGCTATTGAGGAAGGCAAGGATATAGAAGATATTGTCAAGCTTCCCGTAAGAGAAAAAATCGGCAGATTCAAGTACATTGCCGAGGATATTGCTGAGGAAGAATTCCGTAAGATACTCGCTCAGCTTGAAAACGAGATAAACGAAAGTAAAGGAGGTCAGGACTGATGCCAAAAGAATACAGAACCATCAGTGAAGTTGCCGGACCTCTTATGCTCGTCAAAGGCGTTGACGGTGTCGCTTATAATGAGCTTGGTGAAATCGAGCTTAAAAGCGGCGAGAGAAGAAGGTGCAGAGTCCTCGAAATTGACGGCACTAATGTACTTGTACAGCTTTTTGAGTCGGGTGCAGGTATAAACCTTGCTGAAAGCAAGATCAGATTTTTGGGTAAACAGATGGAACTTGCAGTTTCCGAGGATATGTTAGGCCGAGTATTTGACGGTCTCGGCAGACCTATTGACGGTGGTCCGTCAATTATCCCTGATAAGAGAGTTGACGTAAACGGTGTTCCTATGAATCCTGCTGCAAGACGCTATCCTCAGGAGTTTATTCAGACAGGTGTAAGTGCAATTGACGGCCTTAATACTCTTGTACGTGGTCAGAAATTGCCGATTTTCTCAGCTTCAGGTCTTCCTCATGCTGAGCTTGCGGCGCAGATTGCAAGACAGGCAAAGGTTCGCGGTACAGAAGATGACTTTGCTGTTGTTTTTGCTGCTATGGGTATCACCTTTGAGGAATCTGACTATTTTGTGCAGTCCTTCAAGGAAACAGGTGCTCTTGACAGAACAGTTATGTTCTCAAACCTTGCCAATGACCCTGCTATCGAGCGTATTGCCACACCGAAAATGGCTCTTACAGCGGCAGAGTATCTTGCTTTTGATAAGGGTATGCACGTGCTTGTAATTTTAACTGATATTACCAACTATGCCGATGCGCTCCGCGAGGTTTCAGCCGCACGCAAGGAGGTACCCGGCAGAAGAGGTTACCCCGGTTATATGTATACTGACCTTGCTTCTATCTATGAAAGAGCAGGCAGACAGGAGGGCAAAAAGGGCAGTATTACCCTTATTCCTATTCTCACAATGCCCGAGGATGACAAGACTCATCCCATTCCCGACCTTACGGGCTATATCACAGAGGGTCAGATTATTCTTTCCCGTGAACTTCACAGAAAAGGCATCGTACCTCCTGTTGATGTACTTCCTTCACTTTCACGTCTTAAAGATAAGGGTATCGGTGAGGGTAAGACAAGAGCCGACCACTCAGGCACAATGAATCAGCTTTTCTCAGCTTATGCAAGAGGTAAGGACTGTAAGGAGCTTATGGTAATTCTCGGTGAAGCAGCACTTACAGATATCGACAAGCTCTACGCTGAGTTTGCAGATGAGTTTGAAAAGCAGTATGTTTCACAGGGCTC
>JAZQUF010000172.1:0-7299 GCA_045631165.1 Acutalibacteraceae bacterium
AAGAAATCTTCACAAATCTATCAATAAAGATAATTCATAATTCCTCATTCACAATTCATAATTTTCTAAGATAGTCTTCCAGTATCATAACAGCCGAAACAGCATCAACCACATCTTTGCGTTTCTGCCCTCTGACATCAACTGCACTGAGAGCTCTGTGTGCAGAAACAGTAGTGAGTCTTTCATCGCACATTACCGTTTTGATACCGCTGACTTCTTCAATAAGCTTTGCAAATTCACGGCATTTTTCCGCTCTGTCACCCTCACTGCCATCCATATTTTTAGGCAGACCCACAACGATCAGCTCCGCATTTTTATCAATAGCAATCTGATTGATTTCCTTTGCAACCTTAGGAGCATAATCACCTTTGACAACGCCAACAGGTGACGCGAGAATTCCCATATTATCGCAAACGGCAACACCTGTGCGCATATCACCGTAGTCAACACTAAGAATAATCATATTATCACTCCTGACTCATTGCGATATAATTATCCACAGCAGTTTCAGTCTGATCGAAGGTCTTATTAGGAAGATTCTGATGAATCTTTGAGAATATACTGTAGAAAATTGTCTTTGAGGGGTTTGATGAACCGGTACGAAGATTCGCAGGATGATTGTAGCCATACCATACAGCTGTTACATAATGAGGTGTACCGCCACAGTACCACTTGTCATTGTTTTCAGATGTAGTACCTGTTTTTGCAAAAGTCTGGAAACGACTGATTTTTGAGCCGTAACCTGTACCGTTTGACTGAGTAACTGCCTTTGTGAGCATACCAAGCATACTCTGAGCTGTTGCATCCTTGATGGCCTGCTCAGGCTGTGTTTTTGTTCTGTCTAAGATTACATTGCCGTTTCTGTCAGTTACCTGATAGTAGCTGTATGGCTCAAAGTATCTGCCACCGTTACCGAAGGCAGCAAAGGCAGCTGCCATTTCAAGAGTTGTTACACCTGTATTAGTACCGCCTACAGCAAGGGGGCTGAGGTCTCTGTCTTTTGCGCCTAGATTCAGATGGAATCTGTCATTGCAGTAACTGAATGCAGCAGGAGTACCGAGCTGTTCTTTAAGAATTCTTACGGGAATTGTATTGAGCGAACGAACAAGAGCTTCTTCAACCGTAAGATATTCATCTGAACCGTGGTCGCCGTTAAAATTCTGAGGCCAGTCCTTACCATTGTTATATTTTTCAAGGGCTTTATCGTGAATAAGTGACGATGGAGTTATAATACCCTGATCAATGGCAGGAGCATAAACTGCGAGAGGCTTGATTGATGAACCCGGCTGTCTCTTCGCTCTCTGGTCAACAGCTCTGTTATAAGCTCTGTTGGCGGTTTTTTCACCTGTACCGCCCACAAGTGCAACTATTCTGCCCTGATAATCCATAACTACCATTGATGAATCGGGATACTCCCCATAGGAGTCCTTTGTTGAATAGGGGAAGCCTGTTCTGTTTTCATATGCATCTTCAACAATTTTCTGCACATTAAGGTCAACGGCAGCATATATCTTCAGACCACCGTAGTAAACCTTTCTCCATGCTTCCTGATTGTCATAGTTATATTCTTTCTGCAGATCAGCGATAACCTGATCAACTACATATTCTTCGTACCAGGAAAGTATATCACTCTTTTGGTTGTTTGTACTGTCTGAGCTTATAGTTGTGCTACCCTTTGCCTTGACCTTTACATCCATACCGTGATATTTATCATACTGCTTCTGAGAAATTTTACCTTCTTCAAACATTTTATCAAGGCATGTGTCTTTTCTCTTCATACACTTTTCAAAGTCAGCGTAGGGATTCTGGCTATAAGGTGACTGAGTTATACCTGCAAGAGTTGCACACTCTAAAAGAGTAAGCTCACTTACATCTTTACCGAAATACGTTTCAGCGGCAGTTTTAACACCGTAACAGCCTGCACCAAGTGATACAGTGTTGAGATATGCTTCAAGAATTTCTTTCTTTGAGTAGTTCTTTTCAAGATTGAGAGCTCTTAAAATTTCGTTGAACTTTCTGTTGAAGGTAGCCTCATTGTCATTGGTAAGGTTTTTAATAAGCTGCTGAGTGATAGTTGAACCACCCTGACCCCAACGGTCGGGAATAACAATAACGCCGATGGTACGGATAAAGTCAACACCCGGATGATCATAGAAACGCTTATCTTCAAGGCATACAAAAGCATTAAGAAGATTCTGAGGCATCTCATCATAGTCAACCCAGATACGGTTTTCTTCACCGTGAAGTCGAGCAAGCTCAACTATATTTTTCTCGCTGTCGTAACCATACATAATCGAGGTCTGATTCTGCGAGTTTTTGTAATTGTCAAGGTCGATGCTTATACCGCCGTTAACAACCGAATCTGCATATGACAACACAGACTCACCAACAGTAATAACAGTGAGCATTCCTGCCACAAATATGCAGAAGAATATCAGGAAAAATGTAAAAAGCACAGGGTGCTTCTTTTTTCTCTTTTTCTTTTTTGATTTTTTGCCCTTTGGAATATTATTCACCTTAGGTGCATTATCCTTTGAATTTGCCATAAAGAGCTAGCCTCCGTCAGCATTATTTAGTGAAAGTCATACACTGACCCATTCTTATTTATTATAATAAATATCTTTAACTAAATCAACCTTAAAAATCCATTTTTTGTAAAAATTAAGCAATTTGTAAGAAAGTTTCAGAGCATTAAATATTTTCACTTGACATATATCCTTCTTTGATATATAATTAACAAGCTGTCATGCCGGTGTGTTGGAATTGGCAGACGAGGCGGACTCAAAATCCGTTGGTAGCGATACCGTGCGGGTTCGACCCCCGCCACCGGCACCATATTTAAAGACCACATTGCTATTAATGCGATGTGGTCTTTTTTGTATTATTTAAAATTTTCTTTTATTTTTACGGACGTATTTATTATCAAAAAAGAATCTACGAGTAAATCCATATATAACACCGCCAATAAACACTCCAGCTCTTCTTCCTTTAGTTGATTTTTTAGCCATATTGCTCACCTATAACCATTAAAGCTTGTATTCTATTCTAAGGGTTGTTCCATTGCCTTTTGGCGGTTGATATAAAATCACATCACCAGGATTCATACATTGCCTCATAGCATTACACACTATCGGATGCCTATTCTTTAACCCTAAATCGTTGTGGACATCTCCAGATCTTAACTCAAGTACTTTTTCTCCCATTTCCTTAGAATTTCTTTTTTGTTCTGATATATATTCTCTAATATCATTGGTTGTCACTATGTTCACCTCTTTTTTAATATTATCATTCTGCTGATTCATTAAACTTACAACCTGTTCTTCTAATGTTTGAATTCTTCCTAACAATTCAATTATAATTTTCTCATAATTCATAAATTCTACACCTCTGTCTTTAGAATTCTAATTGAATTCTACCGCATTATGCTTTATTTGTCAATAGAATTCAATAAAAAAAGCACTACACACTGTAGTGCTTTTAGCTATTTCTCTCGCTCGGCGCGTGCCGTTACTTTTGCTGTCGCGCAAAAGTAACCAAAACGCGATTTAGTTCTGCGTTCTGCATTATTTGCCGTATGGGCAGACCTTCATACAAATCCCGCAAACTGCTCCCCTGCCGATGTGCTTGAAATGATTCTTCATATAAGTACTGCACTTCTCAGGATCAAACATATATTCTCTGTCACAGCCCTGTTGCCATACATTACCCGATATAGCACCGCTGGGACAAGCCTTGACGCACTTATCACAATTACTGCAAAGATCAACGGGTACAACATCACTCACATCAAACTCACAATCGGTAAACACACTGCCAAGGCGCACATTGGCACCGTAATCCTTATGCAAAAACATCGAGCTCTTACCGATAGAGCCAAGGCCCGACAAAGTTGCAACCTTCTTATGTGAGTATCTGCCTTTATAATCCCAGCCCTCTTTATTGATGCTCTGAGAAGCCGCAACGGTGATGTATTTATAGCCATTATTCTGAAGAAATAATCCCGTCTTAAGAAGAAGAGAGTCTATAAAAGCGTTGACGCTTCTGTAATGATTGAAGTAGGTATGGGTAGGCTCAGCACCGATTTCGTCAACGATATTTTCAGACAAACGAACAACTATACTTATACCGAATCTGCACTCACCGAAGTCGCCGTCATCAATCTTACAAAAGCCCACATCACAGGCACCCTGAGATATGAGGTACTCTTTTAATTCGTCCTGAATTCTCATCATTTTACCTCTCACACATCTTTGTATCCGAACATTTCAATACACTGCTCTATTTTACTTTCATCACTGTTTTCAAAGGAAATTATACCCTCATTTTCGCTGTCATTCAGCAGATTTCTTTCTGCCAGAAGTCTCTGACACTGTTTGGCTGCTCCCATTGAGCCTTCAAACACAAGCACTTCCTCGCCTAAGATTTTTTGTATCTGCTTTCTTGCGAAAGGAAAATGTGTACAACCCAAAACAACTGCATCAACCTTATTATTTGAATAGGGCTCAAGTATTGTTTCGAGATATTCTGCACATTCTTGTGATTCAACCTGACCTCTCTCTACAAAGCCTACAAGCTCAGGGGCAGGCAGCTTTATAAATTCAGCTTCACCCTCAAAACGAGCCATAAGCTTATTGAACTTCTCTTCCTTAAGAGTCAGAGGTGTAGCAAGCACAAGCACACGAGGCCACTTTGAAGACAAAGCAGCAGGCTTGAGTGCAGGCTCAAGACCGATAAAGGGGTAATCGGGATATTTCTCTCTCAGGTACTCTGCCGCAGCACTTGTAGCAGTGTTACAGGCAATAACCACACTCTTTGCCCCACGCTCCATCATTTTTTCAACGAGACTGACAGTAATATCTCTTATCTGCTCCTTGGTTTTGGTGCCGTAGGGTGAATTGGCGGAATCACCGAAGTATATATAGTTTTCGTTTGGCATTATACGGTGAAGCTTACGAAGCACCGTAATACCACCCATTCCCGAATCAACTACGGCAATGGGACTGTTTTTTGTTATCATATTTTTCACCTTGATTCTTGCACCAAAGGTGCAAATAATGACCGCAGGTCAATTCATGCCGTCAGGCAATTCATGGCAAAGCCAATTCATGACCAAAGGTCAATTCATTAATATATCGAGGACACGGCGCACCGTGTCCTTATGATATTAATCTTTATTATTTCATCGCTCGTCGCGTGGCATTCTTTTTCCCATCGAGGAAAAAGAATCAAAAACGCGATTGCATTCGGCAGGAAGAGAGCTGTTTTCACTGCAGACTCCCCCGCGATTCATAATTCATAATTCCGAATTAAATTACGCTCTGTGCCACTTAACGCCCTGAGGTGTATCCTCAAGCACAATGCCCTGAGCCTTGAGCTCGTCACGAATACGGTCAGCTTCTGCCCAGTTCTTTGCCTTTCTTGCATCGTTACGAGCCTGAATAAGAGCTTCGATTTCATCGTCAAGGCTCTTTTCTGCATTTCTGTTATAGAGAAGACCGAGAACATTCATAAGCTCATCAAAAATCTTGATAGCGTACTCAACAAGAGCCTTTGACTGAACACCGTCGTTTACATTGAGGTTGATTTCTTTTACAAGCTCAAAAATAGCACCGAGAGCCTCACCTGTGTTGAGGTCGTCTTCCATAGCTTCAATGAACTTATCTTTCTTAGAGTCGATAGCAGCTATGATTTCAGCATCCTTCTCGCCTGCATTTTCTACTGCATTCTGAAGAGCGAAGTCCATATTGTTACGGCAGGTGTAAAGTCTTTCAAGTGAAGCCTTGCACTGCTCGATAGCGTCGAAGCTGTAGTTGATGGGACTTCTGTACTGGCATGAAATCATAAGGTAACGGATGGGCTCATAGCCGTACTGATCAGCAACGTCACGAACTGTGAAGAAGTTGCCGAGTGACTTTGACATCTTAACCTTATCAACAGTGATAAAGCCGTTGTGCATCCAATATTTAGCAAAGGGACTGCCGTTGCAGCACTCGCTCTGTGCAATTTCGTTTTCGTGGTGAGGGAAGATAAGATCCTGACCGCCGCAGTGGATATCGATTGTATCACCGAGGTAGTTTCTTACCATAGCTGAGCATTCAATGTGCCAGCCGGGTCTGCCGTGACCCCAGGGTGATTCCCAATAGGGCTCGCCGGGTTTAGCACTCTTCCAGAGAGCGAAGTCCATAGGCTCTCTCTTAACTTCGCCTACATTGATTCTTGCACCTGCTTCAAGGTCTTCAAGAGGCTGATGTGAAAGCTTACCGTATTCATTGAACTTCTTTGTGCTGAAATAAACGTCACCGTTTGCTTCGTAAGCATAGCCTTTTTCGATAAGAGTTGAAACGATATCGATGATTTCGTCGATGTTTTCTGTTGCTTTGGGGTGTACTGTAGCCTCACGGATGTTCATACCCTTAGCATCTACCCAGAATTCTTCAATATACTTCTCGCTGATATCCTTGAATGTTACGCCTTCTTCATTTGCACGGCGGATGATTTTGTCATCGATATCTGTGAAGTTCTGTACGAAGTTAACCTTATTGCCTCTGTACTCGAGGTAACGGCGCATAACGTCAAACACGCAGAGAGGTCTTGCATTACCGATATGGATAAAGTTATAAACTGTAGGACCGCAAGCGTAGATTTTGTATTCGCCTGGTGTTAAGGGAACAAGCTCTTCCTTATTTCTTGAGAGTGTGTTGAAAATTTTCATGAATTTTCCTCCAATTCTTTTATTTTCTTTTCTAATTTTTCAATCTGATATTTGAGTCTGCAAAGCTCCTGTGATACCGGGTCAGGGGTATGCACGTGGTCGAGCTTATCGACTTTTTTACCGTTTTGTCTGACAACTCTTGCAGGTGAGCCGACAGCTGTGCAGTTATCTGGTATCTCATTGAGTACCACCGAGCCTGCCGCCACATTTGAGTTGTCGCCTATTCTGAAAGGACCGAGCACCTTTGCACCGGCACCTACAAGGACATTATTGCCAAGTGTCGCGTGTCTTTTGCCGTGATCCTTACCCGTACCGCCAAGGGTAACACCCTGATAGATAGTGCAGTCGTCACCGATAATTGCAGTTTCACCGATAACTACGCCAGTACCGTGGTCGATAAAAAAGCGTCTGCCAACCTGTGCACCGGGATGGATTTCTATATTAGTCTGCTTCACACAGTGCTGAGATATAGCACGTGCGAGAAAAAACATCTTGTGTTTGTAGCACCAGTGCGCACGTCTGTAAGCTCTGACAGCCTTATAACCCGGGTAAAGAAGCATAATTTCGATATTGCTTCTTGCTGCAGG
>JAZQUF010000173.1:0-2054 GCA_045631165.1 Acutalibacteraceae bacterium
TACATCAAAAATAATTTCAACAATGATGGCTGAAGGACTGCCGATTGAAGAGTGTGTTTCTACAATTGCTGCTACACTTCCCGTATGCTCTGTCAGAGGTGTTGCATATTCAACGTTTACGATTATTCACCTCAAAAACAATGAGACTGCTGAAATTATTCAGTATGATAATCCGCAGGTAATCGTTATCCGTGACGAAGAAAATTACGATTATCCGAAAACCGAAATGAATATCGGCGGTAAAAAGATTTTCAAAAGTGTAATCAAGCTTCGTGAAAACGATATTTTTGTTGCAATGAGTGACGGATGTCCCCATGCAGGTATAGGCATATCATATAATTTTGGTTGGAAGCGTGAAGATATTATTTCGTTTGTTGAGAGTCTGGCTCCTGTCGGATACACAGCAAAAACACTTTCTACAATAATTGTTGATGAATGCTTTAAACTTTACGGCGGAAAACCCGGTGATGATGCAACAGCTTGTATTGTCCGAATCAGAAAGCGCGGGCCGATGAATATTCTCTTCGGTCCGCCTTCAAACCGAGACGATGCCAACCGAATGATGTCGCATTTCTTCTCAAAAGAAGGCAAGCATATAATTTGCGGCGGCACAACGTCTTCTATCGCCTCGAAATATCTCGGCAAACCTATAAAAGCAAGCCTTGACTTTACGCAGAGTGATGTTCCGCCAACTGCCGAAATCGAAGGTGTTGACCTTGTAACAGAGGGTGTTATAACCGTAAACAAGGTTGTCGAATACGCAAATGATTATCTTGGTGAAAACAAGCACTATGAGCACTGGAGTATCAAGCGTGACGGTGCTTCCTTGATTTCCCGCTTGCTTTTTGAAGAAGCAACTGATATAAATTTCTATGTAGGCAGAGCTATTAATCCGGCTCATCAGAATCCGGACCTGCCAATAAACTTCAGCATAAAAATGAATCTTGTTGAAGAGCTTTCCGCATGTCTTAAAAAAATGGGCAAACGCATAAAGGTAAGTTATTTTTAAGGAGTGAGTGAAATGAGAAAGTTTGATACAAAAGTCCAGTATCTTAAATATAAGGTTTTACGTGAAGTTGCAAGACAGGCGTGGAATGATACCTTGTTTGACAACCTTCTCGACATACCCAAAACTCTTGTTCCGGGTAATGAGCCCACAATGCGTTGCTGCGTATACAAAGAGCGTGCAATTCTTGCCGAAAGAGTAAAAATTGCAATGGGCGGCGATAAGCTCAACCCCAACGTAATTGAGGTTATCGATATTGCCTGCGACGAATGTCCTGTAGGCGGTTATGAGGTGACAAACGCTTGCCGTGGCTGTCTTGCCCACAGATGTGAAGACGTATGTAAAAGAGGTGCTATCACTTTTGATAACAACCACGTTGCACACATTGACAAATCAAAGTGTGTTGAATGCGGTGCGTGTGCAAAGGTTTGTCCTTATACTGCTATCGTCAGCAGAAAAAGACCTTGCCAGAGCGCCTGCAAAATCAAGGCTATTTCAATGAATGAGCATAAGGCGGCTGAAATCAATAACGATAAATGTACCGCTTGCGGTGCCTGCGTTTATCAGTGTCCCTTCGGTGCGATAATGGATAAATCCTATATGGTGAATGTTATCGACATAATCAAAAAGAGCGAAGGAAACAAGAAATACAAGGTTTATGCAGATGTTGCTCCGTCAATTTCAAGTCAGTTTACCTATGCAAAGCTCGGTCAGGTTATCAGCGGACTCAAAGAACTCGGATTCTTTACCGTTGTTGAAGCTGCACTCGGTGCGGATATGGTTGCAATGGCTGAGTCAAAAGAGCTTGCAGAAAAAGGCTTCCTCACAAGCTCGTGCTGTCCCGCTTTTGTATCTTATGTGAAGTCTGCATTTCCTCAGCTTGCGGAACATATTTCGCATAATCTTTCACCCATGGCGGCGCTTGCAAAGTACATCAAAGAAACCGATGAAGGTGCAAAGGTTGTTTTCATCGGACCTTGCACCGCAAAAAAAGCAGAGGCTCAGCTTGAATCCGTCAAACCTTACGTTGACAGCGTACTGACCTTTG
>JAZQUF010000174.1:0-2212 GCA_045631165.1 Acutalibacteraceae bacterium
TGCCTGCCCCAATGACCACAAGTTGGAATATGGTGCACACGAAGCGTGTTCTTATGAAGATCTTGAGGGAAGTACATTGGACGGCGTTACAAACACACTCTACAACTGTGGCGAAGGCTATGTCTGCGACGGCTGCGGTCATTACTTCGGCGAAACGGGTAACCATGAATGGGTTGTTATGTCAAAAAAACCTGCAACCTGCTATTCCGAAGGTTATTTCAGATATAAGTGTTCAAACAGCGGTAAAATTGACCCTAAAGGCAACACAGTCAACTGTGGCTACAAGTATGTCACAATCCCGAAAACAGACCACAAGTGGGAACTTGTAAGCGAAACAGCAACCTGCCAGGCAGACGGCAAGGCAACCTATAAATGCACAGCAACAGGCTGCACAGAAACAAAGGTTGTTGACTCACCCAAAACAGGTCATATCTACGGTCTTGTTTCCGATACAGCAACCTGCACAGCAGGCGGTACTGCAACCTATAAGTGTAACTTCTGCGGTGTAGGCGATACAAAAGCATCGCCTGCAAAGGGTCACAATTATGTTGAAACCGGATATAAAGATTCAACCTGCGGTGAAAACGGTTACACAGACTATAAGTGCACTCGTTGTGATGAAATAAAGAGAGACATAATCAATGCAACAGGTGCACACACCAAAGACGGCTCAAAGTGCACAGCCTGCGGATACGATGCCGCAGACGACTGCTCCTGCAAGTGCCACGGCAATTTCATTCAGAAGCTTATCTTCAATATCACCAACTTCTTCGCTAAACTCTTCAACCCTGCAAAGAGAGTCTGCGAATGTGGTGCAGGTCACTAAAAGATTAAAAAAATTCCCGATTTTTCGGGAATTTTTTGCTTTTACCCCTACATTTGTAGGGTGTATTTTGATTTTCGATATTCTATAATATTTGGTAGGATAGTCAAATTATGTCAGGCGGTGAGATTATGAGACAACCAAAAAGACAAAGCGGTTTTGTGCTGTCGGTTTTGCTGACACTGCTTTTTAATCTTGAATGGACAATACCTGCGTGGATTTTTCTTGCACTTCATTCCATCTGTGGTTTGTCGCTTTGGTACTTTTACATATCACTCGGTCTGTGGGTACTTATGATAATGGGTAAGAGCATTTTGCTTCGTCTTTTAAACAAAGCAGGTCAGTATAAGGACTCACCTAAAGAAAACAAAAATCCTTATTCATCAAAAGGCTATAAAAGGGGAGGAAGTAACAATGAAGAAAACTAAAATCATACTTTCGGTTATTCTGTGCGTTATGGTGCTTGTTACACTGTGTGCCTGTACGCGTGGAAACGGTGATGATACAACAACCACCGAGCCGCCAACATCGGCAGAGTACAAAACTCAGATTTTTGAAGAGCCAAAGTCCCTTGAAGAAGCAGGACTTACATATAACGACCTTGTTTCAGCCAACAGTGTAGAGGCACTTTTGCAGAAATATGAAACTATTACTATTGAGAGTGACCGTGATGAAGTACAGATATTTACCTATAACGGTATGCCTTCATTTATAAATCATGTAATTTACAGCGATGACGAGGCTTACTTGGGAGGTTGGATTGACGGAATCGGGTTTGAAATCAATGGCGAAGAAGCTTATGCAACTGCAAATGCTTTTGATCTGAGTGAAGAAGCAACTTTCCCGTATGATAGCTATGTTGTTGATTATTTCGGAGGTCAGGAGCTTTTTGTCAAAGAAATAGGCGAGGACTATTATAAGATAATCCACACCTATGACGGTATGCTTGAAAACGAGAAATTCGAATACATTTTCGATAAAGAAACTCTTGAACTTCGTGAACACAATTTCACACTTTTTGATGACACATCAGGCTCAGCGATTTTCAGCTTTGATAAGCCTCTTTCTGAAAACAGCTCTGAAGTTATTAAGATAATGGACGGCGAAAGAAAGAGCATCACCGTAAAAAGCGAATTATATGATTTTGATGATGTTATCAGAAATGAAGCAGTGTTGAGCATTCCCTTTGACTGGAGACTTGAACTGCTTGCAGGTGTGGAAATTGCTCTTTACAGCAATGAAGAGCAGACAGAAATTTATGAATATCCGGGTCACGGTATTGATCACACAATTTTTGTCACAAATTCTTTAGGTTAATTATTCTCAGCAATGAGAGATTAAATAGATTTTATATAAAAAGGAGAAATTGATATGGGACAAGTCGGATCG
>JAZQUF010000175.1:0-6608 GCA_045631165.1 Acutalibacteraceae bacterium
CTGCAAGGGCTCTGGGGGTGATATCGATTTCACCGATCTTTGCACCGATTTTAGCAAAAGCAGTCTTCATACCAACTCTTACATTGGGAGCACCGCAGACAACATCTGTGAGCTGACCGTCTCCTGCGTCAACCTTTAAAAGGTGAAGCTTCTTTGATTCGGGGTGATCTGCTATTTCTTTGATTTCAGCAACAACGATACCGCTGATGTCGCTGCCCTTGAAGAAAATTTCATTTTCAACTTCAGCTGTTGAGAGTGAGAAGCGGTGGATAAGATCAAGCTTATCGATACCCTCAAGGTCAACAAAATCTGAAATCCAATTCATTGATAAAAACATAAGTTACTCTCTCCTTTCCTATTATTCGTCGTCTGTGAACTGTGTGAGTGACTTGAGTGATCCACCGTTAAGGTCACGGATATCTTTAATGCCGTATTTCATCATAACAAGTCTTGTAAGACCAAGACCGAAAGCAAAGCCTGTGTACTCATCGGGATCGATTCCGCCTGCCTTAAGTACCTCGGGGTGAATCATACCGCAGGGACAGAGCTCAAGCCAACCGCTGTGCTTACATGAGGGACAGCCTTCACCGCCACAGATAAGGCAGCTGATATCAAGCTCAAAACCAGGTTCAACGAAGGGGAAGAAGCCAGGACGAAGACGAACCTTGATATCCTTCTGGAATACTTCTGAAAGCATAGTTTTCATAAAGTAGATAAGGTTTGAGATTGAGATGTTCTTGTCAACCATTACACCTTCCATCTGGAAGAATGTGTTTTCGTGACAAGCGTCTGTTGCCTCGTTTCTGAAGCAACGGCCGGGGAAAATAGCCTTGATGGGTACACCGTCATTAACAAGTGCATCCTTATACTTCTTATAGATAGCGTTCTGAGCAGCTGAGGTCTGGCTCTTGAGAAGCTGACCGTTTTCGAGATAGTAGGTATCCTGCATATCTCTTGCGGGGTGGTGCTTGGGAATGTTGAGTGATTCGAAGCATTCGTAGTCTGAAACAACCTCTGAGTAGTCCTCAACTGTAAAGCCCATTGACTTGAAGATTTTTTCAACCTGACGCTGTACAAGTGTTACAGGATGATATGAGCCCTCGCCGAGTGTGGGGGGCATTGAGATGTCGAATTCGGGCATTGATTCGATTTCCTTAAGGAGTTCTTTTTCTTTGAGTTCCTGATTTTTTTCGGCAATCTTATCTGTTACTTCGCCCTTGATTACGTTAACCTTCTGACCGAAGGTTTTCTTTTCTTCTACAGAAAGATCCTTCATTTCTTTCATAAGCTCTGTTACAAAGCCTTTTTTACCAAGATATGCAACTCTTATTGCTTCAAGGTCTGCTGAGTTTTCTGCCTTTGAGAGCTCAGCGAGAAACTGTTCTTTGATAGCAGCAATTTTGTTATCCATTGTTAAACCTCAAAATAAAAAATAAACCCGCCCCAATAGTCTTGAGGCGGAAAAAATATCCGTGGTACCACTCAAATTGCAAGGTCATTTTAACCCTACCGCTTTGGTTTGCTTTAATGCAGCAACTACATCCTGCTTTTCACAGGCGGCTCGTGAGGCGAAATTCATCTTCGGGGACAGTAGGATTATTTCAGCTTATTAATCCCTCTCTGAAAAGTCTTGTCCGTCGACTACTGTTTTCTCAGTCATAGCTTTTAAACGATATTAGAGTGATTATAGCAAAGTCATCAGAATATGTCAAGAGTTTTTGTGGTAAGTTTTACGCCTGACTGCTAACTTATCTGGTTAAATATTCATCAATAGCACTTGCGGCTGTTTTGCCTGCGCCCATTGCAGAAATTACAGTTGCCGCACCTGTTACGGCGTCACCGCCTGCATAAACTCCATTTCTTGAGGTGAGACCGTCTTCGTTTACAATAATACCGCCTCTTGAGTTAACCTCGAGACCGTCAGTTGTTGATTTGATAAGAGGATTGGGCGATGTTCCGATTGACATTATAACTGTATCAACATCAATTTCATATTCGCTTCCTTCTATTTCTACAGGGCGGCGGCGACCTCTTGCATCAGGCTCACCAAGCTCCATTTTAATAAGTCTCATGCCATTAACGAAACCATTCTGCGGATCTCTCGGGTCGTCAGGGTTGTTATATCCCAGAATTTCCACAGGAGCACAGAGAAGTGAAAACTCTATGCCCTCCTCTGCTGCGTGCTCTACCTCTTCCTTTCTTGCAGGAAGCTCCTCCATTGAACGGCGGTATACTATATAAACCTTCTCAGCACCGAGACGAAGAGCTGTTCTTGCAGCATCCATAGCTACATTGCCTCCGCCTACAACTGCCACCTTACCGCCTTTCATAATAGGTGTGGTGGGATCATTGCGATATGACTTCATCAGATTGCTTCGTGTGAGAAACTCATTTGCCGAGTAAACGCCCTTGAGGCTTTCACCGGGAATACCCATAAAATTGGGAAGTCCTGCACCTGAGCCAATAAATACAGCCTCATAGCCCATATCAAAAACCTCATCAACGGTAAGGGTTTTGCCGATTACAACATTTGTTTCAATTTTAACGCCGAGTTTTCTGAGAGTGTCTACCTCTTTTGCCACTATTGCCTTAGGCAGACGGAACTCGGGAATACCGTAAACAAGCACACCGCCTGCAACATGAAGAGCCTCAAATACAGTGACCTCATAACCCTTTTTGGCAAGGTCGCCTGCACAGGTAAGACCTGAGGGGCCCGAGCCCACAACAGCTACCTTATGACCGTTTGACATAGGTTTAACAGGGTCTTCAAGGCAATATGTATTGTGCCAATCGGCAACAAATCTTTCAAGTCTGCCGATACCCACAGATTCACCCTTGATTCCGCGGACACATTTTGACTCACACTGTCTTTCCTGAGGGCATACTCTTCCGCAGACCGCAGGCAAGGACGAGGATTTTGAAATTATCTGATAGGCAGCTTCAAAGTTGCCTTTTTTTATCTCTGCAATAAAATCGGGAATATTTATTTTGACGGGACAGCCCTCAACACAAGGCATATTTTTACAAGCAAGACATCTCATTGCTTCGTCAATAGCTGTTTCTTCACTGTAGCCCAGAGCAACCTCGTCAAAATTACGTGCACGTACCAAAGACTCCTGAGCCGGCATAGGATTGCGCGTGAGTGACATATTTGCCTTAGCCATTTCAGTTTACCTCCTTTTTATAAAGGTTACAGGCTTTCTCGTAAGCGTGTCTTTCAAAGTCGGCATACATTCTGCTTCTTGACATAGCCTCATCAAAATCAACTTCATATCCATTGAAGTCAGGTCCGTCAACACAAGCGAACTTTGTAACCCTTTTACCGTCAACATTAAGAGTCAGTCTGCAGCCACCGCACATACCCGTACCGTCAATCATAACGGGGTTCATAGATACTGTTACAGGCACACCAAAGGGTCTCGCTGTTTCTGTGACAAATTTCATCATTACAAGCGGACCAATAGTAATAATCATATCAAAGCTTTCGCCACCCTCGAGAATTTCCTTCAAGGGATGAGTAACATTGCCTTGCTTTCCGTAGGAACCGTCATCGGTCATAACATAAAGCTTATCCGAAAAGTTTCTGAACTCATCCTCAAGAATAAGCAAATCCTTATTACGGAAGCCTATAATGCTTGTTACCTCTGCGCCATTATTATGAAGAGCCTCTGCAACAGGCATAGCTATAGCACAACCGACACCGCCACCGATAATGCAGACCTTTTTAAGTCCGTCAAGCTCCGTCGCTGTGCCCAAAGGACCGACAAAATCCTGAATATACTCATTTTCTTCCTTGAAGCTGAGTGCAGTTGTTGTGGCACCTATAACCTGAAAAATTATCTTCACGGTGCCGTTTTCTTTATCGGTGCCTGCAACGGTCAGGGGTATTCTTTCACTTTCATCATCAACTCTGAGAATAATAAACTGACCCGGTTCTGCCTTTCTTGCAACCATCGGAGCTTCTATACTCATCTGAATCACTGTAGGATTTAATATTTTCTTTTCCGTAATTCTGTACATTTTCTTTTCTCCGTTTCCAAAATCGCATTGTTCTTCAGAGCCTTGCTCAGATACACACTGCATATCATTCACATTACGGCATATAATATGCTTACTTTAAAATTTATGATTTTACATTGTACCACATATTATGTGGGTTGTCTATAACAAATATGAAACAAAACAAACTTTATTGTTACTATACAGGGAATTTTCGGTAAAAGTTGGAGGTGGCTCCACGAAAATCGCCTTGCGATTTTCTGAGTACGCCCTGCAGGGCGTACTCAAGCCGAACGCAGTTCGGCGGTGGAGCCACCGTCCCCCCTTTTTTTACCTCCTACTAAAAAAAGAGGACAACCCTAGTTGCCCTCATATGTAGCTATTTTTATAATACAGCTTACATCCAGATAATCCAAAGAAGTATATATCCTGTAATTACAGCTGCAAGTGTAAACGGCACACCGTATTTCATAAAGGTTGTAGCCTTAACCTCGTAACCCTCTTTTCTGAGAATACCAATACCTGCAATATTTGCACTTGCACCGATGGGAGTAAGGTTACCGCCGAGAGTAGCACCACACAGGAGACCGTAGTAGAGAAGTGTCGGTTCAATACCAAGCTCGCCTGCAATAACGGGTACAATACTGAGCATTGTTGCCGTATAGGGAATATTGTCGATGAAAGCTGAAAGGATAACACTCATCCATACAATGATAGTATAAACTACAAATACTGAGCCTGAGCCGAGTGATGCAATAGCATCACCGATAACATCAATAACACCTGCACTCTTAACACCACCGATTACAACGAAAAGACCGGTGAGAAGAACGATAGTATAGTAGTCAATTTCTTTAAATGCATTCTTTACAATTTCCTTGTTTTTCTTGATTAAGAGTTCACGGATGATACCTACAATAAAAAAGGTAATACAGATGATACCATTAGTTATGTCAGGTTTGTAAAACTGACCTTCAGCTGCACCATCTTTATATGGAATAAATGAAACTGCAATAAGTGAAAGCACTGTACCTACAAGAAGATATGTCGGGAATTTATCCTCGACCTTTGTTCTGCCTGCAAACTCAATCTTGTCTTTTTCTTTACGGAACATATAGACAATGATGAGTGCGCTTACAATAGCACCCGCCTGAACAACCCAGAACATACCAACATGACCGTCGTGCACAAAGAAATCTGAGAAATCAAGACCTGCTGCCTTGGCAAGAAGAATTGACGTTGTGTCGCCTACAAGAGTTGCTGCACCCTGAAGGTTTGATGAAACAGCAATACAGATAATAGCGGGTACGGGGGAAACATTGACCTTCTTGCAGAAAGCAAGTGCCACGGGAGCTATCATAAGAACTGTAGCAACATTGTCAACGAAGGCTGAAACGATACCTGCAAAAAGTGAAAGAGCAACAACTACCCATTTCATATTGGGCATCTTGGAAATAAGCACGTCAGACATAAGCTGAGGCATCTTTGACTCGATGAAAAGATAAACAGTACCCATGGTACCTGCTATCATCATAATAACATTCCAGTCAATTTCCGAAAGAGCATCGCTGAAGCTGTAGCTGAATGCACCCGATGAAATATTAAAGAAGCCTTCACCGAAAAGTGCGGGAATGAATGTGGCAACAGCACCTAATGCAACAAAGATAAGCGCTGAAGCAACTGTGATGTAGGGTCTGATTTTCTGAAATGCCATCATCATTATGTAGGTGACAGCAAAGATAACCAGAGCGGTGATTGTGATTGGACTCATTGTGAGCAACCTCCTGAATAAAAATATTTCGGGCGGTTCTGTGCAAAAAAATAAGAACCCGCAAAACGGATTCTGTCAAAATTCAGTATAACCCCCGAAAAAATCCGAGAGATTGCCAAATTTACAACCCATAACAAATAGAACGAATTTCGTTCTATGACAGACTCCACCACTTATTTGGATTGCTTGGCTATTATATCTCACCCAAAGTTAAATGTCAACATAAACTGACAAAAAACTTGATTAAAAATTCCACTTGTGTTAATTTATATATACAATCAGAAAGGTGACGCATATGAATACATTTCAAAAGATATATGAGCAGGTAAAAAAGATACCAAAAGGCAAGGTTGCAACCTACGGTCAGATTGCTCTTATGGCCGGCAATCCCCGTTGGTCCCGTGTTGTCGGCTATGCACTGCACTCTAATCCGCAACCCGGCATTATCCCCTGCCACAGAGTTGTGACAAAAGACGGCAAGCTGTCAAAAGCCTTTGCTTTCGGCGGAGAAAATATGCAAAGAGATCTGCTTTTAAGCGAAGGCGTAATTTTCCTTGACAGCAATACGGTGGACCTCGTAAAGTGCCGTTATATGCCTTGATAAATTTCTCTTGTCTTATTGCACAAAACCTTATTGTTACATTTAGCAACTTTGTATATGTTTATACTTGTGTTTTTCACTCGCAAGTGATAAAATATCTAAGGTTTGTCAATATGACAAAATATATGTAATTATACAAAATTTCAGGAGGCAATTATCATGAGTTTATTCGGCGGAATCATTTCCATCAGTAACATTTCAACTCTGCTCTTCGTTGTTTTTGCTGTTTTAGTCGGC
>JAZQUF010000176.1:0-5850 GCA_045631165.1 Acutalibacteraceae bacterium
AAAAGACGAAATTCATAGATTAAGAACCGAAACTGAACGTGAGCTTCGTGAAAGAAGAAACGAAGTTCAGAGACAGGAAAAGAGATTAATCCAGAAAGAGGAATCACTCGACAAAAAGGTCGAGGCTCTCGAAAAGAAAGAAGAAACTCTTGATAATAAAATCAAGCAGGCGGAAGTCCAACTTTCCGAAGCAGAAAGCATCAAAAGAAGCCAGTGTGAAATGCTTGAAAAAATAGCAGGCTATACAAAAGAGCAAGCTAAGGTTGACTTACTCAAGTCACTTGAAGAAACTCTTAAAAGAGAAAAAGCAGTCAAGATTATGGAATATGAGCAGGAAATCCGCGATGAAAGCGAAAATCTTGCAAGAGAAATTATCACTACTGCTATCCAGCGCTGTGCCGCTGACCATTCATCCGAGGTAACTGTAAGTGCAGTTGCACTTCCCAACGATGAAATGAAGGGCCGTATTATCGGTCGTGAGGGCAGAAATATCAGAGCTCTCGAACAAATTACGGGCGTTGACCTCATTATTGACGATACTCCCGAGGCTATCACCCTTTCATGCTTTGATCCCGTACGCCGTGAGGTTGCAAGACTTACTCTTGAAAAGCTCATTGCTGACGGCCGTATCCATCCGGCTCTTATCGAGAAGATACACGAAAAAGCTAAGAAGGAAGTTGATCAGACAATTAAGCAGGCCGGTGAAAGAGCTGTTATTGACGCAGGTGTAAACGGCGTACACAATGAGCTCGTTAAGCTTATCGGTCGTCTTAAGTACCGTACCAGCTACGGTCAGAATATTCTTAACCACTCACTTGAGGTTTCTTACATTGCAGGTCTTATGGCTGCAGAGCTCGGTGTTGATGTGAAGCTTGCAAGACGCGCAGGTCTTCTCCACGATATCGGTAAGGCAGTTGACCGTCAGCAGGAAGGCTCACATATTGAGCTTGGTGTAGAATACGCTAAGAAGTATAAGGAAAATGATATAGTACTTAACGCTATTGAAGCTCACCACGGTGACGTTGAGCCCAAGAGCATCATTGCTTGTCTTGTACAGGCTGCTGACGCTATCTCAGCTGCAAGACCCGGTGCAAGAAGAGAAAATCTCGAAAACTACATCAAGCGTCTTAAGACTCTTGAAGAGCTTTCAGAATCATTCAAGGGTGTTGAAAAGGCATTTGCTATTCAGGCAGGTCGTGAGGTGCGTATTATCGTTAATCCTGAAGCTATCAGCGATGACGAAATGACAATTGTTGCGAGAAGCATCGTTGAAAAAATTGAGCAGGAGCTTGAATATCCCGGTCAGATTAAGGTTAATCTTATCCGTGAGACAAGAGCAACTGACTTCGCAAAATAATAAAATCAGAGTTGCGTCTTTGGATGCAACTCTTTTTTTAAGGAATGGTTTTATGATATTGTATGAAGATAATGAGATAGTGGTCTGTATAAAGCCGAGAGGTGTTTTGTCTCAGGAAGGTAAGGCAGGGCAGGAGAATATGATTGATACGCTCTCTGCTGAATGCGGTTGCGAGATTTATCCTGTACAACGCCTTGATAAAGATGTCAGCGGTGTTATGGTTTACGCTAAGACCAAGGCGTCAGCGGCAAATCTCAGCGCACAGGTCAGTGAAAGAGTGATGGAAAAGCACTATATTGCCACAACTGAGAAATCAACACTGACAAGCAACGGTACTATGGAAGACCTGCTGTTTTTTGACAAAGGTAAAAACAAATCCTTTGTGGTAAAAAAAGAGCGCAAGGGTGTTAAAAGGGCTGTTCTGGAATATGAGGAGATAAGCTCATCGGATGACAGAACAAGTTTCCGTGTGAGGCTTATCACAGGCAGAACCCATCAGATAAGAGTACAGTTTGCTTCAAGAAAGCATCCCTTGGTGGGTGACAGACGATACGGTTCAAAGATAGATGGCGACATAGGGCTTGTTTCCTGCTATATTTCTTTCAGACATCCTACAACTAAGGATGTAATGGAGTTTACACATCCTGATTATAAACAACACTTAGCGGAGAGGTAGTTCTTCGCTATTTTTTTAGTTTGATGAAGAGGTGGGGGGCGGCTCCATGAAATCGCCAAAGGCGATTTCCGAGGACGCTCCAGGCGTCCTCGAGCCGAACGATGTTCGGCAATGGAGCCGCCGTAGTCTCCCGTTATCGCATACCAATAAAAAAGGAAGCCGAAGCTTCCTTTCAGGATTACATATTTTTATTGTAGATAACCATAAGACCCTTGAGAAGGAGATCTTCATCAACAATAATGTCGTTTTTGCAAAGTGGAGCAACAACAGTGGAAAGACCACCCGTTGCCACAACTGTGCATTTTTCACCGAGATTTTCATTGATACGCTCAATAAGACCGTCAAGCATACCCGCATTGCCGTAAAGAAGACCGCTTTTGATACAGTCGACAGTGTTACTGCCGATAACTTTTTTGGGTGTTTCAAAGGCAATTTTACTCAGCTGTGAAGTTCTGCTGATAAGTGCATCGTGCGAGATAGCAAGACCCGGAACAATCATACCGCCGATATATTCTTTCTTGCGGTTGATAACCGACACAGTAGTAGCTGTGCCCATATCAATAATAATCATGGGAGCTGTATATTCGCTGAGACCTGCAACAGCGTCAACAACAAGGTCACTGCCAAGCTGACTCGGGTTGTCAATAACGATGCTGAGGCCTGTTTTTATGCCGGGGCCGATTACGAGCACCTTACTGCCGATAAACTTTTCTATAGCAGATTTAACTGTGTTTGTAACGGCAGGCACAACAGATGAAATAATTGCGCCGGACACATCCTTTGTGTTGATGTTGTGCATTTCGAATGCTGTTTTTATTGTTGCGGCATATTCTATAACTGTAGCAGTGTGATTAGTTGAGATGCGCTCGCGAAGAATAATTCTGTCGTCGTCGAAGCATCCGAGTACAATATTTGTGTTACCGATGTCTATTGCTAAAATCATAGTTGTCACCTCATTTAATAGCTTTGGCTTTGTAAAGAGCATTACCTACTGCGCCGGTAATAATGGTTGAAGCAAGCATTTCAAAGACAGCGTTGATACCAACGAAGGCGCAGACGAAAGCGATAAGGTTCATTCCTGATCTCATACCCATAATGTAATCTGTATTACCGAAGAGGATGATGAGCACGGACATAAAGAAAAGTGTGTTGAGGAAAGCGGAAAGAAAGCCTGTTATAAAGCAGGGAGTTTTCTTGCCGAGCTTCTTTGTCAACGGCTTGTGAATTGCTCCTGAAATAAGACCTGCGAGGATGCGGGGCACGAAGCAGAGAATCGCTGTGAAAACGGGATTGATACCGAGAAGAGTTGCACCGAATGCGCTGGTACCCTGAACACACTGGAGAAAACTTGTCAGTCCGAAGACAGCTCCGACAGTTATACCGCCTGTGGTACCAAGTGCGATTGCTGCGATTGCAACAGGGACAACGTTGAATGTAATTTCAATTCCGCCGATTCTGAGGTAGCCTAAGGGAGTGTAGGACATTACGAAAAGGATCGCTGTCAACAGACCCAAAAGCACGAGCTTGGTTGTATTTTCTTTGTTATTTGTCATAAAAATGACCTCCTTGTTATTATTCCCTCCATGGGGATACAATACGCATAGAGTATATCATAATTTTTTTTATGTGTATATATTTAATGTTACAAAATTGAGGGCAGTCAGGAAAAAATAATTAGGAAATATGAATTATGATTACGAATGGTACTCGTTACAAACGAACAATAGGAAGGAGTTTAGCCTGCGAAGAGGGGCTTAAGAAAAATAAAACCCGACTATGCAGACGGGTCAGATGATATTTTCCTTGGCGGTTTTGCAGGATGCAATAAGCATAACTCGAATAGAAGTGCATTTGGTTGAAAGTTCTTTATGGATTTGCTAATCAATATAATTCGTTCTGAGTAATAACTCGAGCCAATACTCTGTATCGCCTGATGACGAAGTGATGTTATGCCTCGCTTAATGATGTAGCTTCCGTCGGAAACAGTGATGTGATGTTTGCTGTAAATGTGACGTAGCCACACATCATTCGCGTAGCGAACATCATTGGGTATGCCCAACATCATTTGCTGAAAGCAAACATCATTAAAAAAACCGTCCATCTGAAAGATGAACGGTTTTTTTTGGCGGAGAAGAGGAGACTCGAACTCCTGCGCCGGTTACCCGACCTACGCCCTTAGCAGGGGCGCCTCGTCACCAACTTGAGTACTTCTCCAAAGCGGTGTCGTTAAATCCGACATATAAAAAAAGTGGCGGAGAGAGTGGGATTCGAACCCACGGTACGCAGGACGTACGACGGTTTTCAAGACCGTTCCGTTATGACCACTTCGGTATCTCTCCGTATTTGCCTAATGATATTACCACATACAAATGCAAATGTCAAGGCTTTTTTGAAAAAATATTTATTTTTCGCTGTTTACATTTGTTGGAATGAATGATATAATAACATTAACAATTTAAAGGAGACATATTTATGGCTATTATTGCAACAGCTCTCAGAACATTTATTTCTATTATTCTCACAATCTCAGCAACTGTTATGCCCTGGCTGGTGGGTGACATCGCAGCACCTCAGGCTCCTCTTGACAGTGAAAACTGTCTTCTCAATTTTGCTACAGTTTCGGATATTCACGTCGAGACCAAAGAAGGTAATAAACTGAATTCATTTCTTATCGATCTTACTATTCCCCTCATTTTTCCGGATATTGAAAATGCTGAAGAAAAATATGATGCATTTGTAATGGTTGGTGACAATACAGATGACGGCTACGAGAGACAGTGGAATAAACTTGAAAAAGTTATGTCACAGTATGATCTCGCTGATGAAATCCTTATCGCTGCAGGTAACCACGACACCTGGACTGAGGGTGAAGACGGCAGAACAACAAAGGGTCTGTTTATGCAGTATAACAGACGTATTGCCGGAAGAACAGTAGGTAATCTTTACTATTCAACAGAAATCAACGGTTATCCCTTCATCGTTCTTTGCAGTGAAGATGATGGCGTTGACGGATATTTCAGTGATACACAGATCAAATGGCTCAAAAATGAACTTAAGAAGGCTGCTAAGAAAGATCTTCCGATTTTTGTGATTTGCCATTGGCCTATCAATCAGACTCACGGTCTTCCTGTTTCATGGGGCGAAGATGACTATGACGATATGACAGGCGGTATGGGTGAGCAGAGCGATAGAATTGAAAAGCTCCTCAAGAAATATGACAACGTATTCTTAATCAGCGGTCACATTCATGCAGGTTTCTCAAACGCTAAGACAGAAAGCAAATACGGTTATCAGAGCATTGAATCAGATGGTTCATTCCATAGCGTTAATCTTCCCAGAACAAATGCAGTTCAGATTATCGGTAATCCTCTGGTTGGTTATGGTTATATAGTTGAAGTTTATGAAGACAGAGTTGAATTCAGAGCAAGAAACTATATGTTCGGCACATGGGATCCCAACTATAATTACACAATCGAATTGGTATAATATCAGACTTAACGCAGAGGTTATTCCTCTGCGTTTTTTCTTCGGCAGAGTACCTTAAGCGTGGAGGTATTTGTAATTTTATACCAAAAAGTTGTTGGTTGTTTTGTATAAAAATTGAATTGACAGTGAGAAAGTTTTGTTATATAATAATCAATACAATTATAAGTGTAGTTATAATTGTTTATTATAGTATGCCCGATAGCTTAAAGTAGAGCGTTGATTACAAAGGGCCGGTGCAATTCCGACAGGGGCAATATAAATCAAGAGAGGTATAAAACCATGTACGAAGACAAAACACTCAAATGTAAGGAATGCGGGGCTGACTTTATTT
>JAZQUF010000177.1:0-3408 GCA_045631165.1 Acutalibacteraceae bacterium
GCTGTAATAATGCGGTTTTTAAGGAGTTTTGTGTTTTGTAGACTTTTAAAAATACTTATCAAAATGCTTATTGATTGAAATTTGTACATTAACAAATTGTAATCGTCTAATTTATGGGGTAAAAGTTTATTTTATGTAATCGTTTAATTATTATTAACTGCGTCAATTGTAAACTGAAATGCAATACTTGTTTGTTTGATTTGTAATTTTAAGTATATAAATTACAGGTGTAGACGGTTATTGCATTTTGTTTTTCAAAAAATTTTTATTTGTCATAGGTTTGTCATAGCTGGTTTGATATAATGCTATATTGTAAAAATTGTAGTTAAATATAGTTCATATTATGGAAGGGGCTTTTTCATGAAAAAACTATGGACATTATTTTTGACTTTGGTTTTTGTTGTTGGCTTAATTTCGCTTGCAATGATTACCACGGCTTATGCCGAAAGAGGTATTGCTATGACTGTTAACGGCACAGAATACACCGACCACGGCACAGGATGGTCGGCGGCGGTAAAGCTTGCAAAGGGTGGCACGGAGGTTACCGTCAAGCTTTTTGCCGACTGGATAGCGGACGCCGAAAAGGGCTTTGTTTGCCCTGATGGCGGCACAAAAGACGGTGCTTTATATGTTGGTGGGGGTGAATTTGCCCTCGATTTAAACGGCTATACTCTCGACCGAAATGCACCAAAAGATAAGTTTTATTCAAGCGTTTTATATATTGAAGACTGTAACTTTACTCTTGACGATACCTCATATACACAGACCGGTACAATCACCGGTGGTTATGCTCAATGTGGTGGCGGTATTTACGCAGAGGATTGTGAACTTACCATCAACGGCGGTAATATTTCAAAAAATAAGGCAGAAGATGGTGGCGGTGTTTATACATACGATGCCGAAGGCTTTATGAATGGAGGCAGTATTACCGACAACGAGGCTGTCGACGGCGGTGGTGGTATTCATATGTATGATGAGAATATTTTAGATATAAATGAGGATGTTTTCAATATGAATGGTGGTGTCATTGCGAGAAACAGAGCAGGTCATAATGGTGGTGCTGTTTATGTTTATGGCGGACTTGTGATTAATAAAGGCATCATTGAAGAAAATTATGCAGGTAACGAAGGCGGAGGCATATATATTGCCAGAGCTTCGAATCTTGAAATGTATGGTGGCATTATTCGTAACAACACTTCACTTTACCATGGCGGAGGTATTGCCTGTCATGTTTCTTCACGAGGAAAGCCACCTCAATATGCCTACTTAGCAATAGATTGTGGTAGTATCATCGGAAATGTGTCTCTGACCGGAAACGGCGGAGGAATTTACTGGAATGAGGCAGCAAATCTGTACTTAACAGACTGTACCATTACCGGCAATTCCGCACCAAAAGGATATGGAGGCGGTGTATATTTCCCAAAAGCATGTGGCAAAGCTTGCTTTGCAGGTACAGTTATTGTTACAGGTAACACTGCATTAACAGATCGCCCCGATAATATCAGCAATTTTTTTGCCGAAAGCGAAGATGAATTAGAGATTTATCAAGGAACAGGCAGTTTGCAAAATTTCGGAAATCTTAATTCAAATTCAAAAATCGGCTTATCATTTGGAGTGGTTGATCTTTCTGAAAAAAAACAGCTGACATTCGAGACTTTTGCCCATGATGTAGACCTTACCTCACAGATGGCAGACTGCTTTTTCTCCGATGACACAAGATACCTTGTAACAAAAGAACAGCACGGAGACCACTACGATATATATCTTGCAAAGAACCCTGACCATACCTTTACGTGTGCCCCGCTTTTCACTGTTAAAACAGCGGATGAAGGCAAAAAGGACTTTTTCGATCAAACCGAAGGTTGGGCTTATGTTCTTGAAAAGAGCAAAACTGTTGATGTTAAATTGACCCTTCTTTCCGATTGGGTTGGTGGCGGTGGTTACTTTAGTTATTATGAAACGGGAATCCGTGAAGGAGCTATATATATTCCTGACTCATGTATAAAAAATATTACTATTGACCTTAACGGATTCAGCATTGACCGAAACCTTAAAGAAACTGTTGAAGACGGAAATGTAATCTATATGGATACTTACGGAAGCCTCACAATTATAGATAGTTCCGAAGGAAAAACAGGTAAAATTACAGGCGGAAATGTCGGAACCTCCGAGATTGATACCTACGGCAAAGGTGGAGGTATCTTTGTTGACTATGGTACTCTTTACTTAAAGGGAGGGGCAGTTACAGGAAACTTTGCAGAACGCGGTGCAGGTATTTACTGTGATGACCTGGATGATGCCAAGGTTTATATTCAGGATGACACAAAGATTTATGATAACACCGCATCAGTAAGTGGCGGCGGTATTTATGTGTATAACGGCTATCTTTATGTTGAAGGAGGAGAAATCAGCGGAAACACGGCAGTAGACGGTGCAGGTGTTTACTGGGATTCAAGAAATGTCGGATGCTTTACGGGCGGTATTATCACAAACAATACTGCAACCGAAAACGGTGGCGGTATCTATGGCACCGACTGGGGCAGTATGTATTTTGGCGGAAAGGTAGTGATTTCAGGCAATAAGGGTGCAGGGAATACTCAAAACAACCTCTATCTTTCGGAAAATGATGTATATGTAAATCACGCTGCAGGACAGTCTGACAAAATTCCAAATGTTCCCCTTGCAGACGGTGCATCAATAGGCATCAGCAAGTCTCCTACAGATGACACAGTTCTTATAAGTGGCTCAGACAGTAGGTTTGAGTCAAACAACTTCGGTTACTTCTTCGGAGATAATTCAAGCTATTTTGTACGTGCAGTATTTGACGAATGGGGTGAAAAGAACACTCACAAGCTCTATTATAACAAATGGGGTTATAAGGATGCGGTATATCCCAAGATAAAAACAGTTCAACCAAGAGAAAACAACGGACTTATCAGTGAAGCATCCATTGATTCGGATAAGCAGATTATAACATTAAAGGCAATAAGTCCCGATAAAAGTCTTTTTAAATCAGTTGTTGTAGAATCTCTTGTTTCGTTTACCACAAGTAACGATAATGATGTTTACTGGAGATTCTGCGATGTAGCATTTGACCTTTCAAAGCCTATGGAATACAAGGTAGTATCAAAATCCACAGGCACCTACGTTCATTGCAGGGTTGTTGTGGAATTCCCTGATTGTACCCACAATGATAAAAACGGTGACAGTATCTGTGATTATTGCTATGAATGTATTTTTAATGGTTTTACAATAGTCAACTACAATAAAGAAACAAAGGAAGCGGCTGTGTTCGTTACCAATCCGGGAAAATATTCACTTATATTTTTAGACTATGAAAACAAAAGTCTTAAAAATGTGGACATAGTTGAATATGACTTTGCAGAAGGGATCAACACTGTTGTGCAG
>JAZQUF010000178.1:0-6487 GCA_045631165.1 Acutalibacteraceae bacterium
GAGAAGAGGGTATCAAGGTTGGTCTTATCAGACCTATCACACTTTGGCCCTTCCCCAAGGCTCCTTTCCAGAAGGCAGCTGACAAGGTTAAGGCATTCATTTCTGTTGAGCTTTCAATGGGTCAGATGATTGAAGATATCAGAGCTTCAGTTGAATATAAAAAGCCTGTTGTTCTCTGCAACAGAGCAGGCGGTATGATTCCTTCACCTGAGCAGGTGCTGGAAGCTATCAGAAAAGCAAACGAAGGAGGTAACAAATAATGGCAGTAGTATTCGATAAACCAAAATCACTCGCAGATGTACCTCTTCACTATTGTCCCGGTTGTACACATGGTATTATTCACCGTCTCGTAGCTGAAGCTATTGACGAGCTCGGCATCGAAGGTCAGGCTATTGGTGTTGCACCCGTTGGCTGTTCAGTTCTTGCATATAACTACTTCAACTGCGACATGGTTCAGGCAGCTCACGGTAGAGCTCCCGCTGTTGCAACAGGTGTTAAGAGAGCAGATCCCGACAATCACATCGTATTCACTTATCAGGGTGACGGTGACCTTGCTTCAATCGGTATGGCTGAAACAGTTCACGCTGCAGCAAGAAATGAAAACATCACTATCATTTTCGTTAACAATGCTATCTATGGTATGACAGGCGGTCAGATGGCTCCCACATCACTTCCCGGTCAGGTAACTCAGACTTCACCCTACGGCAGAGATACAAGCCACTGCGGTTTCCCTGTTAAGGTCAGCGAAATGCTCGCAACTCTTGATGGCGCAGGCTATATTGAAAGAGTAGCTGTTAACAACGTAAAGAATGTAAGAAACGCTAAGAAGGCTATTAAAAAAGCTTTCCAGAATCAGATAGACAAGAAGGGCTTCTCACTTATCGAGGTAGTTTCAACTTGTCCCACAAACTGGGGTATGACTCCTGTCAACGCACTTAAGTGGCTCGAAGACAATATGCTTCCTTATTATCCCTTAGGCGTATACAAAGACAGAGACGCTCAGAAGGAGGCTGAATAATATGGCAACAACTCAGGTTTTAATCGCAGGCTTCGGTGGTCAGGGTGTACTTTTTGCAGGCAAGTTCCTTGCATATAAAGGGCTCATCAGTGACAAGCAGGTTTCATGGCTTCCTTCATACGGCCCTGAAATGAGAGGCGGTACAGCTAACTGCAGTGTTATCATCAGTGATATGCCTGTTGGTTCACCCATCGTAACAAACCCTGATGTGCTCGTAGCTATGAATCTTCCTTCACTTAAAAAGTACGAGGGCGATGTAGTTCCCGGTGGTACAATCATTGTTGACTCAGCTCTTATAGCTGAAAAGGTTTCAAGAGATGACGTTACTACATACTATGTACCTGCAACAAAGATGGCAAACGACGAAGGCTTCTCCACCCTTGCCAATATGATTCTTATGGGTAAGCTTATGAAGGTTTGCGATAACATCGGCTTTGAGGGTACTGAAACAGCTCTTAATAAGGTTGTTCCTCCCAAAAAGGCAAATCTTATCGAAGTTAATCTTAAAGCTCTTAAAACAGGCTATGATTTTGAATAATAAGAGGTGTATTTATGGATATTAAAATTACTAAGACAACTTCTCCCAAAGCTAAACCCCAGAAGGGTGAAAAGCTCGGTTTCGGTAAAATCTTTACTGACCATATGTTTATGATGAACTACACAGAGGGTAAGGGCTGGCACGATGCAAGAATCGTACCTTACGGCAATATTTCACTTGACCCTAGTGCTATGGTTTTCCATTATGGTCAGGAAATGTTTGAAGGTCTCAAGGCATACAGAGGCGCTGATGATGAAATCTATCTCTTCCGTCCTGATATGAACGCTAAGAGAGCTAACGCATCAAATGAAAGACTCTGTATCCCCGAGATTCCCGAGGATATGTTCGTTGAAGCTGTTAAGGCAGTAGTTGACATTGACAGAGACTGGGTACCCTCAGAGGAAGGCACATCACTTTATATCAGACCTTTCGTTATCGCAACTGACGAATTCCTCGGTGTTGCACCCTCAAAGACATACCTATTTATGGTTATCCTTGCTCCTTCAGGCGCTTATTATGAGAGTGGTCTTGCTCCCGTAGGCATCTGGATCGAAGATGACTATGTAAGAGCTGTAAAAGGCGGTATGGGCTTTGCTAAGACAGGTGGCAACTATGCTGCTTCTCTTATCGCTCAGGTTAAGGCTCACGATGCAGGTTACTCACAGGTGCTCTGGCTTGACGGTGTTGAGAGAAAGTATATCGAAGAAGTCGGTGCTATGAACATTATGTTTAAGATCGGTGGTAAGGTTGTCACACCTGCACTTAACGGCAGCATTCTTCCCGGTATTACACGTAACTCAATCATCAACGTATGTAAGGCTTGGGGATATGAGGTTGAAGAAAGACGTATCAGCGTTGATGAGCTCGTAGCAGCTGCAAAAGACGGTAGCCTTGAAGAAGTATGGGGCACAGGTACTGCGGCAGTTGTATCACCTGTTGGTAAGCTTCGTTATATGGACGATGTTATGACCATTGGCAATGGCGGTATCGGCGAGCTTACACAGAAGCTTTATGATGAACTTACAGGCATCCAGTGGGGTAAGAGAGAAGATCCCTACGGCTGGAGAGTAACAGTTTAATTATTGCAATAGCGACATATTTATGGCGGATAGTGGAGACTCTGTCCGCCATTACTTATACCTATATAAAATGGCGGTGCAGGAAAAATCCTGCACCGCCATAAGCTTATTAGATTATGTTATTAGTCAACAACAACTGTACCGTCTTCTTTAACTGTGATTTTCATACCATCCTTAACATAGTCAAGGAACTCATCACCGAGTGTGTCTATAACCGGCATTGAAATGTTATCAAGCCAAACATCTGCTAAAACTGCACCTGCAGCTGCAAGTGAGTCGATGGGCTTTGAGAAAAGCATGCAAGCCGGCTGACGACCCATTGAGCAGGCACAGTAGAGTACGAGACCACCTGTAGTTGAACCGATTGTCTGAGGAAGACAGAGAGCCTTACCTGCCATCTGCTTGCCAAAAAGATCTTTGTTGTTCTGGTCACCGCAGGTAGCAGTCTTATCACCGAACTGAAGAGCCTTCTGGAAAGAAGCGAGGGTATTTAAACCTTCGTGTGAAACAACAGCTTCTGCTGTAGCTGTGCCTTTTGCGATAACACGTCCTTTAAATTCTCTCATGATTATTTGCCTCCCTTTGTGATCTGAACTAAGATTTCATCATCAGTGTAATATCTTGCTGTTGTATATGTGCGGAGCTTATTACTTGATGTAATAACGGGCATTTTGCCTGAAAGAGGATTGTTCATATACAAAAGCGGACAGATATATGATGTGATTACGCCTGTTGCCTTAAGTCTTGTAGCATAGGGTGTTTTTTCAAATTCCTTGAGCACAGCAGGAGCTGCTGTAAATACAGTAGGAATAACAACCTTCTTGTTGCCTGAAGCCTTAAGACCTGCTTCAACCTTGTCAGTCCAGGATTTGAGCTGTTCAAGTGACATATGAGGACAACCCATAAAGCAAAGCTTTGGCTTAGCATTTTCGTTCTTCCACATAACAGGATAGTTCTTATACACTTTTTCAAGCTCTGCATCGTCAATTACGTATGTTTTTGCATTTTCAGTTATAAGATCCCTGCCGCTTTCTACAGCCTCGGGAGTAAGGTTTTCGATGTGATAAAGACCAACAGCACCGTTTGATGCAGTTGCAGCACCAAAATCTTTAAGATATGTGCATGTAGCATCGTCGAGCTCTGTGCCGAGCCACTTGTCAAGACCAACGATGTAGGGTACATCTTCCATTACCTTCATACCGATAGCTGAGCCTAAAAGCTGAGCCTCGGGCTTCTTTGTTGTCTTGATTTCGATAATCCATGTAGCCTTTCTGCCTTCGTCTGTAAGAAGACCGAAGTAAGGTACATAACCAACAACTGAGCCCATAATATCCATAATACCTGAGTTACGGTTGCAGCGTGCGCCAAGAACTGAGTTGGCAAATACTACTGCTGATGACTCAGCCCATGAAAGCACATCACCTTTCTGCGGTCTGTTGCCTACCTCATCCATATAGCAAGTACAGGTGAACGCGTCTTTTTCCATAAGACCAAGCTTATTAAGCTGCTTCTCATAGAAATCCTGGCGTGAATACATAAAGTTATTGAATATGAAATTCTGCAGGAAGTTTGCAGGAACCTTCTTGTCGATAGGACGAGGGTCAACTGAGAATGTCTGCTTTGAAACGTTGCCTGTAGCGATAAGCTTTTCCATAAGGTCATAAACAGGACCAAGAGCCTTAAGACCAAAGGATGTAACAAGGTGGTTATGTTTACCTGTCACGGGTACCATTTTTTCTGCGCCGAAAACCTCACCATATTTGATGAGAGTTTCCATAACCTTAGCAAGGACTTCGCCCTGCTCACCATTTAATATGGCTTGCTGTTCATTTGTAAGTTGCATTTTTATTTCCTCCTTATGTATTACAGCTTCATTGCTATATCCCAAGCGCCCCAGATAACTGTTCTGAGGTTGCCTACAGCCTTTGCATCGCCTATAACGTGTACGTGCTTAGCTTTAGGTGCGAGGGGAGCGGGATTATAACCAACTGACATAATAATGCTGTCAGCATCAATCTTGAATTCCTTACCGTCTTTATCCTTTACGATAACGCCACCGTCTGTGATTTCTTTAAGACCGGTCTCAAGGTGCACAGGTACATTGTTTGCTTTGAAGCAGTCACGGAGGAATGATGTGTTTGCAAGACAGATACCGGGGGTAGTGATAAGGTCATCCTGCATTTCTATAATAACAGGTTTCTTACCCTGTAGGAAGAGGTCGTATGCAATTTCACAGCCTGTGAGACCACCACCGATAATAACAACATTTTCACCGACCTCTTTGTTACCAAGGAGATAATCAACTGCTTCAATTGCTGTTTCAGCGCCCTTCACGGGGATTTTCTTAGCTGTTGAGCCTGTTGCTATGATAACTTCGTCGGCAACAAGTGAAGCGATATCTTTTACTTCTGTGTTCATTTTTACATCTATAGGAAGCTTTGATACTTCACGGATGTACCATTTGATAAGGTCTCTGTCCTTCTCTTTGAATGAAGGAGCAGCTGCTGCAATAAATACACCGCCAAGCTTATCACTCTTTTCATAAAGAGTAACCTTGTGGCCACGTTTTGCAAGAAGAATAGCAGCTTCCATACCACCAATACCGCCACCGATAACTGCGATGTTTTTCTGTTTTTTAGCAGGGACAATCTTATACTTCTTACTCTGCATTGTAAGTGGGTTAATAGCGCAGCGTGCAAGTCCCATTGTGTCAGTAAGATCCTGAGTGTTGTAGTGACCCTTTGATGATGAGAAGTTGAAGCAACCGCTGTGGCAGCAGATACAAGGCTTGATATCTTCAAGTCTGTCTTCGATGATCTTTGTGATCCATTCAGGGTCAGCGAGGAACTGACGAGCAACACCTACGCCGTCAATTTTGCCCTCTGCAATAGCTTCTGCGCCTACGTCAGGTTCCATGCGGCCTGCGCAAACAACGGGAATATCAACAAATTTCTTAATGTGTGCAACATCGTCAAGGTTGCAGTTCTGAGGCATATACATAGGAGGATGTGCCCAGTACCATGAGTCATATGTACCATTGTCAGCGTTGAGCATATCGTAGCCTGCATCCTGGAGATACTTTGCAGCCTTTTCTGACTCAGCCATATTACGGCCTACTTCAACATACTCTTCACCGGGCATTGCACCTTCACGGAAGCCCTTCATCTTTGACTCAACAGAGTAACGAAGTGAAACAGGGTAGTCCTGACCGCAGGATTCTTTGATTGCCTTAACAACCTCAGCTGCAAAGCGATAACGGTTTTCGATGCTGCCGCCGTACTCGTCTGTACGCTTATTGAAGAATTCTATTGCGAACTGGTCGAGAAGATAACCCTCGTGAACAGCGTGAACCTCTACACCGTCAACGCCTGCATCCTTACAGAGCTTTGCGGTTTTAGCAAAAGCTTCAATAATTTCGTGAATCTGCTCCTTTGTCATCTCAGGGCAGATAATATCAGGTGCCCAACGTGCGGGCTGGGGGCTGGGAGAAGCAAGCTCGTGACTTGTATCAAGGATAGGCTTTACGAGCTTACGTGTGAACTTATTTTTGTGAAGAGGACCTACAAGCTCGGTAATAGCCCATGAACGACCCATACCTGCTGTAAGCTGGATAAAGAGCTTGGCACCGGTCTTATGAATCTCATCCATAAATACTTTAAGCTCTTCGAACATCTTTGGATTCTGCCAGAGCCATTTTCCCCAGAATGTATCGCGCAGGGGAGCGATGCCGGGGATGATAAGGCCGACATTGTTGTTAGCTCTTTCAAGGAAAAGCTTTGCAGCTTCCTTATCAAAATGACAACCGCCAAGTTCAAACCAACCGAAAAGCGATGTGCCGCCCATGGGACACAT
>JAZQUF010000179.1:0-4270 GCA_045631165.1 Acutalibacteraceae bacterium
GGGAAGGTACTTATCCGGGAATGAAATATATTGATGAGCTCAAATCATATAGTACAATTAGTTTCAATACAATGAGCACCAATATTGGTTTAGCTGAAGAAACTTTAGAATTAAAAGCCGTGTTTAAGGATGAAGGTTCAGGTGTACAGGTTGGTCCGTTGAAGCTTACAACTGTCGGCCATTCGATATCTGACGGCAAAGGCGGTAAGGCAACCTTAGTTGATGAAAACACCCTCAGCCTTGAAAACTTTAATTCAGCAACTGCCGACCTGTATATCCCAAAATCAGCAACTATTGAATTTATAGGTAATAACACAGTCAGAAATATCTTTGCTGAAATGTCAGTCGCGTTTACTGCAAAAGAAAATGCAGTTCTTAATGCAGGTAAAATTTCTGCAGACTACAGCATCAACTTCAGTGGTGAAAAAACAGGTCTTGTTAACTGCAATCAGCTTTCAAGCGGTGCTGACAATAATCCACGCCTTACAATCCGTGCTGCTGTAAATGCAAAATTAGTCGATAGACCCGGTTATACCAACATCGCTTTGGGCGGTTCACTCACCTGCGATAATTTCATTTATCCTGACAATGAAAAGCCTATGGTATTAACCAGAGACGGCTCATTGAAAGTCAAAAACAGCTTCAGTTTAAACACTCATTATTCTGAACCTCTTAATTACAATAAAAAGGTTATAAATATCGGCGGATATGATACCGATGAAATTATCGATATGGAAATGACCTTCAATGAATATAAAAGCAGCTACACTCCTGTGCCTCATAAATTCTTTAATTATGAGTTAACAGGCACACAGTATAATTTCAGAGGTGTCGCATATTACGGAAAAGTTGACATCTTCAGCAGAGCGAAAATCCAATATGATCAGCTTGTCCCCTTTAATCCTGAAGATGAAGGCGATAATTGTCTTTATATCAATGTTACCACCGACCCGAATAAGTTTGTTATCTATGGCCAGAATTTCACTGCTTCTGAGCGTATAGCTAAAAAAGGTGAAGCCGTAACTCTTAAGGCTACAAAGGCAAAAGACGGTTTAGCTTTTGAAAGATGGGCATTCTCTCAGCCTGTTGAATGTGCTGATATTTACAGCATGGAAACAACAATAACAATGCCTGACAGCGACATCACAGCTATGCCTGTTTACGGCAAAGCTTATAAGGTTAATCTCTATGATGCAGAGTCAGAGTTTGAATATTACTCTGCAGGTCAGCCTGTTACCGTTACACCCAAAACACCTGCAGGTAAGGTGTTTGACAAGTGGGAAGCAATCGGTATCACTATAGCAGACCCCTATAATCCCAACCTTACATTCACAATGCCCTCAGCTGAGGTTATTATCACTGCTAAGTTCAAGGATCCTATTTATATTAACGAGGTTAACCTTACAGTTAAAGCTCCCGTTATCGGCGAAACACAAAGCACTGATGTAAAGACTCCCAATGGTGCTGCATACACAGTTGAAGGGGTTGAATGGTATCGCAACAACATAACAACTATCATGCCCTTGACTGAAAAATTTGATAAATATAGTAAATATTTTATCGCTGTTAAACTTACCCCTGCACCGGGTTATCTGTTTGAAAATACAAATAATATGATTATTACAGTCAACGGTATTGCTGCAGAAATAGCTATTAACTCGCTTGATGATATTATACTTTTCTGTGACTTAGGCCGAGCAGGCGATGCACCCGTTACACCCGATCCCACACCTGATCCCGATCCTACACCAACACCCGATCCTGATCCTACACCAACACCCGACCCTGATCCTATACCGACACCCGATCCCACACCTACACCTTGCACATGTAAGTGTCATGGTAATTTCTTTGAAAAACTTATTTTCAATATCACCAACTTCTTCGCTAAACTCTTCAACCCTGAAAAGAGAGTCTGCGAATGTGGTGCAGGCCACTAAAATTTTAATCCCCGATGAAAAATTCGGGGATTTTTTTATCCATACCCCTACATTTGTAGGGTGACTTTTATGTCAGCTGAGAAGTATAATATAAAGACAAAGAAGTTTAAAGGAGACAGTTATGGAGAAAAATCTGAAAAAACTGACTATATTACATTCAAACGATATGCACGGTGATTTTCTTGCTGAAGATGTTGATTCAGAGCTTGTGGGCGGTGTTTCAATGCTTTCAGGTTATATCAATAAAGTAAGAGAAGAAGAAAAAAATACAATTTACTGCATTGCAGGTGATATGTTCAGAGGCTCTGTTATTGACTCAGAGTTTCAGGGCCTTTCTACTATCGAAATTATGAATATGCTGTCACCCGATGTTGTGACACCGGGTAATCACGAAACAGACTACGGTATTGCACATCTGCTTTTCATCGAAAAGTGTGCAAAGTTCCCCATAATCAACGCTAACTTACATATAACAACAAACGGCGCAAGACTTTTCAAGCCTCATCATATCATTGAAATTGACGGAATGAAGGTGCTCTTCATCGGTATTCTCACTCAGGAAGTGCTTTCTCAGACAAAGAATGACGGCATTATCGGTACCTTTGTTGATATTGATGAAGCTGCAACAGAGGTCGGCAAAATCTGTAATACATACAATGCGGTTGACATTGATTTCACTGTACTTCTCACTCATATCGGCTTTGAAGAGGATAAAAAGCTTGCAGCACAGCTTGACCCTGACTGGGGTGTAGATGTAATCATCGGCGGTCACTCTCATACCTTTATTGATGAGCCTGCCGTCGTCAATGATATTGTTGTTGTTCAGGCAGGTACAGGCACAGATCAGATAGGACGTTTTGACATTATGGTTGATACAGATAACAACTGTATTGACAGCTTCACCTGGAAAACTGTACCTATAAATGATAAGCATTGCCCCAGAGATGAGGTTCTCGAAAAAATACTCAGCCGCTATAAAATGCAGACTGATGCAAAATACGGCAGAGTCGTTACCCGTCTCAAAAAGCGTCTTACACATCCCACCAGAATTCAGGAAACTGCTCTCGGGGGTCTGCTTTCAGATATCATGTGCGAGTGTCTCGGCCTTGATATTATGCTTCTCGGCTCAGGCAGTGTCCGCAGTGACGAGCTTGGACCCATTGTGCTTTATTCCGACCTTTGCGAATGTTTCCCTTATGATGATGCAGCTTATATGATTAAGGTTACAGGCGAGCAGTTCAAGAGAATGATTAAGTTTATGGTGCGTGACGAAGTATGGGAAGGTGCTCACTGTGAATTCTATCAGCTTTCATCAGGTATGAGGGTAATTTATGACAGAGCCTCACACGAGTTCCGGAAATTTGATTACAAGGGTAAACCCATTGAAGACGACAAGATTTACAGAGTCGGTCTTCAGCAGTTCCATTTCAACAACCTCGAAGACTTCTTCAATATCTCACTTGAAGAAATCTTTGAAAACGGAAAGCCTGTTGTTGTAGCAACCTCGTGTCTCGGCATTTTCGATGAGTATCTGTCAAATCATCAGAATCTCGACAGAGACATTACAGGCAGACTTGTAGTTGTTTAAAAATATTTCTCTCTTACCCCTACATTTGTAGGGTGACATTCAAGTTTTATGATAGTATAATCAAGCTGTAAACCTGTTTTTTGGCAGGGTACAATAAAAAAATCAAAGGAGAAAACAAAAATGAAAAAGTTTTTAGCTATCTTTCTTGCAATCCTTATGGTTGCAACACTTGCTGCCTGCGGTGGCGGCGGAGAAACACCCGAAACACCTGATGCACCCGATGCAACAGAAGCTCCTGCAGCAGATGAAGTTCACGGCATCAAAAAAGATGCTTACGCAACAATGACAACAGATGAACTTATTGCCAAACTCATCAAGGATAAGGCTGCTCCCACAGTAGAGGAGTACACAGCACTTATCGAAACAATCGAGCTCGCTGAGCTTGATGAAAGATTCAATTTCGCTGATAATGCAACTAACGATGCTCTTATGCAGCTCAAGAACGACGGTGCTACACTTCCCAACATTCTTGAATGTGCAAACGGCATTATCGCTAACGATTCAGCTCAGGTAAGAGCTTACTATTATTCAAGACTCGGCAGCTCTTTCTTTGATGAATCAACACCGTATTATGCACCCATCAAGGCAACGGTTATTTCACAAACAGAGCCCATCGCAATTGCATATGCTTTCCGTTATCTTGCAAGCAATTTCCGTTCAGATGCTGAATTCTGTGACTTCGTTCTTGCAAACAAAGACAATGAAAACTTTATGGTAAGAAAGTGGTTCTCATCAGCTGTTA
>JAZQUF010000180.1:0-20987 GCA_045631165.1 Acutalibacteraceae bacterium
CATTATTGAAAACCCTGAATTTGCAGATGTACGCTCACTTGAAGGTGTTGCTCCCACAAAGAATAAGTGTACTCCTATTATCGCTGTACCCACCACAGCAGGTACAGCTGCAGAAGTAACTATCAACTATGTTATCACTGACGCTGAAAACAACAGAAAAATGGTATGTGTAGACGTTCACGATATCCCGGTAGTTGCAGTTGTTGATCCTGATATGATGGCTTCTATGCCCAAAGGACTTACCGCAGCAACAGGTATGGATGCTCTTACACACGCTATTGAAGGTTACATAACCAAAGGCGCTTGGGAAATGAGCGATATGTTCCACATCAAGGCTATTGAAATCATCGCTAATAGTCTTCGTGGCGCAGTAGAAAATACAGCTGAAGGCAGAGAAGGTATGGCTCTCGGCCAGTACATCGCTGGTATGGGCTTCTCAAACGTAGGTCTTGGTATTGTTCACTCAATGGCTCATCCTCTCGGTGCTCTTTATGACACACCTCACGGTGTTGCAAACGCTATCATTCTTCCTACAGTTATGGAATATAACGCTCCTGAAACAGGCGAAAAATACAGGGATATCGCAAGAGTTATGGGCGTTGAAGGTGTTGATGCAATGAGTCTTGAAGATGCAAGAAAGGCTGCTATCGATGCAGTTAAGCAGCTTTCAGCTGATGTTGGTATCCCTGCCGACCTTAAGGAGATTGTAAAAGCTGAAGATATTGACTTCCTTTCACAGTCAGCTTATGATGACGCTTGCCGTCCGGGCAACCCCAGAGATACAAGCGTTGAGGAAATCAAGGAGCTTTACCTCAAGCTTATGTAATAAGCTTAAAACAACCTGAGTTCTTCTCATCATATATTTCATTTCCTCATTTTGTTTATAAAATCAGATGTTCTGACAATACTAGCAACGAGGTGATGTAATATTATGAAAAAATACATTTGTCCTTGTGGCTATGTTTATGACCCGGAAAAGGGTGACCCCGACCACGGAGTTGCCCCGGGTACAAAATGGGAAGACGTGCCTGAAGACTGGCTTTGTCCCACTTGCGGGATAGGTAAAGATATGTTTCAGGAAGACGATGACTAAAAACATAAGGAGTTGCACTCTTAATTGATGCAACTCCTTTTAATTTATGCAGTTTTATCAGCGTTTTTCTTTGTCATCCTCTTTACAACAACACTCATTATTACAACGAAAATCGGTATTGGAATAATATACAGAAGGCTGTAAGGATTGGAAAGGTCACCCTTGTTTGCAAGGAATGAGAAGAGCACATTAAATGGTAACATACCTAAGTTTGAAGCTATAAAAAATTTCCAGAAGTTGACATTCATAGCACCGTAAATAACACTCATAAGGTCTGACGGTATAACTCCTGACGCCTTGACAACATACACTACCATAAACTCATTCTGACCTGCAAATTCATCAAGCTTTTTTATCTTCGGAAAGCGTACTTTCAAAGTATCAAGCAAGTCTTTGCCTGCAAATTTTCCAAAATAATAAGGGAGAATTACACTCAGAGCAACTGCGATTGCATTTACAAAAATAGCAGTCCATACGCTGTCAAAAAGAATGCCCGAAACAGCCAGTATAATTGCCGGTGGGAATATAAGTGCAAAAGATTTGATTACAGTGAACGCTATAATTATCAGAGCAACTGTCAGAGCTCCACCTGAAATATAGCTTGAAATTTCAGCAGCATTTTCAATGTTGATGTCAAACTTATTCATCACTATAAGCATTGCAACTACCATACATAGCATAAACACTAAGGCTGCAATCTGCAGAACCTTTATCAGCTTATCATAATTTTTCTTTTCCATACATTTTTCTCCTCCTGATGTTTATATGTTAATTTTAATGCTATCTGTTAAAATTTGCAATAAAAATTATGTTAATATTTATACAAATCAAAGCTGTCTGCTGCATATAAAATAAATCGAGCTCACATCTTGACAAGCTCATTATATAATGGTAATATAACTATACAGAATATCTTCAGGGCGAGGTGCAATTCCTCACCGGTGGTAACAGCCCACGAGCCAAGCAAAAGCTTAGTGCAGATTCGGTGTGATTCCGAAGCCGACGGTATAGTCCGGATGAAAGAAGACAAATACTTAAACTTTAACGAGTATTGCCCGAGGTATATTTTACCTTGGGCTTTTGTATTTGTCCCCCCGAAAAAAAGGAGACTTTATTATGAAGAAAAAACAGAAAAATCAACTAATGAAAATCTGCGTTATCGCTATGCTTAGTGCCATTGCTTTTGTGCTTATGCTCTATGAGTTCCCCACAACCTTTATTCCTGCGGCGGCTCATCTGAAAATGGACTTCAGCGATATACCTGCCCTTCTCGGCGCCATTGTTTTCGGCCCATTAACCGGTGTGGTAATCGAGCTTATCAAAAATCTTCTCGAGCTTATTGTCAAAGGTCTTGGCACTCAGATGGGCTTCGGAAATATAATGAACTTCATAGTTGGCTGTGCTTTTGTAGTACCATTCACACTAACTTATAACGGTTTGAAAAAGAAACTCGATGAAAATAAAAGCATAGTTATCGGCAGTATAGTAGGTGTACTCGCTATCATTATTATCGGTATCGGTGCAAACTATTTTGTGACTCCGTTATTTTATAAGCACTTCCTGGGTATCACATTTGATTCAGCAACTCTCTGGACTGCAATCTGGGCAGCATCAGCTGTCAATGCTATCAAAGGCATAATGCTCGGAATTATCAGTGTTCCGATAATAAAGGTGCTTATTAAAAGAATAAATAAAATCATATAAGAATAAAAGGTAGCAACCTCGGTTGCTACCTTTATATTTTATTTATTTTTATTTGTAAAGTTGAATAAATCAATAAGCCAGTTGAAGAATGCTCTGAGGAATACAAACACTCTTGCAAGAGGACCCTCAGGCTTTTCGAGCTTATCTTCTGCTACCCAGTTTTCTGTGTTGCAGTTTTCTTCTGTCATTGTAGCCATAATATCTGTTTCGTAATCGTAAACGAGGAAACGTGAATATGTAAGACCGTCAACTGTATCACCGCAGGTAATAACCTTATCGCCGGAAGCTGTGATTACATCATAAAGAAGCTTACGCTCAAAAGTTGTGTATTCTGAGTGGCTTACATTCTTCATAAACCAGGTTGATTCAGGATAAGCGCAAGTTGAAGCGTCTACCATCTTATCAGGTGAGATATAATCAGCGAAGCCTGCTTCAACGCGGCTCTGGATGTAATCATCACTGAGAGTATCGTAAATAGTTGAAGTTGTTGCACCGAATGATGAGTGATTTACTGAAACAAACTGGTCTGAAACAACATCATAAGACTGACAGATAGGAAGAATCTGGAAGCCGTATTTTGATACTGCACCGAATTTTACACCGTTTTTTTCTGTGCTGATGCTCTTGATGATTTCATCATAGTTTTCGCGTACTTTTGTATTGTAATTTTCAATCTTTTCGATAAGACCTGCATAGGTTTTTCTCTTTTCACTGCCCTCAGGACCGAAAACATAAAGAAGAGCTTCATCATAGTCTTCTGCTGAAACCGCAGCCCAATAGTTTGGGAATGAGAAGAGAGTTGAAAGAGCCAATGCTGATGTAACACCCTCTACAAGCTTTGCATAAAGTGTTTCTTTTACACCTTCTTCAAGATAATCAAAAACACCTGCAGCAGTTAAAAGCTCTATTGATGAATTAATAAATTTATCTACATTGAACTCACCTACATAGTCACTGTCGATAAGAGTTCTGTTGATTGCATAGCCGTTAATATCAAACTTACCGCTGATAGCCTCACTGAGAGCCTCTGCACCGCCTGATACACTGCCTGTAAAGCCAACACCATATAAATCGTCTGTGCCGTATTTAGAGATATAAGCTGTTGTTACGATAGTACCCAGACAACTTGCCATAATTGAAACTTTATCGCACTTTGTTTTATCTTTTACCAGCTGAATGTGTTCATGAAGCAAATCTGCTGTATAAAGAGGGTCAAGTCTCCAGTCATACCATAAACGGTAGTCGTTAATTTGATAATAGCCTCTTTCTTTTATTTTTGCAGTATATTCGTCTGTCTTATATCTTTCCATCTCATCCTTACGAGCCTGTGAGATACCTGTACCCTCGACAGGATTACCGTCTCCGTCAAGTATAATTTCGCTGAAAATTTCAGAAATTTCCTTCTGAAGATTTTCATAATAAGCATCCCATTCGTCATTGAGAAGGCCGTCGATGAGGAAAGGTAACAGGATGTTTGCTACTGAACTGAGAATGTCTGAATCTTCGTCATCATCTGATGAACTGTTAAAGGTCATAGATCTGATGTGATAAATTTTTTCTTGTTTTGCGTTATAAAGAGGTTCACCGTCACCGAGAATTCTTATAACAGGAACCTGGCTTCTGCTTGAATGAACAATGATTGAACTTGTTTCTGCGCCGATATCACCTATAGCAAAAACAGCAGTTGAGCAGATGCTGAAAAGCATAAGCAATGTGAGCAATACGGAAATAATTTTTTTCATATAAAAATCCTCCTATAGAATTATAGGCTTATTATACCTTATTTACTTAATTTTGTCAATTAATAAAAATTATAAAAAAGCAATACGACAATTTCACCACAATTGTCGTACTGCTTATTATTCAGTTCACTCTTGACTCAAGCACTGTCACTGCGCCTAAAATTTCAACCTTACCGAAACCTGCAGGAATAAACAAGCTTTCGCCCTTATAGAGAGTAACGCAGGTGTCCTCGTGCATAACCACACCGTTACCCTCAAGAGCAACAAGTGATACAAAAGATTTTTCGTCAGCGATAACCTCAGCCTTTTCGATAATGTCAAGACGCTTCATTGAGAAGATATCGCACTCAGTCAGCAGAGTTTCTTTATAGTCACCCTTGTCAATTGTCTCACCCATAGGTTTGCCCGAAGCATCGAGAGCCTTGGTTGAAGTGACATCGAGAGCCTTTTCAACGTGGAGCTCACGAGGTTTGCCGTTCTGCAGTCTGCCGTAGTCGTACACACGGTAGGTTGTATTGGAATTCTGCTGAACCTCAGCCAAGAGTATGCCCTTGCAGATAGCGTGAAGAGTGCCTGCCTCAATAAAGAAAATATCTCCTTTTTTAACCTTGACTCTGTTTACATAGTCCGTAAGAGTGTTTTCTTCTATGCTCTTTCTGAATTCTTCTTTTGTTATATCCTTTTTAAATCCATAGATGATTTCAGCGTCATCATCACAATCCATAATGTACCATGCCTCTGTTTTACCGTACTCACCTTCAACTCGGAGCGCATACTCATCATCGGGATGCACCTGAACTGAGAGATTGTCTTTAGCATCTATAAGCTTGATAAGAATGGGGAAGTTTTCATATTTTTCGCAGTTGGTACCAAGATAGCCTTTGCCCTCATTGCTGAGAACATCACTGAGAGTTCTGCCCTTAAAATCAGTGTTTTCAATCGTACATTCACCGTCACCGTGACAGGAAAGCACCCAGGCTTCAGCCTGTCTGTCGGTAAATGATACCATCTCAAATTCCTTTGTCAGACGGGTACCGCCCCATATATAATCCTTTATTGTAGGTGAAAGCTTCAGAATCTTCATTTTGAAATTCTCCTTATCATATTTCATCTTCGTTTATTATATTATTTATTATCAGTGCTGTCAATAAAATTTTTATTTTAACGGAGGGTTTGAATATGTTATCCAATATGGCTACAATGATTATCGCACTTGCTTCAGGGGGCGTCATAGTACTGTTCATACTGATAAAATCAAAGCACTTTTTCTCTTATCTGATACTTTCGGCAATATCGGGAATAGGATCACTTTTCGCCGTTAACCTTCTCTCGGCCGTAACAGGTGTGAGTATAGCCCTTAACTACATAACCTTAGGAATCAGCTCCCTTTTCGGTATATCAGGAGTAATAGCTATGGTTCTTGCTATTTAGATCAGAGAAGCCTCTATGCCTGCAGCAATAGCGTTTGCAAGTTTTTGCTGATTACCAGCATCTATAAGCTTCAGACACTCACTTTCATTTGTAATATATCCCGTTTCAACCAGCACTGACGGACAGTCCTCAAGCCTTGCAACACTGAAGGGATAATAAACGATACCATCCGCAATGTCGTCGTAAAGACTGCTCTGACCATAATACAGATTATTTTTGAAGACAGTCAGAAGCTGATTATAAATACTGCTTGCAAGCTTATATGAGAAAGGCTTGTAATAATATACAGACGTGCCGATTTTATTTTTATCCTTATTGCCGTTACAGTGAATTGAGACAAACAAATCTGGTTTCAACGAGCGCACCATAGCTTTTCTTTCTTCAAGCTCCACGGCAGTGTCGCCACCTCTTGTCATATAAACTGTTGCACCTTTTGCTTCAAGGGCAAGCTTGGTATAATAAGCCAGAGCATAGTTTACGTTACTCTCGTACACTCCACCACCGAGACCGAGGGCACCGGGATCATTTCCTCCGTGTCCGGGATCAAGCAGTATAAGACTGCCTCTCAAGCTCTGAGGCCTGTTATGAATAATAATACTCATATAACCGCTGTCATCGTATTCTACACTGTAACCATAGTATTGACCTGCAAAGCAAAGCGGCATTGTAAGAGTTGCAGTATCACCGCTTACATTCCAATAGGCTGATGATATCACGTCGCTGCCGCTGACATCAATATTACCTGTAGCTGATGAAGTATGATAGAATGTCATCTGCAGATAATTTGCAGTAAATCCCGTTACGTTATATTTCTTACCATATGCAGAATAATAATTCTGCGGATTATATGTAAAAGCATAGGGCACCTTCCAATCAGTTTTAAGCTTGATTGTCAGAGTTCCATCATATCCCGTCGAAGACACAACACTGATGTTATTCTTGGCAAGACCTTGCTGTGGAATAAGCTGCACATTGTCACGCTTAACCTTTCTGCCGGAAGAAAGCTCATAGAAGTAAACCATTTCCCCCTCTTCCTCGTTATAGGCTTCACTTGCCGCCGTCACATAATCAACGGTGCCGTAAACAAGAGGTGTATAATACGGCACATAGGTATCATCCCCTGCAATAAGAGGCCATGTATCGGCAAAGCTCTTGGTGACAATACACATCTGATTACCGGTAAAATCTGAGGTGTTATGAGGTGTTGTCACAATACCTGTCGGATTGTTATATGAGGGCAGAGTTGTGAATTCATAAGCGTCCTCAGGCAAATCAGGTACATAGTTACCTGCCGAAAGCATTGTAGTGGGCTGAATCGTTGTCTCGATGACAGTTTCAGCAGGGTACACTGATGCACCCGACATCTGTAATGAGTTATCACCGCATATAGCCATAACAGATATAGTTCCAAGAGACTCGATTTCTTCTCTTGTCTTCGGCATAGTCACCTTGACTGTAAAAGCAGTGTAGCCTTCTGTTTCCTTATCAGCAGGCTTTGCCTCATATCTCTTTGTGCCTACTCTGACACTGACATCGGCACCGGAATAAGCCACAACACTTATGAGAATTTTTTCTTTCGGTGAAACATAAATTGACCCCGACGGAGAAACCGAATCTATAAGGTTGTCGAGATACATTTCCTCCATAGTAGCATAGCTTTTTTCGGTTGCAAATACATCCTCAGCCCCATCGGCACCTGTATATTTTACAGCAAGAAAGCCTGCGATTATAACCGCAGCTAATATAATACATATCACTATTATGTTTCTTACCTTTTTCATTTTATATTCCTTTAAATTCAATGCGAGTTGTTGCTAATTATAACACACTTTTAAGATTATTTAACTCCTTCTTTGTAAATGTTTCAGAAAAATTTATATATGAGCTGCTATAAAGTGCAAAACCTTGACATTGTTTTTCTTTTATAAGCTGCACCTGCCGTAAAATAATGTCAGTGTTTTCCTGCCACTCATATTTTCCCTTTCCCGCAAATTCATCTTTCCTTCCGCACTTATACAGAGCAAGTCCCGGCATAAGCTTCACCTTGTTACTATCAGTTATAGCAATCCATTCTTCAAAGCACTTTTTAAAAGGAATAGCCCCATTTTCAAATCCAAAATAAATCTGAGGTAAAATTATGTCGCAATATCCGCCCTTGCACCAGGAATAAACATCAGCATAAAGCTGAGTGAAGTTTTTACCTATTCTTCCGCAAGGACTTATGGAAAAGATTTTATCTTCACCGAAGGCCTTGACCTTAAGATATATAGCTGACACCAGACCATTGACATTTTCACGTCGCCAATCATCCAGCGACTTTTTTCCGCCCTGATTTTTATACTTGTCATACTGTTTTTTATCCTCATTTTTTATATTTTCAGGATAAAAATAGTCATCGATATGTATTCCTTTTATATCATATTTTTCAAAAATCTCCCCCACTCCGGAAAGAATCAGATTCTGAGCCTTAAGAGATGACGGATTGAAATATACACCTGTGGAAAGCCTTATAATTTCATTCGTATATTCCGCAGAATATACGCTATCATCCGAAAGTGCACCTGTACTTATACGGTACGGATTTATCCAGGCGTGCACTCCTATTCTATACTTTTCCGCCACATCAATTATCAATTCAAAGGGGTCAAAATCTACAGCTTTTTCAGCATAAACACTTCTCGGAAATAGCTCTGACTCACAGATAGCATCAGCAAAAGGTCTGACCTGAACAAAGCAGTCCGTAACGCCGATTTTTTTCATATTGTCAAACAAACTGCTAATGTAATTTTCATAGACAGCCTTTTCTTTACGGTTTTCAGTTACATTAAGCTCACTATAGGTCAACCAGGTGAAAATAAAGGAATCCTCATCAACTATTGCACCATTGGTATTGTCAAGCTTACCGTCAAAGGCAGCATTTTCGTGAATATCAAGAGTAGGATTATCCTGATCGGAATGTATACCGCATCCGACAAAACACAGCAGCAATAACAGAAGAAGCATGGTAATATACATCAGCTTTTTCATAGTAATTCTTTGATGACTCCTTTTATATAATAAAATTCACTTGACACAGAGAGCAAAAGCCACTAAAATATATCCTAGAAAATATATGGAGGAAGTAATTATGGCTATTTCTACAATCAACAAGCTCAACGTCACAGACGAAGATATATCTAACCCTGTTATTTGTCCCGCCTGCAATAAAACCGTAGGCATGAGACTTTTCGGTGCCGAGGATAAATCAACCGTAGGCAAGCTCTTCCCCGAAAAGCAGAATATGGCTATTGCTGTCTGCCCTATATGCTCGGCAGTTTACAAGGTTGCCGATAACTACTATAAAGAGAGAAAGAACGGCACTACTGTCTATATGACAGAAAAAGACCTTGAAGTCCTTGAGAGAAAATAATGAATCCGTATCTTCCTTTTATTGTTTATTTTCTTGGCATTTCCTTTGTAACGGCTATTGTTACGGCTACAGACAAATATAAGGCCAAGAAGGGCGCCTTCCGCATAAGTGAGGCTACTCTTTTCTTTCTTGCAGTAATCGGCGGAGCTTTAAGCGAATACCTTACAATGAGAGCCATAAGGCATAAAACTCTTCACAAGCGATTTATGATAGGACTTCCACTTATAATTATACTGCAGATAACTGCAATAATATCAATAATTATGTTAATTTAAAGCAGAAACCCTTGGGCTTCTGCTTTATTTCTTAACCTACATAAGGAATCAGAAGCATTCCATCTTTATCTGTGACATCACCATCTATGGCGTTTTCTTTTCGTATCGCATCTCTAGTGGTGTTATATTTTTTTGATATATCCCATAAGCTTTCACCCTTACTTCCGAAATAGAGTGTCAGAGCAGCATTATCATCATTTTTCTTCTGTGAGACGGCTTTTATATCTTTCAGTACTCTTAAACTGTCACTGCTGTAAATATTGTAAATAACACCTGTTTTCATTTTTACCTCAAGCTTATCCTTAGCTGTGATTTTCCATTCAATATCTCTCATCTGAATATCGAAAAAGCATCTGAGATGTTCATAACCTTCTTTTAGTCTGCAGCTTATTTCAAAGTCAGCATTCTTCTCCGCATAGGCAGGCATACCCTTTCCGTCTATGTAGAGAATACATAAAACTGCACTGCAATCAGCCTTTGCTTTATCATCCTTACCCTTCATCTTACCCGAAAGATCACTGCACCATATATAAAGCACAGAAGAAACATCCGATGGCATATCGAGGGTGCTTATAACGCTTTTCTGTTCATCCGAAGAGTGCACCGGGCTAGTAAACTCGCATATAGTATATTCCGCTTCAATATCGTGACTGGTACTGTAGCAATCGTCTATAGCTTCACCTTTTTTAACTTCACTGCATTTTACTGACGCACTGCACTTGGCTGCTATTTCAAGGAGTGAACCCTGAAACGAAGAGTCTGCCTTCCTTTGAACATTTATCTGTCTTACATTTAAAAGCACACTGCATAGGCTGTTTTCGTCAACTCCCGGCACATCCACAATCTGACTTATAGGCATAGAATGAGCAAGCTTTTCCGTTTTTCCCTCCTCACTTTCACTGAGATACAGCACCTCAGTATAAAAGGTACCTTTTATAAGTAGCTTATCAGCAACGACTTTCTTTGAATCCAGGCTTGCTCTTGCGGATACACATAAGATTTTACCGACAGTTGCTTTGCCCTGAGGCACCTTTGCAGTTTCTCCAAGATCAAAAACCTTTTCCTTACGGCAGATAAGGTTTTCATAGGTTACCTGCCTTTCACGACACTGTATACCATTTCCCTGAGCCTTATAAATAAGCTCTGTTTCTTTCTGATTGTAAATTCTGAATATAACAGCTATATTCCCCTCAACACTGATTTTTCTCTGACTTGTGGCTCTGCAATTTACATAGTTTATTTTTACTCTGGCACATAAGAGAGGACTTTCCGGCAGATTTTTTACCACAGCGTGAGCCGATAAATCCTCCACTGATTCGTAACAATCGATTTTATCCTTATCATTTACATAAATGAGCTTAAGGCTTACCTTACCCGTAGCAGAAGCATTTTCACCCGTGAGAGAAATATTGGTGATGCCCGGGCATAAAACACACTTAAGAATTCTTTTGATATCACCGCAATAGTCCGGCAAGGTAATTTCAGTTTCAATATTTTGCTGAGAGGATACTTCCTGCCACAGCTCATCGGAAACGAGCTTTTGTTTTTTCAGTTCAAAATCCATGAATATACATCTCCTTATTGTTTTTTACACCTAATGTATATTCCTTTCAATGTATTATTATGATTTTATCACGGATTTTTGTCACCTCCGTAAAATGTAGTGAGGTGATTTTATGTCAGAGTCTCTTTTTTATGCTTTATGCCTGATTTTTGCCCTTATCGGTCTTTATTATGTTTTTGAACGCCTTTACCGTCATTTTATGTGTGAAAGAAATTGCAGGGACATTTACACGGTAATCTTTCACTTCGACGAGGAGGAGTATTTGCCTGATAAGGTTTATTCGGCAATGCTTATGAGTGATTATCTCACCTTAGGCAAAAGAAAGGTCTATGTAATTGACTCAGAGTTTTCCGACCATATCAAGCTCAGATGTCAGCTCATTACCAAAGATATGGGCACAGTACATTTTATAAAAAGAGATGAACTCAGAGTATTATATAAAATTAACACCGATAGTGATTGAAAAAGCTATGCTCTTTGTAGTATAATAAAACTCAGAATAAAAAACAAAGGATGCACCAATGAACAAAGATATTTTAATTGAAGGCAACATTGAAAATATTGTGTACTCCAACCCCGAAAACGGCTACAGTGTTGTAGATCTGAACGTCGAAAATAAGCTTGTTACTGCCGTGGGCATTATGCCGTCTATATGTGTCGGCGAGAAGGTAAGACTTATGGGTGAATGGGTTAATCACCCCTCCTTCGGAAGGCAGTTCAGAGCCGATAAATGTGAGCGTACCTTGCCAAAAACCGCAGGTGATATGCTTCGCTATCTTTCCGGCGGAGCAATAAAAGGCATCGGTCCCTCAACAGCAAGAAAAATTGTTGAGCGTTTTGGTGAGCAGTCCTTTGATGTTTTGGAAAACCATCCTGAGGAATTGGCACAGATTAAAGGCATCTCACAAGATAAGGCACTTGATATATCAGAAAAGTTCAAAAGTCAGTTTGCCGTCAGAGAAGTAATTATTGCACTTGAAAGATTCAATATGAGTGCTACTGAGTGTCTGAGCGCTTACAAGGCTTACGGCAGCAATGCGATAGAAAGAATAACAGAAAACCCATATATTCTTTGTTCTGACAGAGTTGGTCTTCGTTTTGAAAGAGCAGATGAAATTGCTATGTCATTTCCTATGGAGGTCAAGGGTATTTTCCGTCAGAGAGCAGGTATCATTCATATTCTCAAGCACAATCTTCGCAACGGACACACCTGCTTACCCAGAGCCAAAATAACTGCACCTGCATCAGAACTTTTAGGCATTGACTGTGACGAAGTAAGAACTGTAATCGACGAGCTGATTGAAGATAAGGAGCTTGTGGAAGACTTTATTGATGACAAGAGCTATCTGTTTTTACCCTATGAATACTACGATGAAAAATCCATAGCCGACAGAATAAAGGTTATGCTGCGTTTCCCACCGGCTTCCGGAAGAGCTCTCGACAAGGATATAGAAGCTATAGAAAAAGAAAACGGCATTGAGTTTGAAAAAAAACAAAAGCTAGCCATAACCACCGCTGTAACAAGAGGACTCTTAGTCCTTACAGGTGGCCCCGGCACCGGTAAAACAACAACTCTCAACGGCATCCTCTCTCTTTTTGAAAAAAGAAAGCTCCGTGTGCTTCTTGCAGCTCCTACAGGCAGAGCTGCTATGCGAATGAGTGAGGTTACCGGCAGACAGGCAAAAACCATCCACCGACTCCTTGAAACAGAATGGTCTGACGGTGACAGACAGATTTTCAACCGAAATATAGAAAATCCCCTTGAAGCTGATGCAGTTATCGTTGATGAGCTTTCAATGGTTGACACTCATCTTTTTGCCGCACTTTTAAATGCCCTTCCTCTGGGTTGCAGACTTGTTATGGTCGGCGACTCAGACCAGCTCCCCCCCGTAGGTGCCGGCAATGTTCTCCAGGATATTATTTCCTCCGAGCTTCTGCCGACCGTATGTCTTACTCAGGTTTTCCGTCAGGCAATGGAGAGTCTGATTGTTACCAACGCACATAAAATTGTCGGTGGTGAATATCCCACTCTTGACGTGACTGATAAAGACTTTTTCTTTCTTTCAAGAGGAGATGTTGCCGCAACGGCAGACACCGTTACAGAGCTCTATGCAAGCCGTCTGCCCAAAGCTTACGGATATGACCCTCTTACAGACATTCAGATTATATGCCCCTCAAGGAAGGGTCTTACAGGCACTATCAGCCTTAATACCGTTCTTCAGAAAATGCTCAACCCGCCTTCACCTGACAAGGAAGATATGGAAAGAGGCAGCAAGCTTTTCCGTGAGGGTGACAAGGTTATGCAGATAAAAAACAACTACGATATTATATGGACTAAGGGCAAAGAGGTTTCAAGCGGAATTTTCAATGGTGATATCGGCAGAATCATCGCCATTAACCATAATGCCTCATTTATGAAAATCGATTTTGACGGCAGAATTTCACTTTATCCCTTTGATAATATCGGTGAGCTTGAGCTGGCTTATGCAATAACCGTACACAAGAGCCAGGGCAGTGAATTTGATGCTGTTGTTATGCCCGTATGCAATGTTATTCCTCAGCTCAGCTATCGCAATCTTTTATACACTGCCGTAACAAGAGCCAAAAACCGTCTCATTCTCGTTGGCACTACTCAGCAGATAAGAGAGATGGTTGACAACGATAAAAAAACAAGACGTTATTCATTTTTAAAGCATTTACTTTTGAAGGACTGATATGAAACTTAAAAGAATTATCAGAAGGGTTTTCTTCCCGGATTACTGCAAGATATGTGGCAGAATTATCCCCTTCGCAAAATCCCAATGTGAAGTCTGCGGTATAGACACAAAGCCTATAAGCAAAAACGCCTGCCCCGATTGCGGTCACGAAAAATGTATGTGCAAGGACGGAGCCAATGTATACCTCCCTCACTTTTCGGCAGTTTACTATTATCAGGGACAGCTGAAAAAGAGCCTGCTTAATTATAAGTTCAACGGAGAAAGCTATCTTTCTTACACCTTCGGCAAAGCAATGGCTGAGAGAATCAAAGAGCTTTACAGTGATACAGAATTTGACGGAGTCTGCTATGTGCCTATGACCGGAAAAGCAGAAAGAATACGAGGCTATAATCAGAGTGAGCTTCTCGCAAGACAAATAGCCAAGGAGCTTGGTTTTTCGCTTGTCTCGTGCCTTGAGAAGACCAAAGACACATACGCCCAAAAAGACCTGAGTGCCGAAGAAAGACAACAGAATATAAAAAATTCTTTTAAAATAAAGAAAAACTTTGATGTCAGAGGCAAGACATTTATACTCTGTGACGACATAAAAACTACCGGCTCCACACTAAGAGAGTGCACAGATACTCTCAAAAAAGCAGGTGCAAAAGATATTTATTGCATCTGCCTTGCTCTTACACCATATCTGAATTACTCAGATTTGTTCTGACCCTTTCTTTGCCACTTGACAAAGACAAATAAAGCAAGTAAAATTGTATCTACTGAAATAAAGGAAGTGAAATAATGCCGGGACTTAACATTGCAATAGATTTAGGCACAAGCTCTGTAACTGCTTTTGTACAGGGCAAGGGCATTGTTTTCTCCGAAAGCACTGCTATATGCTATGACGCTTACGACTATGAGATTATATGCGTCGGCAACAGTGCCGGTGAAATGTTTGAAAAAACGCCAGAAACCCTCATACTCAAAAGGCCTATTGTTGACGGCATTATATCAGACTTCTCTTCTACAGTGAAGATTCTCTCCCACTTTCTCGATAAGATTTGCAAAAACAGTATATTCAGACCAAACGTTATCATCAGTGCTCCAAGCGGCATTACCGCCCTTGAAAAGAAAGCTATAGTTGAAGCAGCGTGTTCTGCAGGGGCAGGCAAGGTATATGTTATTGATGAACCCGTTATATCAGCTCTCGGAGCAGGTCTGACTATAGATAATCCACACGGTGTTATGGTCCTCGATTTAGGTGCAGGATCTGCTGATATCGCTGTTATCACTATGGGGACTGTTGCCTATTGCACCTCACTTCGCACAGGCGGAGACGCTATGGATGAAGCTATTCTTCAGTATGTTAAGAAGAACAAAGAGACTAACATCGGTCTTTCAACAGCTAAAAAGATAAAGCATACTGTGGGCTGTGCTCAGCATAGAAGTGAAGAACTTGTTATGTTCTGCACAGGCAAAGACCATATCACAGGTATGCCTAAAAACTTTGAAATCAGCTCCAACGAGATATACGAAGCTCTCGCTGATATAATCGATAGTGTTTTCCATGGTATTGTTGACGTTCTTGAACAGGTTCCCCCTGAGCTCTATTCAGATATCTGCAGTGAGGGCATCATTATCACAGGTGGTCTTGCAAGACTCCCCGGTCTGGATAAGGTGCTCAGTGACCGACTCACTATCAAGGTTACTCCTGCTGCTGACCCGGAGCATTGTGCAGCAAAGGGGGCTGGCTTTATGCTTAAGAATATGAAAAAGTTCGAAGACCACGGCTACAATTTCAGAAGCAAAGAAATAATAGAATAACCACAACAAACAAGGCAGAGAATAGATCTCTGCCTTTAATTATTTAACTTCGTATTTACTTTTATATGTTTCACCAAAGCGTACACTCTCATCCATATTTGCTATAGCATCACGGTAAATCTCAATGAATTTTTCGTTTCCCGTATACTCCTCAGCCTTGCAAAGATAGATATCGCAGAAATACGAGAAGCTACCGATAACAAGCTCACCGTCTTCATCGGCATTGCAAAGGAATATGTAGCACTCGCCCTCATCGGGCAGATTATCACCTTCAAGAGCGGAGACTTTCTTGCCGAAGAAATGCACACCGTCATGCTTTGTCAGCGGGATATCTCTGTCGGTTATAAGCTCACCTTTAAGGTTCTCAATTACTCTGATTTCATATCGGGTAAAGGGATTGTCGTCGAAATTAAATCCGCCATAATATTTCACATCAGTGTATCCAGTACCAACAACCTTTTTAACCTCAGCCACAAAAATATAGTCTGATGCTCCTGCCACTTTTCTTTTATCATTCACATCATATATCCAATCTACACAGACTACAGGTCTTTGATATTCGCTGTTGATAACACTTATATGGTCTTTGAGCGGAAAAATTTCACCTTCAAGCTTATCCTTGAAAATTACGGCAGTTAATTTACCTGCTGCCAATAGACCTAACAGCACAGCAACTGTTACGACAGTTATAATAACCGTCTTTTTACTTTTCTTCATATAGCAATCTCCTTTCGGCTTTCACTATATAAGACAAAAAAGCTCACTGATTTGTTGCATCAATCTTTTGAAAACGCATAATAAATGTCATCGGTATAAACATTGTTTTCGTTTTTATCGTGATGTGAATACCATACCTGAGCAAAAAACGGATTATGCTTTGCGATTTCATCATAATTCCAAGGCATAGGCAAGCACTCGGGACACCAATGACCTCCCTTTAAAACAAGGTTAGGCGACATCTCAAACCGGTGACCGCAATGACATTCCCATTTTATAGGCGTATACATATCTTTGCCAAGCTTTTTGCTGATGCACTTACCGCCTCTGAACTCAGCAGCTTTCTGCATATCTGCAATTTTAAGCTTATGGAAATCCTTTTTTTCATCGTATCCGTGATTCAGATATTGCATCTCATTTTTATCAGGAATGATAACCTCAAAATCCTTCCAGCTTTTCGGTATTGCTCTATATTTATCTATAGAACCGTAAAAGGCAGTTATTCTGTCTTTTATTCCGTTATCAATCCACGCCTTCGTTCCGTAAAGCGGAGTATTGACAATGGGACCCATCATATATTTTTTCAGCATATTAAGGGGCGCTATAGGAGTAAATCTGTAAAGAGCAGGAGTCTTCTTAGATAGCATTTTGAAATATTCTTTTACCGGCACATTATATCTGAATTTCAGATATTTTTCAAGTTCATCAGCATCCGTGTACCACTGACCGTGGAAATTCTGCAAAATAAACCAATTAGGATCAAAGAGCTTTTTGGGCACATCTTTACCACGCATACCGATAGCATTAAGAAGCATAACTTCAAACTCATAGTTTGTTATACGGTATTCGGGGCCTGAACTGATATTATAAAATCTTCTCCAGAATTCTTCGGGCACAGTATCATTGCAAACCTTGGCACATAATCTGCCGCTGTCTTCAACCGTAGCCCATTCAAGAACACCGTTAATCGGCACATGATACATAATAGGATCAATATTTTTGAGAATATCGGGATAAAGGATACCTGTCTGACGAAGCGATACCCAATACTTCAGACCCGAATCAGCGAGAATTCTTTCGGCGATTGTTTTGCTGATAGCATAGTGGTCGTATACGCTTATCTGTATCGGGTCACCTGTCCTGCCCCAATGGGTCGGATAATTTCTGTCACCTGTCTGCGCAACAGTACCGATATAAACTACCTTTATACTATCGGGATCCGTCTGAGATTTTACGGCTTTAACAATATTTTCCATTGCAGTTATATTGACAAACATCGTTTTTTTGGGGTAATAGTCAGCCGCAGGCGAAACCATACCTCCGACATGTAAAACATAATCTGCACCCGTTACACACTCAAGGACATCTTCATAAACTGTCAGGTCACCAAAGACTATTTTTACATTCTCATAGCCTTTGAAAAGTTTGTCAGCTTTTTCCTTTTCAGTGAGTAAAACCAGTAACACAATATCATACATATTCTTCCTTTTGTAAAGCTCTTTAAATGCCTGATAACCCATATTACCGGTTGCACCTGTTAAAAATACTGTTTTCTTCATTTATTTCACATCCTTCCAAGGTAAATATTTACTCTTCCATTTTCAGTATACATATTTTCTCTTTTCCGAATTTAATTTTCTTTTAATAAATGCACAATATTTTCAAAATCTTCTGTTAATAATTATTTAAAAGCAACAAAACGTGATTCTAATGATACATATATAATTATTTTGTTGCTTTAGAATTAAAAAGGACAATCCTAAGATTGTCCTTTTTTACCTTATAATTATTTATATAATTCACTTATTTCCTGAGCTTTCTTTCTTACCTGCTCTCTCAGATTTTTAGGCTCAACAACCTCAATCTTATCACCAAACTGCATTATCCATGAAACAAGTCCGTCACTGACAACACACTTGGTTGTTAGCAGAAACCTGTTCTCACTACCGCCCACTCTGATAGATGTCTCCATACCGAATCGGTCAAGTATTTCCTCTAAAATTGAGCTGTCGCAGGAAGCCTCGAGAGTCTGCGTATCACCGCTGAACATATTGAATATCTTACCTGAGTAATCGGCAGAGTCAAAATAATTCTTATAGGGTGAAACCTCACTGAATTTTCTTGCCCTCTCATCGGCAATTTCAACCTTCTTCATTCGGTCAATACGTGTATGCATCAGGTTGTCATACTTCTGATTGTTACCGATAAGATAATAGTGATCATTGCTCCATATCATAGCGTAGGGACTTACACAAAATTCCTTTTCTTCGCTGACAACCTTATTTTCTTCTTCATCGAGACGTCGCTTGCTGTAAACAAAATTAATTCGCTTACCCATCTGAATTGCACGGCTTATGATATCAATATTATAATAGATTTCTTCGTTAAGGCACTTGTGACGCTTTTCAATATAGACCTGTCTTTCAAGCATCGTGGACTGTGACTTACTGCAAAGAGTGCCTATTTTCTTGATAAGCTCTTTGGTCTTTTTAGGAGTAATGAAATTAGCAGCCTGAACAGCATCTATCAGAAGTCTCAGTTCAGGAATTTCAAAATCTCTTGAACAGATACAGTATCCCGGCTTCGGATTTCTGACAGAAATAATATCAACGCCCCACTCCTTGAGAGTTTTGACATCTGAGTAAATCGACTTTCTCTCACAGGATATACCCTTGTTTTCGAGCATATCACTTATTTCGTCAACACTTACAGGGTGCTCCTCATCGCTGTTTTCTTCCAGGAAGCTTTTTATGTAAAGAAGTTTCATTTTGGTATAGCCTTTGTCTGCCATAAATTCACCTCGTTTATAGTAGGAGTAAAAGAAAATCATCGCGTTTTTGATTCTTTTTCCGCGACAGGAAAAAGAATGCCTGCCCGACGAGGGCAATATAAATTATTATTGTACTACGCTCGCCGCGGGGCGTCACTTTTCCTGGCGTGGAAAAGTGACCAAAACACGCTCTTATTCTATTAAACCGTGGAGCCCCGATTAACGAGGCTCCTGTTTTTCATCAGTATGTCATTTTTGCATTAATCTCTCTGAGGACATCCTCATCAATCTTAACAAGCTCACGGTCATATGAAAGAATACCGTTTACTTCAAACTCAACGTCTGATACCTGAGTGTAAACTGTCGCACTAAGACCCTTTTTGATATTAGGGATAATCTGCTTCTCATGGAGAGACTTATAAGCATTTGTAAGAGCAACCTTATTAGCATACATCTGATAACCAAAGCTCTTTTCCCAGTTCCAAACATGGTTTCTTATTTTCTGGCTGTAACCGCCAAATTCACTTAAAACAATAGGTCTGCCGTCATACTTAGGCATTATAAAGGGAAGAATATACTTATGGATGCTTCTGAAGTCACAGCCCTTCTGATCGTACCAGCCACTTGCGTGGTCAACGAAACGTGAGGGATCTTTTTCTTTGATTGCATCACCGATACGCTTAGCATCAAACTGTCCCCAGCCTTCATTAAAGGGTACCCAACAACAGATTGAAGTGTAGTTGTAAAGAGCATCAATCATTTCAAAGAGTTCCTCTTCAAACTGAAGTCTCCATTCGATTCTGTCTCTGTTGAAAATCTTGTATGCATTATCTTTCTTTGTAAGGTTTACAAGAGGATTGAGCACACCGTAAACATTGGGAAGCACACCTGCGTGGAAGAGGTTGAGCGCCTTACCGCCGCTGACCATATCCTGCCATACAAGCATACCGAGCTTATCGCAGTGGTAATACCATCTTGCAGGCTCAACCTTGATGTGCTTACGAAGCATATTGAAGCCTAAATCCTTCATCTTTTCGATATCATAAATCATTGCTTCGTCTGTGGGAGGTGTGAGACCGCCATCTGACCAATAACCCTGGTCAAGGAGACCTCTCTGGAAATAAGGAGCATTGTTAAGGAAGAGTCTGTTATAGCCCTCATACTCACCGATGCTGTATTTTCTCATACCGAAGTAGCCCTTGATGCTGTCAACTACTGCGCCGTCCTTTGAAAGCTCAAGCACAAAATCATAGAGGAAGGGATCTTCAGGACTCCAGAGCTTCATATCGGGAACTGCGATTTTGTCGTCGGCTGAAACAGCTTTTTCTGCTACAACTGTATCGCCGTCGTAAATTTTGATTTTAAGCTCACCCTCACCGATTACAGCTGTCTTGATTGCAATAACACCTGTGTCAATATCAGGAGTTGCCTTATATGATGCGATATAGCTTTCATTTACTGCTTCCATCCATACTGTCTGCCAGATACCTGATGTTGAGGTATACCAGAAGCCGTGAGACTCACTTGCCTGCTTACCTCTGTTCTGCCAACCCTCGTCTGTGGGGTCATAAACTCTGACAACAAGCTCATTTTCGCCGCTTGTGAGAGCATCTGTTATATCAACGCTGAAAGGACAGTAACCGCCAAGGTGTGAGCCGACTTCCTTTTTGTTGATATAAACCTTGCACTCCCAGTCAACTGCACCGAAGTGGAGAAGTGTTCTCTTGCCCTTAAATGAATCGGGGAGAAGTCGGATCGTAGC
>JAZQUF010000181.1:0-11403 GCA_045631165.1 Acutalibacteraceae bacterium
TGTTGCCGCGGCATCAAAGCTCGATCCGTCTGAGGGACCTGCACAAAAGGCTCAGGCAGCCTTATATATGCTGGCTGACAAGCTTGTGATTTTTATGGGCGAGATCCTTAATAAGGTTATTCCGGGCCTTGATTGGGGCAAAACCTGGCGAAATTATGATGATTATCAGACTCCCGATACTTTCTATAAGGGTGAGGATAAGTTCGATTATGAAACCAAGTCAGACGCTGTATGGAGCGCCGGCTATGCATACGGTTCACTTCTTGAAGGCTTAGATATTCTTAACGGTGAATATTACCTTGCAGGTGCACTTCAGACTTTTTCAAAATTGGCTCCTTCAGAGGTGCTTGACGACCAGGGCGTAAATGTTTATGCTCTTTCTGATGGCACAAGCGGAACAGTTGTGCAGGCAGTTATTGACGGTTACGGAATCGCAAGAGGCGATGTGCTTAAGATAAGAGAAAGACTTGCTGCATTTGCGAAGGAAAATAATATTATCAGTCTCAATGTTTCGGTGCTTCATCAGCACTCGGCAATTGATATTCTCGGTATGGGTGTTAATCTGATTCCGGCGCTTATTCTCAACCCCGGTATGAACGCTGTTGGTATGGATAAGAATAAGCTTGAAACCGGAAAAACCGCAAGCTTTATGGAAAATCTTTACAGTGTTGTTACTGAAACTGTTATTGAAGCTGTTGGTGATATGGAAGAAGGAAAGCTTTATTACGGCAGTGCTGATGTCAGTGACCTTATGCACGATAAGCGTAAGCCTGAAGTTTTCGATGGTGAAATCCACCGCTTCAGATTTGATCCATTCAATGAAGAGTCTGATGAAATATGGATTTGTGAAGCAGGTATTCATTGCACAGGCTTCAGCTCTGATGACGATTTAGTTTCATCTGATTTTCCTTATTACTTTAAAGAGTATGTCAAGGAAACAACCGGTGCAGATGTTGTCTACGTTCAGGGTGCTGAGGTAGCCATTACAACTGACCGTACAAATGTGCAATACACTATGACCGAAAAGAATTCAAAGGTCAAGGCTTACGGTATTGAGCTTGCAAAACGTGTGATGGCAATAGACAACGAGGAAAGTCTTGCTCCTGTACTTAATGTAAGCTTTACAGAGGTTGCCGTTACAGCTGATAATCCCGTACATATTTTGGCGGTAAGAGAAGGCATTATTGATTCTGTTGTTGCCAAGAACAAGGGTGATTTTATAGTTATCACTGAGGTCGGTTATATGGAGCTTGGCAATAAAATCGGTGTTGCTATGATTCCCGGTGAAATAGCTCCTGAAATTCTTTGGGGCGGTGCTACCTCAAAGGATGAAAGCTGGACCAAGGAAAGCTGGGATTATGCACCTTTGGAAGAGAAAACAGGTGCTGAGAAGCTTATATGCTTCGGTCTGAACAATGATCAGATAGGTTATATTATGCCTGATAACGATATGCGTTCAATGTTTACAGAAAACGAAGAAATTAATGTGGTTGCAAGAGATGTGGGATCAGTTATTACCGAAGCCTTTGAAAATCTTGTAGCTAAAGTCAGATAAAGGAGATTGTGATATGAATATGAGTCTTGCAATGAAAATACGTCAGTATATTATTTATCCTCTTTTACTTATTACTTTTTTATTTACACCTGATGCCATAAGCACTGAAACTGCCAAGCTTGTTTCAACGGACACTTTTGTTGTAGATAATGCTATGATTATGGGTCAGGGCATCACTACAGACGGGGAGTACTTTTATACCAGCGGTACATTGACTGCTATAAATTTCACAGCAATCGGCAAATATACTGTTGACGGTATGGAGTATGTTGACAGCAATACCAACCCTCTTCCTGATATCTGTAAAGTAAGAGGTAATAATCATATAGGCGGTATCAGCTATTACGACGGCAAAATTTATGCACCTGTTGAAGGTGGCGATAAAGTACCCGCTTGTATAGTTGTATTTGACGCCGGAACACTTAAGGCTACAGGTGAGGTGTACGATTTGCCGAGCGCTGATTTCCCTGACGGTGTACCCTGGTGTGCTGTTGATGGCGAAACAGGCTACCTTTACGCATCTATGTGGAAGGATACCAAAAAGATTTATGTTTACGATGTAAATGATGGTATGAAGCTCGTTAAAACACTGACTCTTACAAGCACTATAAGACGTATTCAGGGCGGTGAATTCTTCGATGGTACACTTTATCTCTCGCAGGATACAAAAAATAACGGCAAGTTAAGAAATATTCTCAGTGTTGACGTTGAAACAGGCGAGGTTTCTGTTGTTGCTGAGAGAAATATCGGCTCTGAAAAATTTGAGGCCGAGGGTATTACATTTACAAAGGATGAAAACGGTACAGTAATGCACGTTCTCGACTATAATAAAACAATCGGTATATCGGTGCATCACTATAGCGTTGATTATTGAGGAGTGTTAAAATGAAAACAATTTCTGTAATCGGTCTCGGTAACAGAGGTACTGAATATATGGGATTTATAAAAGGATTTCATTCAAGAAAGGCAAGAATAGTTGCTGTCTGCGATATCCGTCAGCAGGCTCTTGATGATATTGCACCTAAATATTCAATACCGAAGGATATGCAGTTTCTTTCAACTGAAGAATTCTTTGCAAGAGGTGTGATATCAGATGCTTTGTTCATCACAACTCAGGATGCGAGTCACTATGAAATAACAAAAGCAGCTCTCAATACTGGTTATAAATACATTCTTCTTGAAAAGCCTGTCAGCGGCAAAAAAGAGGAATACATTGAGCTTCGTGATTTAGCTGAGGAAAAGGGCGCAACCCTTATTATATGTCACGTGCTCAGATATTCTAACTACTACAGCAAGATTAAAGAGATAATCTCAAGCGGTCAGATCGGCGACCTTGTGTCAATCAATCACACTGAAAATGTCGGTTATTTCCATTTTGCCCACAGCTTCGTAAGAGGCAACTGGCATGATGAATTTGCTTCAACGCCTTCAATACTTGCCAAGTGCTGTCACGATATAGATCTTATTGCGTGGTTTACTGACAGTCCCTGTACAGCTGTAAGCTCGGTTGCAGATATTAAATTTTTCCGTAAGGAGTACGCTCCCGAGGGTGCCACAAAGACCTGTATGGGCGGATGCAAGGCTAAGGAAAGCTGTCCTTATGATGCTGAGAGACTCTATATTACTGATCCGTTCTATAAGGCTAAGTTTATTAAATATATGAAGCGCACTCTTACGGGTAAGAGTAAGAACAGTAAAGCCGATGTTGTTGATGCTGTCAGAAACGGTGATTACGGTAAGTGTGTATTCCTGTGTGATAACAATGTCTGTGACCATCAGCTCGTTACAATGACCTTCGAAAACGGTGTCAAGGCTGTGCTTAATATGAATGCCTTTTCCGATAAAATGTTCCGCGAGTGTCATATAGTCGGCACAAAGGGGGAGCTTATCGGTTACGGTGCCAAGCTGAAAATGAAGATATTTGGAGGTAAGTCTAAAACAGTCTTTTCAGGTATAATGGATATGGGTGGTCACGTTGAGGGTGATATAAGACTCATTTCAGGCTTTGTAAAGCTTATAAACGGTGAGCTTAAGGATCTTTCTGATCTTACCACAATAGATGCAACTGTTATCAGCCATAACATTGCTCTTGCAGCTGAGGAGTCAAGAAAAAACGGCGGTGCAACAGTGACACTCTGATTTACATAACAAAAAAGCTGTCAGATTTTACTCTGACAGCTTAATTTTTTTCAGTTGTTTTCGAACATATCTGCAAGTCGTCTTGCGGCCTTATACATCTCAGCTACACCGATGTGCACATTTTCAGCGTTATAGTCTTTAAGATAGGTGTCAACCTCAAGAGTGAAGTAGCCCTGATAACCTATATCTCTGAGTGAATTTACAACAGCTTCAAAATCAATATTCATTGTAAAGGGCATAGCGTGTGAGTCGTGAAGCTTATCATTGTCGTGAATATGCAGTGCCTGAAGCTTATGACCGAGAGCATTTATCATATTGACAGCACCTGAGCCTGAGCCTCTCATTTCGGCGTGGCCTATATCAAGGCAGGCAACGAGAAAGTCGTCGTTTACAGCTTCGAGATGCTCGAGAAAGCTTTCTGATGTTGAGCAGGCGGCAAAACAGGATTCGTTCTTTACAGGATTCCAGTTCCACATATTTTCTGTTGCAATTTTTACTCCGCATTCCTTTGCGAAAGGGAGGAGCCTCATAAACATTTCTGCATTTTTTTCGGGAGATTTATTGTTATCAGGGTGAATTACACATATTTTTCCGCCTGCCTCTGCAGTGCACTCAATAGCTCTGAGAAGATAGTCTCTTACTCTTGGTGAGTTTGAAGGGAAGGGAGCGTGAGACTGATTGCAGTGTATGCCGTTATCGAGGCCCACCTGTTTAAGCTTCCTTGCAAAGGAAAGATAGTTTTTCGTAGTGAGAGGATACTGATTCTTAAAGAAAAGTCTGTCTTTAAGCGGAGATTTCTTCATATCAAACATAGAAAAGTCCCAGGCATCAAAACCGGCTTTTGCGATAATTTCAATCGCCTTTTCTTCACCTACGTGCTTAGCGCAGGTAGCAATTTCAGTTGAAGTTTTCATATTATTCCCCCTGAGTTCTGATGTTAATAATATAACACTTTATTATCATAAAATCAAGAATATAATAAATTTTCGGCGGTGTACTTGATAAAGGGCTGAAAAGGTAATATAATTAAACCATTATAGCAGAATTTTCTGCTGAAAGGACGGAGAAAATATGAAAAAGCTTATATCCTTTATTCTTTGTGTTCTTATGGTATCCGGCTTGATTTTACCTGTCGGTGCTGCAGGAATACTTCCGAAAGCTGAGAGTTATGTGTTGGAAATTAATCCATCACTTAAGAGTCCGGGAAGCAATTACTGTAAATACTGCGGTGTAAAGCACGATATTAAAGTTGATTTCTGGAACAGTATATATCATAAGCTTCTCTATTTTACTAATTCGACTTTCTTTGCTGATTTGCTTTGTGATGTGAAAAATACGCTGAGAATCAAGAGAAACGTAACCGATAACAAGCTTCAGGGTGCTCTCGGATGGGAAGGCGATATTGATGCGCCTATAGTTTATGTCGATGGTTCATATACTCTCAGAGGCAATGATAACAAGCTTATAACCTTCTATGAATTCAATCTTAAGAGGAACTCCGTTGAATGGTACTGCAGCGATGAATATCTTCCCTGCTGGATAAGTGAATTTTCAGCTGACGGTCTTAAGTGGAAAATCACCAATTTCTGTGACCTTGTGATAATAGACGGCAAGGATTTTGAGATTATGTATACGAGAGTTACACTTGAAAACATATCAAGCTTTACTAAGAAGGTTCCGTCTTTCAGCAATGAGCTCACCTGTCTTACGTCTGATGTACCCGAAAAGCTCAAGGTGGGAGAGTGTGTTACAATAGACTACTGCATTGGTGCCGATCGTTTCGGCAACGACTACGCTTATCCTTCGGAGAATGAGATGATTGCGGCAGGCAGCTTTGATGAACACTATGAGCACATGAAAAATTACTGGAATAAAAGACTTGAAAATATAGTTAATATTGAAAAGCTTCCGTCAGAATACAGCGAGCTTATCAACGCTTATAAGGCGGGTTATATCTATACACTGATTATATCTGACGGATATCAGCTTCACGTTGGCGAAAACGGATATGACAGAGTCTTTGACCACGACGTCATCGGTATTCTTGCAACTCTTTTACACTTAGGGCACACTGAGCATTTTGCAGAATACGCCGACACTATTTTGCAGAACATCCAATATCCTGATGCAGCATGGAAGTTCTCATGGCCATTTGCCCTCTATCTTCTCAAGACGGGGGACTATGATACAATTCTTGCCTATTGGAATGACGACGCAGGCAATGACGGAATTAAAAGTAATACCCATAAAATCGAAAAAGAGCGTGTTGTGTACAGTGAGGATATAAAAGACAGAAACGGCAACACGGCCCGTATAATGAAAAAAACTGATGCAATTGATTCAAACGGATATTGGACGGTTGACAACTATTCCTCTCTTTTAGGTCTTACAACCTATGCTTATATCTGTGAAGAGCTTTATAATAAATACGGTGATGATACTTATAAAGCTGAGCTGGAGTGGGCAAGAAATGAATATGAAAGCCTTCTTTATTCTGTTGAGGCAGTTCTTAAATACACAATGGATAAGTATGACATATCTTATATTCCTATCAGTATGGAGATGCCCAATGAGCTTTCAGAAAGAAAGAATGTCCTTGATGCAAACTGGGCGAGCGTATACGAATTCGGCAGATGGGATTGGGACGGTTTCCTCTTTGGTGCAAATCAGGATGTGTTTATGAATGAGCTTCTCGATGATACCTATGAATACATAATCAATGCCAAAAAGGATGCACTGCCTTCACCATATACAATGGGCGGATATACAGGTGTATCTTCAGGTTACAATGCAGGCTATTATGCCGCTGCTCTCTCAGGTGAAAAATATCGCACTTACGGAATAGAGGCGTATAAGTGGCTTCTTGATAACGGCACATCCTGTCCCTACGGCACATGGGAATGTGTAATAAACACTACGGACAGTGCAGTATGGAATAAGCAGTGCTGCAGTAACGGCTGGGGCTCATGTCAGCATATGTGGGGACAGTCGATGAACACCAAGGTGCTTCTTGACTCTCTTATTGCAGAAAAGGCTGACGGCACAATTGTTGCAGGCCGAGGTATACCTCTCAGTTGGAATGAAGCAGGGGAGAAAGTTATAGTTTCGGACTTTCTTTGTGAAAAAGGCAAAAGAATCGGCTTTACGATGTCGAGTAGTAATGATAGCATAAGTTTCATCCTTACAGGCGATACTCTTGAAGAGGCTGAAGTTTCCCTTGAACTGCCTGTATTAAAGGATAATATCAGCAGTGTAAGCGAAGGCTGTAGCTTTGACTGCGCTGAGGGTAAGGTTATTGTTCCTGCTGGCATAAGAGAGGTTGTTATATTTCTTAGCAAATAATTTTAAACAATATAAAAGAAGGAGACTCATGTCTCCTTCTTAGTCTTTTTCTATAAAGTTTTCCCCATAATAAGGTCTGCTTGCGGGCTTGCTGGTTTCTTCGATTTTATGGAGATATGTATTGGAAATCATCATCTGGCTTGTGACCTCATCAGAGTAAAACACAAAATAATAGTTCGCTTTTTTTAGTGTCAGCTCGCCTTTCTTTGTGAAAGCCTTATCATCATTCAGCCCAAAGGCTGTAATTATTTCATTTACGGTTTCTTTTTCATAGGAGCAGAATGCCATTAGGGTATTAGTGAGTATTTCTCTGAAAGCATCTATATCCGATTTATCCGGAAGAGCGCCAAAGACCTTAGGTATGATAACGTTTATGCTTTTAATTTTCTTATTTTTATCCTCTTTAACCTGTATGAGGGTTACATTGTTGTCTTCACCTATAAAAGCCATATATGACCCGTTATCGGTGAAAATAAAGTCAGTCATAGATATTTTGTCTTCTGATACCTCGTTATAACTGTTTATGAGTCCGCTCAAATCACAGAATTCACCTTTTGAGCAGGCGCACAGAAGAAAAATAAGAAAAAAACATAGACTTAATTTTAGTGCTTTCATAATATCACCCTTAAAGTCTATGTTTTATTATTGAATTTAAGAACAGAGTCAATATGTTCTGTATATGTAATTTATAAAATCTGCAACAGCACCTTCATTACAGTGACAGGCAACATATTCACAAACCGGATAGATGTCTTCGGGTGCCTGCTTACAGCAAGCGCTGTGGCGTACGGCCTTCAGCATATCAAGGTCATTATAGTAGTTTCCGATGGTGCCGATATGGTCAGCATCTATGCCGAGTATCTCTGCAAGCTTGAGAACTGCTGTACCCTTATTTGTGTCATACGCTACCATATCAAAAGAAGCTGATGATGTATCTATAAATGAAATGCTTTCATCACTGACAGAAACAGCGAATTCTCTGACCATTTTCTTCATATGGGGCATTGTGAAGAAAATAACCTTACCCCAGTTGCAGGGCGGAATATCATCAACCCTTCCGACTTTCTTATGTTTGAGTGAATCAAGCATCATCATAACGGGACCTGAAATCCTCGGTCTTACAAGATAAATCATATCCTCAGTCAATACACCGATTTCAAGGTGAGGAAACTTCTTTTGAGTAAGTCTGATGACTTCCTTGCCTTTTTCCGGTATCGGGTTAAACCAGAGCATCTTTTCATTTTCGTAATCAAATATACCTGCACCGTTAAGTACAATAGCGGGAGTTTTGACGTCAGGCAGGTTTTTATAGTGAGGTCCGAGAGACTGAACACCTCTGCCTGAAGCTAAAGTGAAACGGCCTCCCTTGTTGTGTACAAAGTCATAAATTGCATCCTTGTTGACCTTAGGTATACGTCTTAACTGATTGTTGAGTGTGCCGTCGATGTCTGAAACTATCAGCCAATCTGAATATTTTTTATCATTCATCAGCCTACCTCAATAGTTATAGATAATGTTATCCTTATATTTTTCTGCCATTGCGAGGAGCTCATCCTCGGTGAAATATGCAGTTGTACAGCCGACAGCTGTAACACATTTACCGCCTGTGATATTACCGTAAAGAGCGCATTTTTCAATAGGTTCATCCTTCATTATGCCGTACATAAAGCCTGCAAAGAAAGCATCACCGGCACCTGTTGAGTCAACACGTACAAACTCTGGAATACTCTTAACGAAAACATATTCTCCGTCACGGTAGATGAGACAGCCCTCGCTGTCGAGCTTTACGATAACCTTGTCTAAATATTTGCTCAGTACTACTGCCGCTTTCTTGGGGTCAGTTTCGCCTGTGAGCTTGATAGTTTCTGTGCGATTAGGAAGGAAATAGTCAGCGATTTCGAGCATAGCTTCATATTTTTCAAGGCTCATATCCTCGACAAAGCCGGTGTCGAGAATAACGATACTACCTTCTTCTTTGAGCTTGCGATAAACATCGAGATAGCTTTCGTGCATAGCAACAGCCTTAGCACCTGTAAGACCTTGATAGATTTTCTCAGGGTCTGCTTTTTCGTTTATGTTACCGTATGACCAGAAGGTTCTGTCTTTTGGGGTAATAGCTGCAGCTGTGATGTTAACTGCAACCTTGTCACCGCTATAGATGTTGATAGGCTCACAGCCTGCTTTCTGAAATTCGCTGAGAGCAAACTGAGAGAACATCTCAGAGCTCAGCTCAGTAACGTTCTTGGTTTTTACACCGAGGCGTGAAAGTGTAACCATAGTGCCGGGGACACCACCGCCAAGGCAAAGCGAAAACTTATCTGTAAAAATTTCTTCACCTTCAAGAGGAAGTCTGGGCATATCCTCAAAGAGTAAGTCTACATTTGTTTTGCCGTATCCTGCTGCAAAGCTCATAATTAATTCTCCTTACTTACCTTTTCTCTGGACTTTTTTCTTGTTACCTTTTTCATCAACGATATATGTGCATTCGAGCTGACCTACAAGACTCTCTTTAAATGAGTCAATATAAGCTCGTCTGAGAATATCTCTTTCCTTGAGCTCTTCCTCTGTAAGACCTTCTGGTGTTTTAGCTTTTCTTGCAAGTTCATTGATTCTGTCAATCTGTGCCTGTGTTACCATTATTCTTTCTCCCATTCTTTCCAAATTTCGGGGCAGTAGCCGAGTGTGGCTTTCTTGCCGTTTCTGACTATAGGTGTTTTGAAAAGTTCCTGATTTTCAAGGAGCTTTTCTTCTTTAGCTTCTTCAGAAGCAAGATATTTTATAAATGATGAATCATATTTTTTGCTCTTCTCATTTACGAGGTCATCGACCTTCAATTTAAGAGCAGTTTTGATTGAGTTATATTCGCCCTTGCTCATTCCGTACTTGGCAAGGTCAACAAACTGAAATTTTATCCCACGTTCCTTGAAATGACGCTGAGCCTTTTTGGTGTCAAAGCATTTGGATGTGCCGTAGATCTGTATGTTCATTTTTAGCTCCTTAAAAATAATCTTAGTCTATTTTAGTTGATAATCCATAATTTGTAAAGTCCTTTTTATGATATTGAATTAAATAATATATTGTGTTATACTAAAAATAGAAATTGAGGTGTTAATATGGCAGATATATGCTACATAATCGGTGCAGGTGATATAACTGACCCACATATAAAAGCCACCGACAGCGACTGTATAATCTGCGCTGACGGCGGATATAAATATAAAGATATACTAGGCAGAGAATGTGATATGGTTGTGGGTGACTTTGACTCCCTCGGCAGTGTACCCGAAGCTGAAAACAAGATAGTTGCACCAACTGAAAAAGATGAGACGGATATGATGCTTGCTGTTAATCTCGGACTCAAAAAGTGTTATCGCAATTTTGTTTTACTCGGTGCTCTTGGCGGTGAGCGTAACGACCACTCCGTTGCTAACATTCAGCTTCTTCACTATATCACTTCAAAGGGTGCAAGGGGTACAATATATCACGGTGACGAGGTTTTCACGGCTTTTTCAGACGGTACGCTGACACTGGGGGCTGACCTTAAGGGTTATGTCTCGGTGTTTTCACTGACAGATGAAAGCAGGGGAGTGACTATTAAAAATCTTAAGTATACTCTCGACGGTGCGACTCTTTATTCTTATATGCCTGTTGGGGTGAGTAATGAGTTTCTCGGTAAAGAGAGCAGTATTTCTGTCAAAGAGGGAAAGCTGTTGGTTATATATAAGAAATAAATATATAAATAAAGACCTGCAAACAACTTGCAGGTCTTATCTTTTTTATTGCCCTCGCCGGGCGGGCATTCTTTTTCCTGTCGCGGAAAAAGAATCAAAAACGCGCTGATGCACTTATTATTTAATTATGCTTGCGCCGTCCATTTCTGCAGGCTGCTCGAGATTCATTATCTTAAGCATTGTGGGAGCGATATCGCAAAGCTTACCGCCTTCACGAAGCTCGCAGTCATAACCGCAAACTACAAAAGGTACGGGGAAGGTTGTATGAGCTGTGAAGGGTGAACCGTCTTCTTCATACATCTTATCAGCATTACCGTGGTCAGCTGTGATAAGCATTACGCCGTCCATTTCCATAACTGCATCGTAAACCTTACCAACTGAAGCGTCAACAGCCTCAACAGCAGCCTTAGCAGCATCGAAGATACCTGTGTGACCAACCATATCGCAGTTAGCGAAGTTGAGGATGATAGCATCGTACTTGCCTGTCTTGATAGCTTCAACAACCTTATCTGTTACTTCGTAAGCGCTCATTTCGGGCTGAAGGTCATAAGTTGCAACCTTTGGTGAAGCAACAAGAATTCTGTCTTCACCGTCGTACTGCTTTTCAACACCGCCGTTGAAGAAGAATGTTACGTG
>JAZQUF010000182.1:0-62405 GCA_045631165.1 Acutalibacteraceae bacterium
GTCTCGGTGGTATTCTCGGTATGGGTCTTTATATCACCCACTTCCTTGTACCTCCCACACCCGGCCCTCTCGCTGTAATTTCAACCTTCAACGAGCATGGTGCTGCTATTGACCTCGGCTTATACATTCTTGCAGGTGTTGCTTTCTCAGTGCCTCTGTTCATTTTCTCAGTTTTCCTTTTCAGATACTTCGGCAAGAAGTACCCCAACCTTATCGTACCTTATGAAATTGACAGAAGCAAGTACACACCTGAGCAGCTTAAGGTTCTCGACAGAATCCACGAAAAGCACGATAACAACGAACAGCTTGTAACAAGTGACTTCGCTGATCTTCTTGCTTCAGAAAAGCTTCCCAGCGCATTCCTTTCATTTGCAACACTTCTCGTGCCTATCGCACTTATCTTCGCTAACACACTTGTTGGTCAGATTGATTCACTTGCAGGCACAACAGTTGCAAGCATTTTCACATTCCTCGGTCAGCCTGTAATCGCCCTTTTCGTTTCACTTTGCATGGGCGCATTCCTTCTTTGCCGTACATATGACAAGAAGACCTGTGTTGATATGATGCAGGAAGCTTGCCGCGATGCAGGTCCTATCGTATTCATCACAGCTGCAGGTGGCGCTCTCGGTGCAGTTATCAATGCAACAGGTGCAGCCGGCATTATGGCAAACTGGATTGTTGAAGCAGGCGTACCTGCAATTCTCATCCCCATCATCATCGGTGTTGTTATGAGATTCCCTCAGGGCTCAGGTACTACAGCTATGATCACAGGCTCAGCTATTATCGGACCTATGCTGGCAACTCTCGGTATCAATCCCTATCTCTGTGCTCTTGCACTTTGTCTTACAACTATGTGCCCGAGCTATCTCAACGACTCATACTTCCACGTTGTTACAAACTTCTCAGGTATGGATATCAAGACAAGCCTCAAGACCTGGTCAATCGGTTCAATTCTTATTCCTGTATTCGGCTCAGCAATTCTTGTAGTGCTTTCACTTTTTATTCACTAAGATTAAATTTTTACGGCTTATACCTTCGGGTGTAAGCCGTAATTTTTATTTATTGAGTTATTAAAAGGAATATGCTATAATCTATCAGACAGTAATTCGAAAGGAGATTACAATATGAAAACAATCAAAAAAATAATTGCGCTGATTCTTTGCGCGGTGCTTATTCTGCCTTGTGCAATACCTGCTTTCGCTGGTGGTGAAACAGAAGCAGAGACGGAAAGTGTAAATGTTTTTGACAAGATTTCAGATTTCTTTAAAGAGGTATTTGCGAAGATAAAAGATTTTTTTGCAAATATAACGAGCTTCTTCATCCGTAATAAATTTACGGGGGAAGATTATACTATACCGGAATTGGATTTAAGTGTTATGCCTGATGAACTGAAGGGTACGGAATATGAATATCTTTACACGTTGTCAACAGTGGACAATTCAAAAGATTATATGGCTCACCCTGACAGTGTTCTTCTTGAAAACGGAAACATTCTCACTGTGTACCCTGCCGGACATGGTAAAGGTGCGGTTCTCAATAAAGTGAGTATTGATGGCGGTGTAAGCTGGACTGACAGTGTAGAAAACACTCCGGAAAGCTGGGTGAACTCCCAGGAGACTCCTACAGTTTATCGTCTTGAGTTTGCTGATGGCACTCCTGATAAACTTATTCTCATTTCCGCTAATCCAAAGTGGCCGAATTCTTCTACAAACGGAGGCTTTGAGTGTTCGGTTTCAGAAGATGAGGGTAAAACCTGGAGTGAGTTCGAGAGATTTTATGACTTGAAAAGTGACAATTCGGTTGTGCCCATAGTTGCAATGGCAAGCCTTACAAGACTCAAGGAAAACGGAGCGTTCACAGATAAGTGGATGGGTGTTTTCCACGATGCTGATTTTTATAATTACAGCACTGTTCTGACTTTTGATAAGGATGGCAATATGCATTGGAGTAAGCCGGAAAAGTTTCTTTCAGAGCATCGTGATACAGAAAAGAGCGCTCAGATGTGTGAGATTGAAATTATCAGATCTGATAAAGGCGTGGGCAATGAGCTTTGTCTTATTGCAAGAAGTCAGTCAAAGAAAATTAACTCAATGATTGCTTTCTCAAATGATGAGGGTAAAACATGGAGTGAGCCTGTAGAAGCTCCTTCAGCTCTTAACGGTGAAAGACATAAGGCCGAATACACCTCAGACGGAAGATTGTTCATCACCTTCCGTTCTATCGAAAGAGGAAGCAAGGCAAAGCAGAATGCAAAAAATACAACCGATAAAAATCGCGGTTGGATAAGTGAAGGTCTTGTTGCCTGGGTTGGCACCTATGATGATCTGAAAAACGGCACAGAGGGAGATTATAGAATAAAGCTCGCTCATATTTATAACGATGACCAGACAAAGCCTGAGTACTATGCCGGCTCAGATACGGGATACTGCGGTAATGTTGTTCTTGCTGATGATACAATAGTTACTTGTGGTTACGGTAAATTCAGTCCTGACGAAAAGACTGAAGACGGAAAAAGTCTGAAGACTTACATCTGTTCTAAGAGGATAAATCTTAAGGATACTGATGAATTGGTGAAGAGACTTCCGGTCGGATGAAAACAAACTTAAATCTGTTATGATAGGGAGGATCTGAAATGAAAAAGATATTATCTGTTATTTTAGCTTTAGCTGTGCTTTTAAGTATGTTTGTCATTGTAGCCTTTGCTGAAAGCTATAACAGACCGTTTTACAGCGGTGCTGTTGACTCGAAGACATTTCGTATACCTGCTATTTATACTCTTGATGACGGCTCGGTTATTGCCGTTGCGGATAAGCGTTATGATGAGGGCCTTGATTCGCCTGCAAATATTGACATTGTTTATGCGATTTCGCAGAACGGTTATACAGATTGGAAGTATGGTATGCTTAATCACTTTGAAGATTATGCTGATGGTGCCACCAGTACAAAAAGCGCTTCTTTTATTGATTCGGCAGTTGTTCAGGCAGGAAGCGGAAGAGTTTTTGTTATATCAGATGCATTTCCGTCAGGTGGAGGCTCTGATTATTCAAAGAAGGGCTCAGGCTTTGCTGAAATCGACGGTGTAAAACATATGCTTCTCACATCCGGAAACGCTACGGACAAGCTCAGCAAGTTTGAATACTATATAGGTGAGTTCAATGACGGCTTTGCCGATGTGTTTACTGTGAATGGATCTGAAACGACAGAATACAGTGTGGATGAGGAATTTTATCTTTATAAGAATGGTGAGCCTTTATATATTGCTCAGAAGAGTAGTGAGGGCATAAGTGTTCATCAGAATGTATATTACAGTGATTCGGAGCTTTGCTGCTTGCGCACATCATATCTCTGGCTCAGATGCAGTGATGATAACGGCAAGACCTGGAGTGCACCTATAAATCTAAACGCCTTTGTAAAGGCAGAAGATGAGACGTTTCTTGGTATAGGTCCGGGCAGAGGCTTTGTTACAAATGTTGACGGCAGGGAGAGAGTGATCTTCTGTGTGTATACCAAGAAGGGTGCAAAATTAAGCGTAAGTACAATTTATTCTGATGACAATGGCGCAGTATGGCACAGAGGTGAAGCAACAAGCTTAAAGACCGGTATTGGCAGAACAAGCGAGGCTCAGATTGTTGAGCTCAATGACGGCGTGCTCAGAATGTTCAGCAGAAACGACTCTAACTATATTGCTTATGCCGACAGCACTGACGGAGGTATATCCTGGAGCAAATTCTCAGCAGACACAGATCTTATCGCCAAGGCCAGTTGTATGAGCACCTTCATCAATACAAGCAGAATTATTGACGGAAAAAAGGTTATTCTGGCTTCATATCCGTCCAACTTCTTAGACAGGGCAGACGGAGTAGTGAGGGTTGGACTTGTTAATGATAAAAATGATATTGACTGGATTTCTACACACAATGTTACGGATGGTTTCTATGCGTACTCGTGCCTTACTGAGCTTTCAGATGGTAATTTTGCACTGCTTTATGAGGATGAGCCTTATAATATCAACTACAGGATTCTTTCTCTTGATGATAAAGGCGCCCTGACAGAAATAAACGGACATAATATTTATCCGCCGAGGTCGACTCTGTGGGAGCGTATAGCAGCCGTGTTCAATTCGGCTTTGACCGAGTTTATGGTAGTGCTCAATATGATATGATAAAAAGAAGAGAGAGCAAAATGCTCTCTCTTGTTTGTGTATAATGTGTTTTTCAGGATGTATCCCCAAGATGAAATAAGGGGGGTAAAGCGACGCGGGAAAAATTATCAATATAACGGATTAAAGATTATTCACTATACCTGTAAAGAGAGGTAAATTACCTTTAGAAATCACAAATACAAAAGGTCTATTGAGTACAAAATCTATTATTTCTTCAGGAGGCATAGGAGAACCTGCCATGGGAAATTCAATATAAGAAGCAGCCTTTACGCCTTTTTCGTTGATTTCAACTCTTGCTGACTGATTAACCGCAGAAACATACACAGGTGAATCAGAGGTGATTGCCGTAAAATCTGAGCGTTCCATATCAAAGACCTTTGTTACGCCCATTCTGCTAAGTCCCTCTTTTAAGTTTGCTGTGGAAGAAATATCAAACTTCGGTACAGACAGATTGACCTTCATATACTTTTTGTTTTGCCATCCATCTTCACCACTACCCGAAGAAATCATTTCTCCGTAAGCACCGCCACTTAACACATCGGCAGTTGTCTTTCCTTCATCGGGAAGAATAAACCACATTGTGCTTCCGTTTTTAAGGCTTAACGCTACTGCACTGTAATCATCATGCCAATAATAATACATTTGATAAAGGCTTTTATTCATATAGGTGACATTGGCATCGCCGTTGAGACCGTGGAAAATATCGTCAGCATTGTTTTTGCTGTTAAACTCATCACTCCATTTAGCTTGGAAGAAGAGTGTTGAATAGAGGGCAAGAAGGGTTTCGGGAGACAAGTCGATTTTATCGGTGCGGTCTTTTAACATTCCGCCCGTATTTTTATTGAGCCAATTACCTATTGACTTGTTTGCACTGTCACTTCCAAGATCACTCTTATACACAGAAGCATAATAGTGATATGCAAGGTTATTCATAGTATCCTGATTGTAATTAAGTCCGTCTTCAAGCCAAAGAGAATTGGCCAATGTGCATATTTCATTTCCGTCATCCTCATAAACGGATTCCCAGACAGCACTGACCTGACTTCTGAGTGTTTCAAGATCACTTACACCGAACAAATCTAAAATTTCCTTGCGGCTGTCACCATCTGTTATTTCGGCAAGCATAGAAAGTCCGATATAAGCGTTTATAGGTGACCATAAAGCATTTTCATTGTTCTGTGAAGAGAGGAATTCTGCAGATGCTTCTGTGAAAAAATGTGACAAGGAAACAGCTGCGTTTTCTCTCGTTGTTCTTCTGTGGTCTGTTTCAGCCTTCCATAGCTCCACATCCGCCATATAGATTTCTCTGTCTTTATAATCATCAAGGTCGGGATGCTCCATCATACGTGCATCGCCGGGGAGAGCAATGGCGTTTGCTGTAATTATAGGTGTATTGAGGAAAGAGCTGATGCAAATTACAACTGCTAAAACAGCAGCAACCGCACCTATCCAATAAGGTCTTTTTCTCATTTTCTTCGGAGCTTTTTCAGCTTCTTTGATGTGTCTATCGTCTATTTTATCCAAAACTTCCAATACGTGTTTACGCTTCATAGTAATAACCCTCCTTAATAAGATGTTCTTTTAATTTTGCTCTGATGCGGTTTAAGCGTACCGAAACAGCACCGCTTTTCATATTAACGGCTTTTGCTATATCCTCAACTGAATCTCCATACCAATACCGACGCATAAAAATATATCTGTTCATATCAGTATCCTGTTCCAAAAAGTTATTTATGGAGTCGGCAATCTCCTGAATAATAACAGCCTGTTCAGGGTTAATATCATTATCGGGCAGACAAGCACCAAGCTCGTCCAAGGATACGTCATAACTGTTGTTTCGTTTTTCTGCTGAAAGATATTCTAACCGTTTCAGTGCCATATTTCTTCCTGTACGGTATACATAAGGAGCCAAGGGGTCAGGCTCTTTAGGCGGTATAGCATTCCAAATGGCAAGGTATGTATCGTTTGTTGTTTCTTCTGCATCGTGATGATTACCGAGAATGTTCATTGCGATTTTGTATAAGGTGTTGCCGAAACGCACCCTCAAGACTTGAATTGCCTCTTCAGCTCTCGCAAAGAAAAGCTTTATTATTTGTTTATCTTCCATCTGAAAACCTCCTCTCACTTATATAAACCGATTTTATCGGATTCATCTTACATAAAGTTTAACATTATTTTTTTAGGAATACAATATTTATCGTCTTGGCTTTTTGAATCCGTAGAATAAAATTACAGCAGTCTGTTTGTGCAAAGCACAACATCGTTCATTTGTGTCCGCAAGCGAACAATGATGTATTCGCTACGCTCATAATGATGTTGACCTACGGTCAAATGATGTTGTGTCCTGCGGACACAAATGAAAAAATCCAAGTCGAAAGACTTGGATTTTTTGGCACCCCCCTGCGGGAATCGAACCCACATCTAATCCTTAGGAGTTTGTCCCAAAGGGTGTTATTTTGTTCACTTTTTGTCACTTAAAAACCATCACAAACCCTTATTTTACTAGGGCTAGCGGGTGTTGTGGTGTTAACAGAGTCACTCTCGGTTTTCTCTGATATTTAGCAGTTTTGCTAATGAAAATTAGCAGAATATTAGCAAGCGAGCGACATGCAGGCGAATGATATTTCGCTATTTTTCAGTTCTTTAAAAATCAACTGATTTATGTCAAAAAACATTGCAAACAATTATGTTTCTATGATATACTTTACAAGTATCAAATACGAATTTACAAGTCATTGTAAGCAAAAAAGACAAGAGGTGCAAATATGAGAGTTGTAATTATTGGTTGCGGAATCACCGGAATGAGTGCAGGTATAATGTTGCAGAAAGCCGGAATTGATACCGTTATTTTTGAAAAGATGAATAATCCCGGAGGGGTTATAGCTATATATAAAAAAGACGGCATACTCATTAATAATGTATTAGAGTTTGTCTTAGGTACTGCTCAAAACACCTTCGCAAATGACATGTGGCAAAGCTTAGGTCTATTCAAAAAATCACCGGAGATTAAAAATTGTTTCAAAAGATTTTTGTGGGATAATAATTCTGTCAGTATTTATAAAGATTTTAATAAAACTGTCAACGAGATGATTTCTCTTAGTCCACAGGATAAAAAAATGATTTTAAAACTGGCGAAATCTGTAAAAAAATTCCAAAAACTCGAATTGCCACTGATTACTAAAAAAAGCAGAAACATATTAGTCCGATTGTTTAGCTTGTTTTTACACTGTTTTACGGTTATTCCCGATGTGTTATACTACGGAACAATAAATTGCAAGAAATACGGCAAAAAAATCAAAGGACGCGAGTTAAGAGAATTTTTTTCCGACGTACTGAACAGAGAAAGAACTGTTCTGCAATATATTGCTTTATGGTCGTTTTTTTCGTCCGGTAACTTCAACATACCTGAGAATAATCAACAAGAAATGGTGGAAACACTGTATGATAATTATATCAACTCAGGCGGTGAAGTGTTTTTTAACAAATGTCTGACTGAGGTGATGATCGAAAATAAGAATATACGTGAATTGAAATTCATTGACGGTACCGAGTGTAATTTTGATTATGTGATTTTTTCCAACGATATTGCTTCTGTTAACAAAGTTATGACCAATTCAAACAAAAAGCTGCCGATATTAGAAAAAACAATAGCAAAGGAACATGTTACAAGCTCTTGCGTATTGTATTTCAGACTGGATTGTGCAGATACATATAGCATAGACGAAAATGTATCAATACCATGCAAACCTTTTAAGGTTGGCAACAGATATTTAAATAATTTTTCTGTTCGCACTCAAAAAAATACAAACACTTACAATTCGGCAATTTCTGTAACTATTTATCAAAATGAAAACGATTTCCTGGAATGGAAAGCAATTTATAATGTCAGCAAAGATCTGTATAATAAAGAAAAATACAGAATAGCTCAGGATATTTTGAATTCTATTGAAGAACAATTTCCTGATATTCGTGGAAAATTACAACTTTGTGATATGGTTACACCATTAACTTATCATCGCTATACCGGTGTGAATTACGGTGGTTGGATGCCGGAAAGTTGGAATCCTCTTATATATTTACGATTTGGAAGAGGTCATATGCCCGGCATACGAAATGCTTCAATAGCCGGACAAAAAGTTTTTCCCATAGGAGGTATAACTATCGGCGCTTTTTCCGGTGTTAAATTAGCTGAGAAAATTATAAAAATTGCAAATAAAAATTAAACTTTTAAATTTTTCAGAAAAGAAAAAAATATAAAAAAGCCGAAAAACCTTGTGAAATCAAGGCTTTTCGGCTTTTGAGATTGGCACCCCCTGCGGGAATCGAACCCACATCTAATCCTTAGGAGGGATTTATTCTATCCATTGAACTAAGGAGGCGTATATGAAGTAATAAGTAAAAGGGAATAGTGAATAGGTTTTTATTTTACCATCCTTTTAGCTCAAAGTCAATATTCTTCGGCAGAGTACGAAATAAATGTGGTTAAAGATTTGACAATCGGATAAAATTGTATTATTATATAATTTAGTCCGGATTTTTATTATGATATGTAATTCATAATTCATAATTTTTCGAAAGGTAGTGTTATATATGAGTGGATGCTCAGGTAACTGTTCATCATGTTCATCAGCTTCAGGATGCAAGGATAAAGAAAAGGATATGCACCTTAAGCAGAATGAATACAGCAATATCAAAAAAATCTATGCCGTTGTCAGCGGCAAGGGCGGTGTAGGTAAATCATCAGTTACTTCACTTCTTGCTACTGCTATGCAGCTTCGCGGTAAACAGACTGCTGTTCTTGATGCCGACGTAACGGGCCCGTCTATTCCTAAAATGTTCGGTATTGAAGGTCAGGTTGAAACTAACAATATAGTAATGTTCCCCAGAGAGTCAAGAGGTGGCACAAGAGTTATGTCTGTAAACCTTCTTCTTCCCTCTCAGGATGCTCCCGTTGTATGGAGAGGACCTGTTATCAGTGGTGTAATTCAGCAGTTCTTCACGGACGTTGCATGGGGCGATGTTGACTATATGTTTGTTGATATGCCTCCCGGTACAGGTGATGTGCCTCTTACAGTTTTCCAGAATCTTAAGGTTGACGGTATTATTGTTGTAACAACACCTCAGGATCTTGTTGGTCTTATCGTAAGTAAGGCTCTCAATATGGCTGAGATGATGAATATTCCTGTTGTTGGTCTTGTTGAAAATATGAGCTATTTTGTGTGTCCTAACTGCGATGAAAAGCACTATATTTTCGGTGAAAGTAAAACAGAAGAGGTTGCGGCTAAGTTCGGTGTACCCGTTCTGGCAAAGCTTCCTATTGATACAAGAACACCTGCTCTTGCTGATAAGGGTGCAATAGAGCTCGCTGACACAGATCCTGTTCAGAGTGTTATTGATAAGCTTCTTTCGTAATAATTAGTTTACAAAGGAAATATATCTCTGCATAACTTCATTAACACAAGTTTTACAGGGATTTGCTTGATTTTTACAACTTAAATCTGTAATCTTATAATAAATGATAATCAGTATTTATAAGGAGTTTGTATATGAAAAAAATACTGCGTAGAATTTTAGTGTGTATCCTGATACTCACAGTTGCGGGTGTAGGTGGAGGTATTTACTATTTCACCTATGATCCTGAAAAGGCAACAATAAACGATAACGGATACGTTACCGATACCGAGGGTATGACTTATACTATGGTAGCCGACAAGGAAGGGTCAACCTATGTTGTTGTTACGGATGATGGAGGTAATCGCTATGCTGCAGAGTTTGACGGCACAACTGTCGGCAGTACAGTAGGTGATATCAACGGAGAGGTTGCTCTGGATGATGTGCCGACAAATTTTACAGGTACTCACGTAGATGTTACAAATGATATCAACAAGTTCCAGGGTGAGGTATCTACAACTCTTCCTACAACAACTGAAAGCTCTCGTCAGGATGATACCACTACCACCAAAAAGTCGGGTACTACAGACGGAAATAAAGAAGACGTCACAACTACAAAGAAGCCTGAGGAAGATAAGCAGGACAATAACCTGAAGGCTTACAGAATTGACAAATATCAGCAGATATTCAAAAACGGTACATATCTTATGAAAATCACCATGAATGATGACAGTATGGGTGATCAGCCGATAACTATGGCTATTAAAAACGGTAATATGCGCGTAGATATGTCAATGGAGCTTGAAAGTACCTCTATGAACTGCAGTATGCTTTATCTCAAGGGTAAGGATACTATGTATCTTATCTTCAATGATTGGAAAAAATATTGTAAGATGCCTGAGGATATGATGGGCGAGGATATGGATATCGGAGCGATGATGGAACAGATGGGTGATGACGATATCGGTAAAATCACTGTTTCTGAAGTTGAAATCAACGGTGAAAAGCTTATTCTCGAAAGCTATAACAGCACTACAGACGGAACAACAGTCAACTATTACTTCGATGGTGATATGCTCGTAAGAAGGGATAATGTTTATTCTGACGGTCATGTGGATTCAACATATTTTGCACAGATTACAACCGATGTTCCCGATTCATATTTTGAAATACCTAAAGGCTACAGCTACATCAATCTTGATTGGCTGAGTATGCTCGGATAAATTTATAATTGAAAGAGGCTGTTGCGCTGAGCACAGACCCGAAAGACCTGACAGATGTGTTTAAGATGATTTTGAACACATCTGTTTTTTTGTTGTTACATAGCACTGGAGCAGTCTATAAAGAAAAATAACTCGGGCTTATTTTTGTGTATAAGTCATTGACTTATATGAGGTTTTGGTATTATAATGGACTTAAAAGACAAAAAAGAAAAATTGTCTTAAAAAGGAGAGAAAATATGAAAAAACTTTATTTGGACACCAAGGAAAAAATCTACCGTGCCACCGCAATAATTTTTATTGTTCAGCTTTTCGGTGCTCTCGGTGCAGGATTTTTCTTCTTTTTGCAGAACATATTTCAGACTTATCACATTTTAGGTTGGACAGGCGCAGAAACAGAACCCACACTCTGGTTTATACTCTTTTGGGCAACTGACTTTTTCTTTGTAGTATTGGCGGTGATAGTTTCTTATCTTATAGCCGGTCTTCCCGGTGTGGCGCCCGCATTGGCTTTGTCACTGTACTTTGCTCATTTTACTTCAGCGCCTGCTGATGCTGTAAATACATATGTATGCTTTTTTGCAACACCTGAGAATTACGGAAAAGCTACATCTATAGGCTATATGGGATATCTTATTATGGCAGTAATGCTTGCGCTTCTTATAAAGCTTCTTTATGCAGGCTGGTCAAATCTCAAACCCGTAATAGGCTCAAAAATCGATAAGCTTCTTTCAAAAATCAAGGCTATACCCGATACAGTAAAGGGTCTCGAGATAATTGAGGGCGTGGATCTTATCGTGCTCATTCTTATTATTCCTGTGGCTTCAGCAGCAACAACCTTTATAATTATCAAATACGGAATACAAATACCTTTTGCTGCTATTGCAGAGTCTCTTGGAAATACTCTTAATGCTGCGGCTGAAAGCAATATTGTTGCAGCGGCTCTGATTATGGGCCTTATGGTCGGCTTTGACCTTATAGGACCGGTTTCACTTGCTGCTTTCTCAGTTGCCACATCAGCTTATCTTGCAACAGGCAATGCACAGCTTATCACAATTTACAGCGTGTGCTTCATTGCAACCGGTTGGACAGCTTTCTTCGGTGTTCTTCTCTGCAAGATATTCAAGAAGGGCAAGACCGATACAGATGATATGAACTTTGCTACATCAGGGCCTATCAATGCGTTTTTTGAAAACATCAAGCTGACAACAGCATTCTCAATGCCTCTTGCTTGCAGAAGTCCTTTTACAGTTATTCCGGGACTTATGGCCGGCTCTGCTGTAGGCGGTGTTTTAACAGCTCTTTTCGGTATAGTCAATACTGCTTATACAGACGGTTCACTTCCTGTATATGCTACTGGTAACTATACTTACGGCAATGTAACCTACACGTTTGCTGAGCTTTTTGAAAGAGGCGAAATCTATATGAGCTTCACTCTTCCTCTTCGTTCGGGTGATTGGCTCACCTGCCGACTCCCCTTGTTTGCTATTATTATAGGATGCGCAATTATAGGCGGATTTGTGATTATGCTTCTCAAAGAGGGTGAATACCGATTTATGTCAAAGAGAGGTATGTTCTTTGAGCCTAAGGGTGACTTTGTTCTTGAAATGCGTGAGCATGGCAAGAAGCTTGCAAAACAGCTCAAGGGCGAATAATAAGGATAAAGATAAAAAACAGCTGTACCGAAACGAAGCGGTACAGCTGTTATCATATGTTTTTTATTTTGTCGAGATGATTTTTTATGGCGTTGAAGCTTTCTTCAGAAAGAATATGCTCAATTTTGCAAGCGTCTTCCGTAGCGGTCTCTTTAGAAACACCTAAAAGAGAAAGTAATTCTGTAAGTATCGTATGTCTGCTGTAAAGTCTTTCTGCAATTTCTTTTCCGGGTGGCAGAAGAACGATAGAGCCGTCACCCAAAACGTCTATATAATTGTTTTCTCTGAGGTTTTTCATAGCGACGCTTACGCTGGGCTTTGAAAAGTTCAGCTCGTTGGCGATATCTATTGATCGTACACTGCCGTTTTTTTGTGAGAGCATCAATATAGTCTCAAGATAGTTTTCTGCCGATTGTTGTATCTTCATATAAGTTCTCCTAAGTGGTTATAAAATAATTATATCATAATAAGATTATTTTTTCAAGTTTGTTAATCTACAACAGAATTCAGCCATACACCCTTCTTGACGAAGATATAGCCCAGAAGACATTTAATGATATCGGTGCTCAGAATTACAGTGTAGAGATATACGATATCAATATCGGTAAAACGGCTGAGTGCAAATGCCAGAGGTACATTGATAAGCCATACAAAGCCACTGTCAAAAATGAAGGTGATAAAGGTTTTTCCTCCTGAGCGTAAGGTGAAATAACCTGCATTGGTGCCTGCCTGAATTGGCATAAACAGTGCATTGAGCAGAATAAGATATGTTGCCAGGTGTCGCACTGAATCATTGGTATTATATATTTCAGGGAACAGAGGTGCAAACGCAGACATAAGTGCAGCTATGATGATAACTGCTGTTACGGAAAAAAGGAAGAGCTTTGGCGCAGCAAATTTTGCCTGCTCTTTTTCTCCTGCACCGAGCATCTGGCTGAGAATAATACCAATTGCACATCCAAAAGCAATAAAGGCAACACCGAAAACATTGCTCAGGGTGGAAACGATATTTATTGAGGCAACAACGTCAAGCCCTCTTATAGAATAACACTGGTTAAGCGTTGCTATGCCTGCAGACCAGAGAGTTTCATTGAGAAGCAAAGGAAGCATAACAATGGTAATTTTTTTGATCTGAGCTTTTGTTATGGTGAAACGGGTGAAAAGTCCCGGGATGAATTCGTATTTTTTCTTGTGGGTATGAGACCATATTACAAGAATGGCAAGCTCAATAAATCTGGAAAATACGGTTGCGATAGCAGCGCCGTTAATACCGAGCTCAGGAAATCCGAATTTGCCGAAAATAAGCAGATAGTTGAATATAAGATTGACAAATACTGCAGACACTGTTGCGACCATAGGAATAACTCTGTCACTGGTTTCTCTCATAGTTCCGGCATAGGCCTGAGAAAGTGCGAAAGGCACAGTTCCTATAAGCATAATTTTAAGATAGCTTTTGCTATAAGTCATAACAGCGGCTACATCTGCAGGAGTACCATCTCCACGGAGATATGCCGATATGAGAGCCTCGCCACAAAAGATAAACACACATATGCCTATTACCGAAATAATAATGCTGCTTATAAGCTTATATTGAAGAGTTGAACGCATTCCGTCATTATCTTTTTTTCCGTAGAACTGTGCTGTGAAGATACCTGCGCCGGACATTGCACCGAAAATACAAAGATTGAAGACGAATATAAGCTGATTGACAATAGAAACGCCTGTCATTTGCAAGGTTCCGACTCTGCCTACCATAATGTTGTCAAGCATACTGACGAAGTTGGTAATACCGTTTTGTATCATTATAGGTATGGCAATAAATATCATTCTTTTAAAATACGGTAAGGATGCTTTTATGTTTTCTTTTAAATTCATAATATGACCTCTTGTGTTATTGCTCAAAAAAATTCGCTAATACGTTGGCGTATTAGCGAATAAGGATTGTTGTGGTTTTATATTAACCAAGAACACCACTGTTGAGAAGATTGCCGATTACATCGTTGAGAGTAACGCCAATAACTCTGAGCCATAAGTCGAACTGGATATAAAAGTCACCGAGAGCTTCATGGAATCCGTCGAAATAAGGCACGAATGCTTCAAGCTTGAAGAAATCAGATATTGCCATAAACACATCATTGAGTGAAGGTGTAGAGCCTGTGCTGGGCAATATTGTTTCGGTACCGCCGGTGGTGAATGAACCGTCTGCAGCTGATGCTGTAACAGCGATTGACATCATAAGAACGAGAACTAAAACTAAGCTTAAAATCTTTTTCATTGCTTTTTACTCCTTTTATTAATATAGTGTAAGAATTATAACAAATATCGGAGCAATATGCAACAGTTTTATGTAAATTTAAGGACATCAGAGGTCTTTTTATTTATTTGTTTAATTAATTAACACTTAGATTACACAAATGAATTGTTTCTTTTCCGGAGCTGCAGTAGGATACAGCTCCGGTATAGTGACTGTAAAGGGGAGATAACCGGCTTTTCGCGGAGATGGAATTAATATCTCACCGGTTGCCTTATACAGTAAAGCGAAAAACGCCTGTAGTTTATTTTATGCTCTTAAGCAGACATTGACATAGAGGGAGTTAATGGGATATAATAAAAAACAAGGTTAATTGTCATTTAAACCTATGCTTATTTAATAAAATGAGTAAAAAAATCAAAAGTTTACTTTGAAAGGAAAATTTTACTATGAATAAAACCGTAGGCATACTTTTTGCAGATATTATGGAATACGGTCCGTTTTTACAGTGGGCAAAGGAAAATTCAGGTGTTGAAAGTGTAAGAAGAGGAAACGATTCGTGTGCAGTCAGACTCGAAAAGGACGGCAGGGTACTCGATATAATCGGTGTCAGATGCGGCATCGGTAAGGTAAATGCTGCTTCTGCTACAGCTTTCTTAATCGGTGATGACAAAGCTGATATTATTCTTAATGCAGGACTTTCCGGTGCTGTGCAGAAGCTCAGAAGAGAAGATATGATTGCAGTGGAAAGCTATGTTGAGTGCGATTATGATCTTACAGCAATAGGAAAGCCTTTAGGTGTTAAGGCTGACGGACAGAAATATATTTACTCTGCCGATGAAAAACTTATGTCCTATGCGCTTATGAGCGAGGGCATTATCAGAGCAAAGGCAGGCACAGGTGATATATTCCTTACCGATAAGGTTAAGAAGGAGCTGTATAAGGATACCTTCGGTATCGAATCTTTTGATATGGAATCAGCTGCTATTGCCGGTGTATGCGATAAGTGTGGTGTACCGATGCTGTCTCTGAGAAAGATAAGCGATGATGCCGATGATGCTTCTGTTGAGGATTACAGAGAAATGAACAACAGACAGGAGTCCTGTCTGACAGAGCTTCTTGCAAATATCTTTTCGAGAATTATCGAAGATTCTTCACAGTGGTAATCAGAAAAAAGTGACAGAAGCATTAAAAAATCTGATATTTAAGCCAAATTCCCCTTGAAAAAACTGCAAAATCAGAGTATAATGATATTATTATTGCGGTACTTTAACCTTTTTTAGGGCGTAAACGAAACCTGACATATAGTTTAACCTTATAAAAGCTAATAAAACAAAGGAATGGGGAGTTATTTTGAAAGCAGATTTACATTGCCATACGAAACTTTCAGACGGTACATTAGGTATCGACGACATAATTATTCTTGCGAAAAATAGCGGCGTTACAACTCTTGCAATTACTGACCATGATTGTCTTGCAGGTACAGTCAGAGCTTCTATTATAGGCGAAAGACACGGAATTACGGTGATTCCTGCTGTTGAGTTTTCTGCTACAGATGGCAAGAGAGGTGCTAAAGCGCACATTCTCTGTTATCTTCCCGACAAGCCCGAGAGACTCGAGGGCCTTTGCAAGAGCAATTCCGATAAGAGAAAAAGAGCCGCAAGAATTATGATAGCGAAGGTGGCAAACAAATTCCCTGTTACCCCTGAGCTGATTATGAAATGTGCAACAGGTTCAACAAATATATATAAGCAACACATTATGCAGTCTCTTATGGAGTGTGGATATACCACAACAATTTTCGGCGATTTATTCAATATGCTCTTCTCTAAAGAGTCAAGAATGAATGTGCTTATGGAATGTACATATCCGGAGCCTGCAGAGATTATTGAAGCTATTCATGAAGCAGGCGGTATCGCTGTGCTTGCTCATCCGGGCTTCTATAATAATTTTGAGCTTTTAGAAGAGCTCATTCCTCTGGGGCTTGACGGTGTGGAAGTATGGCATCCTGAAAATACACCTGAACAGCAGGAGCTTCTTATTGGTATTGCAAAGAAAAACGACCTTCTTATGACAGGCGGAAGTGATTTCCATGGTGCATATAATGCTTATCCTGTAAAGATAGGCGAATATGGTCCTGATGAAGCAAATGTAGCACAGCTTCTGTCATACAAGGCTAAAAAACGCAGAAAGCTTAAAAGACAGGCTGCTGCAGAAGCAAAATAAACACTACAAACGGAGTTAAAACATGAGTGAAAACGATGTAAGAATTTATGTCAGCAAAAAAGAAATGAATAAGAGTGCCTCGGAGTTTATCGGTAATTTTGATGCAGTAATGTGTCAGAGAGCCAATGGCAATATTGATAGAGCGCGTAAATTAGGTGCAACACTTGCAACTATTGCTCCTACGAGCGACGGTGAGGGTATTTTTGTAAATCTTAAGGATCATCTGTCACCGAAATTCTTTGTGCAGGATATTCTTTATCAGGTGAGAGTTCTTCTTGTTTTTGCCTGTGAAACTCTTCTTCAGATTGAACTTCCCTCAGAGCTTTTGTCAACAACGGCAATAGCCTCTATGTATGATGCAATGGAAAAGGATATGCCGGGCTTTTACAGTAATATAGCTAACGGTGCGGCATTTACCTTCTATTACCTTGCCATACAGAAGGGCGGAGATATTTCCGAAAACATCGGTGAAGCCTTCGCTATGCTTTGCTCTGTGAAGAACAAAGACAGCTTTGTCCTTGCCGGTAAGACAGTCTGGAATCTGGCTGTGGATATAATCGAAAAGGAAATCGAAAAGGCTGAAATTAAATAGTTTGTAATCCGGCGGGCATTATTATGCCCGCTTTATGTATAAAATCTCACATATTCTATGGAGGATAATATGAACGTTAATGACATTAAAGAAATTCTTGGTGCTGAAGTTATTTGCAGAGCCGACCTTTTGGAAACACCGGTAAATGCTGCATGCGGCAGCGATATGATGAGCGATGTTCTTGCTTTTGTTAAGGAGCAGGCCGTTCTTCTGACAGGTCTTGTTAATCCTCAGGTAGTGCGCACTGCCGAAATGATGGATATGCATTGTATAGTTTTTGTCAGGGGTAAACGCCCTCATCTCGATATGATTGAAATGGCTGAGGACAGAGATATGGTTATGCTTTGCACTGAGCTTGAGATGTTTACATCCTGCGGTAAACTTTATTCGGCAGGCTTGAGAGGAGGCAGCGGAAAATAATGTCTGAGAGCATTAAACTTCATTATGATGTTTCCGGTACGGATTTTACCAGAGCCGGTGCTGCTTCAAGCGACGTCAAACGTAATCTTAAGCAGCTTGGTGTATCGCCCAATGCTATAAGAAATGTTGCCATAGCTATGTATGAGGGCGAAATCAATATGGTTATACACGCCGGTGGCGGAGAAATAGATGTAGAAATTACGGAAAATGATATAAATATGATACTTGAAGACCACGGCCCCGGTATCGAAAATGTGGAGCTCGCTATGAAAGAGGGCTACTCAACTGCGCCTGACAATATCCGCTCTCTCGGATTCGGTGCAGGTATGGGTCTGCCTAACATCAAGAAGTATACTGATGATTTTAAGATCGAAACCGAGGTAGGCGTAGGCACCAGATTAATATTGAAGGTAAACATATAAGGTGATAGTCACCTTGCAAAAAGAGGTGGAAATATGGCTGTTATTTTTCATTCTGTACGCCTGGATGCAGATAAATGTCAGGGCTGTACCAATTGTATAAAGCGTTGTCCTACAGAGGCAATACGAGTGAGAAACAAAAAGGCATACATCATATCTGACAGATGTATCGACTGCGGTGAATGTATAAGAGTTTGTCCGCACCATGCAAAGTACGCAGTGAGTGAGCACTTTAACGAGATTGTCAACTATAAATACAGAATAGCCCTTCCGGCACCTGCTCTTTACGGACAGTTCAACAATCTTGAAAATGTTGATTACGTGCTTACGGGTCTCAAAAAAATGGGCTTTGACGATATTGTGGAGGTATCGAAGGGCGCTGAAATACTCAGCTCGGCAACAAGAGAAATGTTTGAAAACGGTGAGCTTAAAAAACCTGTTATTTCATCTGCCTGTCCGGCTGTTGTAAGACTTATCAGAACAAGATTCCCTAATCTTCTGGGAAATCTCTTGCCGACATGTGCGCCTATTGATATTGCGGCAAAGATTGCAAGAGAAAAAGCAAAGAGGGAAACCAATTATACCGACGAGGAAATAGGTGTATTTTTTATAACACCTTGTCCTGCAAAAAGAACGGCTATCAGAAGTCCGCTGTGTCATGAAAACTACGGCATAAACGGAGCTGTTGCGATAAAGGATATATATCCTGTTTTGGTGCAGACAATGGATAAGCTCAGAACAGATGAGATTGAAGCAATCAACGACTCGGGTATTATCGGTGTCGGTTGGTGCAGCAGCGGTGGTGAAGCTGCCGGTCTTCTCAAAGAGAGATATCTTGCGGCAGACGGTATAGAGAATGTAATAAATGTACTTGAAGAGCTTGAAGACGAAAAGCTGAATGACCTTGATTTTATAGAACTTAATTGCTGTACGGGCGGTTGTGTAGGCGGTGTGCATACGGTAGAGAATCCCTATGTTGCCAAGGCCAGAATTCAGAGACTCCGTAAGTTTATGCCAATATCCTGTAATTCGCTTGAGGATTATTTCAATCTCGATGATCTCGGCTGGACTAAGGAGCTTACTCCGTCACCGGCAATGAAGCCTGCGGCTAATGTTATTACGGCTATGAAGATGATGTCTAAGCTCAGAGAAATTGAAAGTAACCTTCCGGGTCTGGATTGCGGTATCTGTGGTGCACCCAGCTGCAGAGCCCTTGCGGATGATATCGTTCGCGGATATGCTCAGGAAGCCGACTGTGTTTTACATAATATCCGTGTGGGTGGTAAAGATGATTGGTTGCCTGCACCATTCAGAATCAAGGTGCAGAATGAAGATACAGGTGAAAAAAATGAAGATTAAAGAATTCGTTGAAACATTAGATCTCAAGGTGCTTACTCCCTATGACGCCGAAAGAGAAATAACAGGCTGCTACAGCGGAGATCTCTTGTCATGGGTTATGTCCAGAGCAAAAGAGGGGGATGTGTGGCTTACGGTTATGGGGAATATCAACGCCGTTGCTGTGGCTGTGCTCAGTGATTGTGCTTGTATATTGCTCACAGAAAACGCTGCTCTTGATGAACAGGCTAAAGTGAAAGCTGAGATGCAAGGTGTATGCTTTCTGCAAAGCTCAAAGAATGCCTATGAACTGGCTGTAGAAATATCTGAGCTGATATGAAACTGTATTATGATTTGCATCTTCATTCATGTCTGTCGCCTTGCGGAGACAATGATATGACTCCTTATAACCTTGTCAATATGGCAAAGATTTTCGGTTATGATATTATTGCATTGACAGATCATAACAGCTGTAAAAACTGCGAAAGTGCTATGAAAATAGGGGCGAAAATCGGAATTACCGTTGTGCCGGGTATGGAGCTTTGTACCAGTGAGGAAATTCATAATGTTTGTCTTTTTCCGTCTCTTAAGAAAGCGATGGAGTTTTCCGATTATATTTACAGCACCCTGCCACCTGTGAAAAACAGAGAGAAAATCTTTGGTGAGCAGCTTGTTATGGACTGCGAAGACGGTGTGCTCAGTAAGGAAGAAATTCTGCTGACAACGGCAAGCTCTGTAAGTATCAGTGAGCTGGGTGAAATTGTAGAGAAGTATGACGGCGTTTGCTATCCTGCACATATTGACAGAAACTCATACAGTATTATTTCTGCTTTAGGCGATTTTCCGCCTGAGGTAGAGTCGAGATGCTTTGAGCTTACACCCGGTGCAAGGGCTGAGGAATATCTTGAAAAGTATCCTGCAACAAAAGGAAAGCTTATAATCAGAAGCTCGGATGCTCACTATCTTGAAAATATGCGTGAGCCTGAATTTATGATGGATTTACCTGAAAACAGCGCAATTGCACTGATAGATTATCTGAAAGGAAGACACAACAATGAATGAAAAGGAAAGAGCCGTCAGTCTTTTTAAAGAAGGATATAACTGTTCGCAGTCAGTGTTTGTGGCTTTTTCTCATCGTTTCGGTTTAGATGAAGAAACGGCCAAAAAGATATCGGCAGGTCTTGGTGGCGGACTCGGAAGAATGAGAGAGGTCTGCGGAGCTGTAAGCGGTGCTGCAATGGTTATAGGCAGTATATGTGCACCTGTTGACGGTAAAGACAGTGAAAGCAAAATGGCAAATTACGAGCTTGTCCGTGAATTCGCTGACAGATTTACAAAAAGAAACGGCAGTATTATCTGCCGTGAGCTTCTTGGTCTTGATGTTAAAATGGAAAAGAGTGCCGAGCCTGAAAAAAGAACAGCAGAGTACTATAAAAAAAGGCCGTGTGTGGAATTGGTTGCAGATGCAGCTGAGATTTTAGAGGAGCTTATAGCAGAAAACAAGTAAAGCTCTTTTGATTACTTTTCTTTCGGGAAAAGTAATGCCCGTACGACGTGGAGAATAATAAAAGAGAAACAGCTCTGTTTTGAAATGAAACAGAGCTGTTATTTTATAATCAGATATGATCTTTATATCTTTCGGCAGTGATAATGCCGTCTTCTACGTGAAGCTTGCATATACGTGCATTTCTTGCATCAAATGCGCTAGCGCCTGTAGCGTTGTCGTAGTCTCTTGCGTGATAGATGGCATACCACTGACCTTCGTGTTTTATCATTGAATGATGGCCTGTGCCTTCCTCGAATTCATTTGCTTTGAGTACGGGGTGGTAGGTAGTGTCATCGGGATATTTTTCAAATTTAATCTTTGTAAGGTCGGTTTCATCAGTCTTGGCTCTTGCATAACCGATGTAGTATGTAGGTTGCTCGAAGCAGTTGCCTGAATACATAAGGTACTGCCAGTCGCCCTCTTTGAAATAGAAAGCGCCCTCGATGGTGTGCCAGTGCTGACCTTTTTTATATCTGTCACGGCAGTAGATATCCTCATCGAGAGTAGGCTCAACAACGAGTACGGGATTCTCTGCGGGAGTGAGAGGATCGAGCATTTTATCAACATAGATGCAGGTGCCGATTCTTTCGCCTTCGAATCTGTTTGCTGAATAGAAAAGGAAAAGTCCTGCTTCGTTTTTAACGATGTGTGAGTCAATTGAGAAAGGATGAAGGATTCTCTTGATGCAGGTGAAAGGTCCGAGGGGATTATCTGCAACGCTTACGTGCATTGCACCTCTGTGACCGCCCTTGTCAGGTGTATCGTCATAAATCTCAATTGAGTTGTACATATAGAATTTACCGTCAAGCTCGATAACGCTGGGCGCCCAGAAGGAATCTCTTTCGGGTACTGTCATAACGATGCCGTGGTACTCCCAACCCTCAAAGAGGTTGTCTGAATGATAAGCATAAACTCCGTCGTGGCCTGTGACATAGATATAGTATCTGCCGCCGCTTTCTAAGATATAGGGGTCAGCCTGACCCTGATAGTTTCCGCTTTCAACTTTAAGTAAATGCATAGATTTTCTCCTGTAAGTTTTATTTTCTTGATTATATAATGAATGACGGTAAATTGCAAGAAAAATATGAAAGCGGTATTTTGATAAAAGCTTTCCCGGTGGATAATTAAGAGTTATCTTATACTTGATTTCTTCATAAAAAATGATATAATTATATAAAATAATTTGGGAGGAGAAAATCATGTTAAATTCTTTTATGGTAAAAATCACAGCTTCATTTATCAGTTTTATACTTGCTTTCGGAACCTTCTTCGGTGCATATAAGGCACCGAAAACACAGGAAGCTTCAAAGTATTTTGATGATAATATTAAAAATGTAATCTATCTTATCGGTGACGGTATGGGCTTCAATCACCTTGAAAAAACGAAGGTAGAGAGAAATACCGAGCTTGTTATGGATACATTTGAAATCAAGGGCAGTTCAATGACCAGATCATTCAACAAAAAGGTTACTGACAGTGCCGCAGGCGGTACAGCCTTGTCTTCGGGTATCAGAACAAACAACAGTGCCGTTGGTGTTTATCCTTTTGATAAGCAGGCTAAATATTCATATCCGAAAAACATTACCGAGCTTTGTATGGAAAGAGGTATGCTTACAGGCGTAGTTACCTCAGATGCAACAACAGGCGCAACACCGTCATCGTTTTCAGCTCACGAATCAAACAGAAATAATACTGCAGAACTCACTGCGGATCAGTTTGAGTCAGGTATAAATCTTATCTGGGGTCTTTCAAATGGCGTTGCAACCAAGAGCAATGCCGAAAGCGCAGGATACGAATATATCACAACATATGATGAAATGATGAGTCTTGAAGAAGGCAGTTACAGCTATGCACAGTTTAATAACAATCTGTGGACTGTTGAGCAGTCAGACAGTGAGACGCCTACTCTCGAGCAAATGTCAATGAAAGCTATTGATATTCTTGATGATACAGATGAGGGCTTCTTCCTTATGATTGAGGGTGCACACATTGACAAGCACTCACACAGCAACGATTCGGATGAAATGACAGAATCACTTGAGTCTTTTGATGATACCATTGAAGCTGTTCTCGAATATGCAAAGGCTGACGGTGAAACCCTTGTTGTTGTAACTGCTGACCACGAAACAGGAGCAATCACATCCGAGGGCGACGGTTATATATTCACAAGCGGTGACCATTCAGCTGCTGATGTACCCGTGCTTGTTTACGGCTCAGAAAAGCTTATTGCAAATGGAGAGAAGCTCAACAACTACGAAATTCCCATCAGAATAGCTTATGTTTTAGGCTTCGATGAAACACAGTTCCCCGTGGCTGTTAAAGTCTGATATTAAAAGTACCCTGCCGAAAAGGCAGGGTATGATTTTTTTTATGAGAGCATTGCGATTATTTCTTTGAACTCTGCCGAGGACTTGAAGTCGTCGGATAGGGGGTAGTTCTGAATGGTTTCTTTCATCCAGCTTTTAGCTATGAAGGTTGTGCCGAGAGATTGCTTGTCAAAGGTTTTGCCCTCAAAGAGAGTTGAGTGAAGAGTAGTAACTCTGTCAAGATTATCAAATTTAACAGCGAGTTCTGCACTTCTTCTCAGATTGTGCAGAGCTTTTTCTTTGTCGCCTTTTTCGAAATAAAACCAACCAAGCATACCATAACAGCGACTCATTACAGTTCTCCACATTCTGCCGTAGTTGCCGTCATCGTAGATGTAATTGAAAAAGTCTTTTGTCCTTTCTGATATTTCAATCTGATAATCACGGCTGAATTTGTCGGTGTAATAATAATCTGAAACAGCACAGTAAAACAGAAACATCTGTTCTTCTATAGCTTCCATAATTATTTTGTCAGCATCGGGATGATTGTGAAGTCGATAGCAGTAACAATAATTTTCTCTGCCGTCTCTCATAAGTGGCATTTCTCTTATAATAGGCTCATAATCCTCGAAAGTTACTGTAGGATTCTTTTTACAAGCAAGATTACTCATAAGATCAATATAATATCTCTTGGCACAAATGCGGATAGAATCCTTGGTGCAGTTGTTCTGTATATTTTGATATATGGACATAATCTGAGGAATGCGCTGTTCAAGGGTATCATAATCATCATAAAAAATAAGATAGCCCAACCATCTAAGTTGTACTCTGAAATCTGTCGGATATTTTTCTCTTAGGTTTGTTATAGCTTTTAATATAAGCTTTGTATCAGTGAAATTATCGTGCTCTTTGAGAAGTTGTTTTATTTCCTCCTCATCCTGAGCCTTATTCACGCCCATAAGCTCGTCGATTGACACACTGAAGAAACCTGCAATGGCGGGAAGAAGTGTTATGTCAGGGTAACTTTCCCCGCGTTCCCACTTGCTTATGCTCTGAAAGGTAACGCCTAAAAAATCAGCGAGGTTTTCTTGTGTTATATCTTTTTCACGGCGAAGCCTCTTAATGTTTTCACCAATGTAAATGTTCATATTATCACCTCTGATAAATTATTACTGATCAGCCTGAATCTATAATACTCTATATGCAAAGTAAATACAATAACTTGATTGTTGAGAAATTTTCAACTGAAGATTGAAAAAATGTTAAAAAAGTGTTTGTGAAAAAATAAAGAATATTAGTTTTGTTGACTTTTAATAATGCTTTTTGATATACTTGTTCGTAGTAAACATAAAGGAGTTTCGAAATGTTTTCAGAAAATAAACTTTCAAACCGCAAGATTTTTCTTGCTGTGGGCGTATTTGCTATGCTCTTTTCAGGCATCCTCTATGCCTGGTCAATATTAAAGGTGCCTCTCAAAGCTGAATTTGCTTTCAGTGATTCGGCTCTGGCTTTTAACTTTACTCTTACAATGAGCTTTTTCTGTATCGGTGCTTTTCTCGGCAGTAAGCTCTTTAAACGTATCGGTACAAAGTTAACTATAATTTTATCCGGTGTTCTTGTTGGTATCGGATTCTTCTGCACAGGCATAATGCCCGGAAATATTGCTTTTCTTTATATTTTTTATGCTCTCTTTGCAGGGCTTGGCATTGGTATTGCATACAATGTTGTGATATCTACTGTCAGTGCGTGGTTCCCCGATAAAAAAGGTCTGTGCTCAGGTGCGCTTATGATGGCTTTCGGTGCAAGTACTCTTATTCTTGGTAAGGTTGTTGAATTCCTCTTTGCCTCAGAGGGTATAGGCTGGAAGAAAACGTATATGATTTTCGGCGTTGTACTTGCTCTGGTACTAATCCTTACAGGTTTTATACTTAAGCGTCCCGGTGCAGAGGTAGTTTTCCCTGAGACTAAGGCAACTAAATCAGCCAACAAAGAAAACTTTGAAAGCAAGGATTATACCACAACCGAGATGGTTAAGCGTTTTACCTTCTGGCGCGCTTTTATATGTCTTGTTTGTCTCACTGCAGTCGGTAGCTCTGTTATCAGCTTCACAAGAGATCTCGTGCTTTCAGTTGGTGCAGAGGCGTCTCTTGCAACTACGTTGGTAGGTGTGCTCTCAATTTGTAACGGACTTGGCAGAATTTTCACAGGCGCACTTTTCGATGCTGTAGGTCGTCGCATTACTATGCTTGCAGCTAATATTGTTACTATCCTGGCAGCAGGTATCACACTGCTTGCAGTATTCGCAAGCTCGTTGCCTCTTTGTATTGCAGGACTTTGCCTTACAGGTATATCATACGGCTCATGTCCCACAGTCGCTTCTGCATTTACAGCGGCATTCTACGGAACCAAGAACTTCCCTACAAATTTCAGTGTTACAAACTTCAATCTTTTAGTTGCTTCATTTATTGCAACTGCAAGCAGCAACCTTCTTATGTCAACAGGTAGTTATGTTGCACCGTTTATAATGCTTCTTGCTCTTTCAAGCTTTGCTTTGGTGCTTAATGTAAGTATTCGTCGTCCGTAAGGGTGAAATAATATAAAAGAATGACCGACGGTGTAAAAACCGTCGGTTTTGTGATGTTGTGATAATTGTGGGCGGTTCAATTGATGGCTCTTGCTTTTATATGTAAGTTTAATAAAAATAATGAATAATACAAAGATGATTTGTCAAACTAAGTGCAACACTTTTTGATGGAATCCTCAAACAAAAAAACAGTAACCTTTCAGTTACTGCTTTTTTATGGTCGAGGCGACAGGACTTGAACCTGCGGCATCCTGCTCCCAAAGCAGGCACTCTACCAAACTGAGCTACGCCTCGAATTGCTTTGTTATTATACACTTTAACCATATATTTGTCAAGAGTTTTGTCTTTTTTGACGGGTAATATTTTGTTGACAGCCGAACCCTGACAAGGTAAAATTATATTGTTGGATTGTTATAAAATATTTTTAATAGGAGATGAAACATTATGTGGGAAAAAATAGTGGCATTTTTTATGACTGTTATTGCATTTTTTACCGGGCTTTTCGGCATTGAAAATAAAGATTATGTGTTTAAAAATCTTTCTTACGGTGATCATGAGAGGCAGATTATGGATTTGTATCTGCCTGAAAAAAGCGATGGTGAAGTAGGACTTATACTCTTTATTCACGGAGGTGCATGGATAGCAGGTGATAAAGACGGTTATAAAAAAGCATTGAAAACCGCTTGCAAGGATTTGGGTTATGCTGCGGCGGCTATAAATTACAGATATCTTTCGGAAAAAGTGAGTCTGCATGATATTGCTGACGATATTGATCTTGCTCTTAAAAAGATCAAGGAAAAAGGTGCGGAAAAGGACATAAATATCAACAAGGTGCTTCTTACGGGCTCGTCGGCCGGCGGACATCTTTCGTTGTTCTATGCATATTCAAGAAAAGATACTGCACCGATTACTCCGGCGGCCGTTGTAAGTAACTGCGGTCCTGCAGATCTGACAGACGATAACTATTATTATAATTCCGATCTTGGTATGAACAGTGAGCTTGGCGCATTTGAGGATATCGCTAAACTGTTTTCATATGCCTGCGGAGAAAAGTTTACTTATGAGACAAGGAACAGTGCCGAGGAAGCACTGCTTAAAGTTTCGCCTGTATATTATGTGAATTCAGGTACAGTTCCCACTGTTATTAACCACGGACAGAAGGATACCATTGTGCCGTTCAGCAATGCTGTTGCCCTTGCCTCGAAATTAGAGGAAAACGGAGTGTCTTATGATTTTAATGTATATCCGAACTCGGGACATGGCCTTGATAAGGATGAAGCTAATATTAAAATAGCTGATGAGTTGCTTTACGAGTATCTTTTCACATATCTTGGGAAAGAGTCAAAGGCTTAATGATAAAGAGCAGCAGGCTGTCAATGACGGCCTGCTTTTTTTGTGGGATGGTGGTCTGCGGTGTCAGGCGGCTCCGTAAAATCGCAGAGCGATTTTCGTGAGTGCGGAGCACTCACGTGCCGGACGGAGTCCGGCGACGGAGCCGCTTAAGGCTGTTTCCTGCACTAGCTTAAATGGGAAGCAGATAAAACTCTGCAAGATTATTCCACGTCACTTTATCCACCTGACCGCTTTCTGTGTGTGATATGACTCGTTGCCAGCGACTGACTTCTCTTTCGGTATTTTCGTCAAAAAGAGACTGAAGAGGTAGCGGTGTGAAATTATCATAGCGAGCTGCGACATTGTTCAGCATAAGATGTAAGGTATAAACCAGAGTATTATCCATACCTATTGTCAGAGGTAAATCCTCATTTGTTATTCTTACTATCTGTAAAGGCTCCGAGGCTTCAAAAACAGCCTCGGAGTTTTTTCTTTTTATACTTTCCCAGGTTTCGAAATTTACTACACCGGTTTCTGCCAAAGAGTATTTTTTCTGAAAGCTTTTGACGGCGGCGGTGGTTTCTTCTGCAAAAATGCCGTCGGGAACCACCCGAGAAATATCGTTGTCAAGTCTGCTTATATTGCGAAGATAGCTTTGCACTTCAAAAACTGCGTCATCCATAGTTTATGCCTCCTTCAATTCTCTGCCGGGAAATTGACCGGGAAGTCTTTGTTGTCCGAGTCTCAGTGTTCGGTAAACATCGGCAATGGTGTTCCAGGTTGTTTCGTCTACCTGACCTGTCTGCGGAAGCTCGAATATGCGCTGAAACTCTTTTACGGCATTTTGTGTGCGCAGGTCAAAGATATTATTTACAGCCAAAGGCTGAGATTCGAAAAAAACTTTTCCGATATATGCCAGATATTCTTTGAATATACGTACACTTGGTCCTACATCACCACGCTTGAGTATCACACCCGGGTAAGGTTCTGTGGGCACATCAAGAAGCTGGTTTTCTTCATCAAGATAGTCAACAACACCCTTATATGCGCTGTAGAGACTTTCCCATGTTGTTTCGTCAACTTCTCCGGTTACGGGTAAGCCCTTGTATCGTTGGAAGGCTGAAACAGCGTTTGCGGTTCCACTGCCGTAAATTCCGTCGATGGCGATATCCGGAATGAAATTGACAAACCTGCCAAGCAGTGTTAAAAAGTACTGGACAGTAACAACTGCTCCGCCTGTATCGCCGGTGCGCAATGCTCCCTTGAACTGCTTCGGGATGTTTTCGTAGCCTATGCCCTCTGAGTCAAGCTCGGCAAGCTTTGTTACAGAGTCGTATATATATACTATTTTATACCAGGTAGCTTTGCCGATGATACCGTCCCTGGTGAGGGAGAAAATTTGCTGAAAGGATTTGACGGCATTTTCGGTATTTTCATCAAATGCTCCGTTGATTACAGCAATTTTTGGTATTGACGGATAGTTTCCTGATATTCTGTTGAGATAAATCTGCATACGGCGTACGCTTTCGTTGAGATCACCTTTTTTCAGAGGTGTGCCGGGGTAGGAGGGAATGTTTTCGGCAATGGGCGCGTCAACAACAATTTCGATATCGTCACCGTAATAGTATTCGAGTATATCAACGTCCGTATATCCCTGATTGGCAAGGGTCTGAGAGCCCCATTGTGAAAGTCCGTTGCAGGTGACAGTGGTGCCGTTGCAGTATTGGGCAAAAAATGGATTGACGGTGCCTTGTTTGCGAAGATAGTCGTTGAATAGCTCGTCAACAATCTGGCTGATGTTTTCATATATGTTTCTGCCATTGATGAACTTCTGATCGTAAAAAGTATCGTTGGTAATGTCGTAGTCGTATCCTCGCGCAGTGTACCATTCGGTGTATATTCTATTGAGAGCAAAGGAAACCTGAGCAAAAATATTTGCTCTTAGTGCAGCTTCATCCCAGGTAGAAAAGATTTCTGAGGATGCGACATTTTTGATATAGTCTGCAAAGGGTACAGTGACTGTAGGGGCATTGCTGCCCGGTGAATCCAAATGCACCCTGATATTAGTAGGAATCTGAGGAATTACAGCCATTTAATCAATCCTTTCTGAAAGGGGAGTCAGCTCTGCGTTCAAAAGTATATCTGAGCCGCCTACAGCTGAGACCAAGAGCTTCCTGGCTTCGTAAAATCCGTCAGCGGCGATGTCGGCAGAGTAGTTGACAGACTGTTTTGTATTTTCAGGTATTAAAGAGTTCAGCTCGGGATAGGATTCAAGCCGTATTCTTTTTGTTTTGCCGTTTTCATCTGTAATCAGGAAAGCATAGAGCTTGCCGTCCAGATAAACGGATATCTTAGCATTAGCTACAGGATAAGCCTGGTTGCCTGTAAAAACATTCGCGGAAAAGAATGCAAAATTTTCGGGATTGCCTGAAGGTGTTTCCTCTGAATAGGAGGCTTTCGGATTTTTAACCTCTTCGGAGGCTAAGGCAGGGCCCTGAGGTGTAGTCTCGGAAACAGTGGTTTCTTCGGCTTCAAGCGTGGAATCTGATATCGGTTCAACCGTTTCCTCGGGCAGTGACACTGTAGCTTCTTTTTCTGTTGTAATGCCCAATTGCGACCACTTTTCCTTAAGCTTTATCAGGTCGTCGGTATATTCACTTATGAGTTCGTCGAGTTCTTTGTCCATAAAAAATCTCCTGTTACAGTTATTTCCATAATATGTATATTCATCGGATTCGAAAAAATACACAGAGAGAAAGTATTGTGTAAAATTAAAACTACTGATACATAATAGAGTCATAATATAAAAAAGGGAGATATAATATGTGCACAGCAGTAAGCTTCAAGACAAAAGACAGCTATTTCGGACGGAATTTAGATCTTGAAAAATCCTATAATGAATGTGTTGCAATCACACCGAGAAACTACAGATTGCCTATGCGTACCCTGCCGGCTCTTGAACACCATTATGCCATGATAGGTATTGCAACGGTAGTGGAGGGGTATCCTCTTTATTTTGAAGCAACAAATGAAATGGGGCTCAGTATGGCGGGACTTAACTTTCCTGATAATGCAGACTATAAGGCTTATGATGAAAGCAAGGAAAATGTTACACCCTTTGAGTTTATACCTTACGTTCTGGGTAAGTGTAAGGATGTTGCTCAGGCGAAAAATATTCTGGGTGGCATCAATCTTGTGAAAATAAATTTCAGTGATGATTTGCCATTATCACCGCTTCACTGGATAATAAGCGACAGGGATAAGTCTATAGTTGTAGAAAGTGTAAAAGAAGGACTGAAGATATATGACAACCCATACGGAGTGCTGACAAATAATCCCACCTTTGATTATCACCTGATGAATATCAATAACTATATGGGATTGCACGAGGACTTTGCCGAAAACAGACTTTCCCAAAAGAGAGATTTCAACAACTATAGTCTCGGTATGGGTGCTATCGGTCTGCCCGGTGACTATTCATCAGCGTCTAGGTTTGTCAGAGCTGTTTTTATAAAAGAAAAATCACCCTCATTTGAGAGTGAGACAGAAAGCGTGAGCCAGTTTTTTCATATACTTAGCGGTGTGGCAATGCCTAAGGGATGTGTGATGACGAGAGATGGTGAATTTGAATATACGAGATATTCAAGCTGCTGTAATGCTGACAGAGGTATTTACTATTATACTACTTACGATAACAGTACAGTTACGGCAGTGGATATGCACCGATATGACCTTGACGGAAAAAGTGTTTTTAAGACTGAACTTGTGATGTGAGGTTGATTTTTTAACACGGAAATGATAAGATGTTAAAAAGGAAGTGGTATTTATGAAGAACAAAAAGGTTGTTATATTACTTGGTGTCGTCTTTGTTGCGGCAGCGGCTGTTTTATTTATGATTTTAAACGGTGTTATTGTTCTGGACAGAAGTGGCGAAAGACTCTTCGAAAACGGTCTCAGGTGGAAGGGTAATGAGTATGTTGCCGTATCCGGTAAGTATAACGAGGGGAAAACTATTGCAAAAACAAATGACGGATTTGATATAAACGAAGTTGAGGGAGATGACAGCCATAACTTTCTTGTTATGAGAAGCTTTCTTGATCAGTGGTTGGTTGTGAGAGACGGTTATAATATTCCTAAGTCGGGAAAAATTACCAAAGCATATTGGTCTTATCAGTTTATAGAAGATGAAGAGTTTCTTGGTGCGATAGAAGAAATGATAACAAAGGTAAAGCCTGATTTTGAATATGACACCGACGGCAAAAAGATATATGAGTATACAGATAATCAGAATATGAAGGAGCTCTATATCGCATATGAAGGCTGTCCTGTTCCGACAATTTATCTCGGGTATATGGGTGTTATAAACGGCAGTTTCTATCTCACAACAGGTATGGGATACGGCGATACGGTTTATTGCTATACTATACCTGAGGAGTATGCGGTAATATTTGAACAGTATCTCTCGTAATAAAAAGGTACACGATTGGAAATCGTGTACCTTTAGTTTGTTTTTATTTGAATAAATGACTTGATTTTACCATTATGGTGCTGTATAAGAACAGTACATCCTGATTGGTAAACTCGATATATCGGGACATCATTACGGGGTTGATGTATCTTGTATCAATCACAGTGATTTCGCCATAACCGCTCATAAGAAGCGGTGTGAGACTGCTGCCGAAGGAGTCTCGGAAAACAACAAGCTTTTTGTCGGCATTGCCCATAGGATTAGTTATCTTTATAAGTGAAACAGCACCTGAAAGATAGATGTCATAGTGGTCTATGGCCTCGAGTTTTTCGAGATTATAAATCGGTACAGTTTTATCGCTTTCATAGAGATATGCCTCGGATGAAACTATCTCCTCGTTTTCGAGATAAATGATTTCGTCGGGCTCAAGGTCAAGTGCTGACTGACCGTAATAAACTCCGTAAAAATCACCTGCAGACTTTTCTGTATAATCGGTGACAGCTTCCATACCGAATTGCTCACGGATGTAGTTTGCAATATCAATAATGCTTTCCTGCTTCCAGTGAGTGTCTGTGGTATAGTACTGTTCAATAGTGAGCTTGTCTTTGATTGTGATTTCCTCAAAGTCGCTGTTCAGACCTTTATTTATCTGTGAATACACATAGTCGTAATCGTAAGCCGGATAGCCGTTCTTTTCGGCAAGGAAATAGTTCTTATCGGGTACGATTGAATATAAAACCTTACAGTCTGAACCCTTGATGTAGTTTTCATAAAGAGAGTTTACTTTGCTGACGAAAACTGAAATCTGCTCATCTGTTATACTGCCTGCATATTCACTTGCATAGCCGTCGGCGATGTAAATTTTGTTGTTATCCTTCTGATTGTAAACGTCAAATAAAACCTTTGCCTTGATTCTTCTGAAGGTATCTCTCAGAGGGAACTGATCGTTGACGTAGCTTTCAAACTCGGACATAAACTTACCGTTCATAAGAGTTTCGTAGGAAAGCTCGGGAAACTGCTGAAGCTTACGTCTTTCCCATTCGGAGATTTCACCGTCTTCCTTGGCTAAGAGCCAGAGTGAGGCGCCACCTATGAGAAGACAAAAGACAAGGATAATTGAAATAAATTTTGCTTTTTTCATTGTGGGTCACCTCCTCAGAATCTGAAATAAAGGAATGGGTTGAAGGAGCCGTCAACGAGATATGCAGTTGAAACAATGAGAATAACTGCAATGACAAGAGGTTCAAGGAGAGTGCTGATTTTTGTGCCTTCGATTTTCTTGCCGAGGTTTCTGAATAAGGGTGTTGCAGCAAGAAGTGAAACGACAAGCAGTACTGCATAGGAGCGAAGATTGTAAAGGGTATCGGCAGTGTACAGAGGAAGATCTGTGGCGCCGAACATTATCTTCAGATCTGAGAATGCCATTGTAAATGTATCTGCATTGAAAAGCACAAATGAGATGATAACAATGAACACTACATAAATGTGCTGTACAAACGAGGGTGCCTTTTCAAGATGTTTCTTGAGGAAGAGCTTCTCGATGATGAGAAGTATGCCGAAATAAAGACCCCAGCTCATAAAAGTCCAGCCTGCACCGTGCCAGAAGCCTGTGAGACACCAGACAACCATAATATTTAAAATCTGACGAAGAGGTTTTACTCTGTTGCCGCCAAGGGGGATGTAAACATAGTCTCTGAACCATGAACCGAGACTGATGTGCCATCTTCTCCAGAATTCTGTGATGCTTTTTGAAATATAGGGATAATTGAAGTTTTCGAGGAAACGGAATCCTAAAATTTTGCCCATACCTATTGCCATATCGCTGTAAGCTGAGAAGTCAAAATAAATCTGCAGTGAGAATGAAACTGCGTAAATCCAGCTGAAAAGAACGCTGGGCTCTGCTGATTCGCGATATGCAGCGCAAAGTCCGCCCAGAAGATTTGCTATGAGAACCTTTTTGCCAAGACCGAACACAAATCGTCTGATGCCGAGAGCAATATTCTCCATGCTGTGCTTACGGGTGTCAAGGTCTTCGGCTACAGTAGTGTATCTTACGATAGGGCCTGCAATAAGCTGAGGGAAAAGCACAACATAGGTTGCAAGATTTATCCAGCTTTTCTGCACAGGTGTATCGCCTCTGTAAACGTCAACAACATAGCTCAGGGCCTGGAAGGTATAAAAGCTGATACCGATAGGCAGTGCAAGCTTAAGAAGGGGAATATCGGCGCCTGTAAGACTGCCCACAGTGCCAAGAAAGAAATCTGCATACTTGAAAACTCCGAGGAATAAAAGCGGAACCGCTACTGAAATATACAGTAGCGGTTTTGCAAATCGGGTATCCCGTAGTTTTTCAGTAAGCAATCCCGCAAGGTAACAGAAGGTGATAGTTACAAGCATCAGTATTGTGTATTTTGGCTCGCCCCACCAATAGAAGGCGAGGGAGAAAATCAACAGAACTATGTTTTTTAACTTCTTCGGTACTATAAAGTACACTGCCAGCACCGCCGGCAAAAATACATATAAAAACGGAATTGATGAAAAAACCATAATTTAAATCTTATGCAGCAATGTCGCCCTCAAGAACAACTTCAAAGCCTTCGAGACCTGAAACTGTTGTCTTGAAGTAGTCCATAATGTCAGCAACGCCATAAGCTGTTACGATGTAGCTGCCTGACTTGAGAACAACGAACTTCTCGGGGAAGCCGCACATCCAACGTGCATTGTCGAGCTCAGCCTTGAAATCTGCAGCGAAAGCAGCAGCGTCAGCATCAGCAACAAGCTTGTAAGCAGCGCCTGTGAAGCTGTTAGCGTTCATAGCGTGCATAGCAGTAGCAGCGTCTTCGATGCTTGCAGCCTGAGTAGCGGGAAGCTTAGCTACAGAATTGAGTTCATCAGCGAGAGTATAGTCATACTTAGCGGGAGCTTCAAATGACATGTTAGCTTCGTCACCACCGGCAACGGGGAACTTGTTTTCTTCAGCATAAGCGCCAAAGATAGTTGTGAGTACTTCTACTGCATCTGTGTATGCAGGACCTTCGTTTGCTTCGGGAGCTTTTTCACCGCCGCAAGCTGCGAAAGCTGCAACAACTACTACAAGTGCGAGTACGATTGCGAGAATTTTTTTCATAGGGATGTTCCTCCTAAAAATATTATTGGTCCTCTGTGGGACATACATCGGTTTTATATCACAGTATTGATACGTAACTAAGTACAATCTATTAACCAGTTGTTAATATCTCATATTTAGTTATTACAAAGATGTCATAATATATTCTGATAGGGATATAATGCGGAAAAACGCATAAATGAACAAAAAAACTTAATATTTTTCTATAGAATTCACAATTGACATAGTGGCATAAATATTGTATAATAAATGAGACTAGGTGAGTAGTGACTCACCAAACCGAATATTTTATTTAGGAGATGTAAAACATGGACACAAGATTCTCAATTTCAAATTATCCTGATGCCAGAGCTGTTACAAAGCAGCTTGAAGATCTCATCAAGCTTCCTATGCATTCAATTGCTCCGGACGTTCTTAAAAAGTATGAAGAAGAATACTTTGATGCAAAATGCCAGAAGTCAAAGGCTATGATTTCTGAAGCTAAGCAGATCATCCCCGGCGGTGTTCAGCACAACCTTGCATTCAACTATCCGTTCCCCCTTGTTTTCACAAAAGCTGAGGGCGCAAAGCTCTATGATATCGACGGCAACGAATACTACGACTTCCTTCAGGCAGGCGGTCCTACAGTTTTAGGCTCCAATCCTCCTGAGGTTCGCGATCAGGTTATTGACCTTCTTAAGACTTGCGGTCCTTCAACAGGTCTTTTCCATGAGTTCGAATATAAGCTTGCTAAGAAAATTTCAGACTCAGTTCCCACAGTTGATATGTTCCGTATGCTCGGTTCAGGTACTGAGGCTTGTATGGTAGCTTGCCGTGTTGCAAGACTTGCTACAAAGAAAAAGCACATCCTCAAGATGGGTGGCGCTTACCACGGTTGGTCAGATCAGCTCGGTTACGGTATCCGTGTTCCCGGCTCAAAGTTCACTCAGGCAAGCGGCGTTCCTATGCGTCTTATGAGAGATACACAGGAATTCTTCCCCAACGATCTTAACGATCTTGAAAAGAAGCTCAGAAGAAATCAGCTCAACGGCGGTACAGCTGCTGTATTTATCGAGCCCGTTGGTCCCGAAAGCGGTACACGTCCTCTTGATTTCGAATTCAACAAGGGCGTTGAAAGACTTTGCCGTAAGTACGGCGCACTCCTTATCTTTGATGAGGTTGTAACAGGCTTCCGTCTTGGTATGGCTGGTGCTCAGGGTTACTTCGGTGTTGAACCTGACCTCACAATCTTCGGTAAGGTTATCGCTGGCGGTTATCCCGGTGCAGGCGGTATCGGCGGTAAGAGAGAATATATGCAGTACATGGGTGCAGGTCTTGATGCAAGCGGCATGAAGATCAAGAAGGCATTCTGTGGCGGTACTCTTGCAGCTACACCTATCTCATGCGTAGCAGGTTACTACACTCTTGAAGAAATCGACAAGCAGAACGCTTGCCAGAAGGCTGGTATCATGGGTGACAGAATCACCGCAGGCCTTAACAAGATTATCGACAAGTATAATCTTCCTTTCGTAGCATTCAACCAGGGCTCAATCTGCCACATGGAAACTGTTGGTACACTTGCTTTCTCACTTAACTGGAGCAAGCCTTGGGAAATCCCCGGTATCATTAAGGAAACAAGCAAGCGTAAGGCTGAAATGACTCATATGGGTGCAGCTTACATGGCTGAAGGTCTTGTAACTCTTGCAGGTTCACGTCTCTATACATCAGCAGCATACACAGAAGAAATGATCGACGATGCTCTTGCTCGTTTCGACAAGGTATTCGCAAACATCACTGTTGTTGAATAATTCTGATACATATTTACAAGGCAGGCATACCCGCCTGCCTTGTGCTAACTAATACTATATAGAAGAGGTGTAATAAATGGACATCTTAGAAGCTAAGAAAATAGTTGTAGAAGCAGGTAAGCAGCTTGTTTCAACAGGTCTTATTGCACGTACATGGGGTAACGTAAGCTGTCGTATCGACGACAAGCAGTTTGTTATTACTCCCAGCGGTAAGGCATATGAGGGTCTTACTCCTGACGACATCGTGCTTGTAAATATGGACGACCTTTCATACGAAGGCGACATTAAGCCCTCAAGTGAAAAGGGTATCCACGCTCAGTGCTATCTTCACAGACCCGAAATCGGTTTTGTCATCCACACACATCAGGCTAATGCAAGTGTTGTTTCAACTCTCGGCTGTGACCTCAACGGTATCGAAGGCTACAGCAAGGATATCATCGGTGACCACATTGCAGTAAGTGCATACGGTCTTCCCGGTACAGGTAAGCTTCGTCAGGGCGTAATCGATACACTCGAGCGTTCAGATTCAAAGGCTATCTTCCTTAAGTCGCACGGTGCAGTTTGTATGGGTACTGACTATGATGATGCTTTCAAGGTAGCTAACGAAGTTGAAGCAGTTTGCGCTAAGTACGTTTTCGATAAGTACAATGAAACAACAGGTAAGGTTGCTCAGTCATTCAATGATGTATTTGCTTACATTGCTGATCTTAAGAAGAGAGCAGATATGATGCCTGCTGCTAAGCTTACAGCATACGATAGTATTCGTATCGACGATGCTATTATTCTTTCAGATAAAGAGGGTAACAATGTAGCAACTGTTGGTCTTTGCCCCTGCTGTGATGAGCTTATCACTGGTGATAAGTATCCCTCAGAAGCTGACCTTCACAAGGCTATCTATAATAAGCGCGAAGATATCGGTGCTATCATCCACTCACAGGAGCCTGCAATTATGGCTACATCAAAGATCGGCAAGACAATCAAGCCCTTCCTTGATGACTTTGCACAGATTGTTGGTGTAACTGTTAAGTGTGCAGACTTTGATCCTAATGACACAATGAAGTCATCAAAGAAAGCTGCAAAGAAAATGTCAGGCAAGTTCAGAAACGCTATGTTCCTCAGAGACAATGGCGCAGTTTGCTGCGGTCCTAACACAGAGGAAGCTCAGGCAACTGAGATGGTAATGGAAAAGAACTGCAAGACAATGCTTGCAGGTGAAGTGTTCGGCGGTGCTAAGAATCTTAGTGCACTTGATTGTGTTGTAATGAACGTAGTTTACAGACTCAAGTATTCAAAGCAGAAATAAGTAAAGTTTTGGTCAAGCTTTTACAAAAGCTTGCGGGGTGCGGGGCGGAGCCCTGCCACAAGATAAAGATTAAGGAGACTCGGTGTGAGTCTCCTTTTTGTTTTATTGAAACGCGTCAAACCTGAGAAGAAAAGGCGAGGTTTATCCCGCCGAGTTGGTTATGAGTTGTCTTTGGGTCTGAAAATGTAACCTCGTTTAGCTTTGACAGTGCAGAGGATGAGGATAGCAAGAGCTATCCATATACCCCAACCCCAGAGAAAATGAATTTCGTATCCCTTGGTGTAAATTATCGGGTCGAAAATCATAAATGGAGAAATGCGTGTAAAAAATGGTAAAGCTGCCACGCCTATGATATAGGTTGCCCAAGAAGTAATCAGCCAAGGGTGTTGGACGTTTTTAGCTAATAGTATGCCAAGAACAATAACTGCACCCGGGATAACAGCAAAGATTGTACCTCCCATTGCAAGTATAACTATTGTTATAAGTGCAAAGATTACAGCAAGCACTATGCCCACATATTTTCTGACTATCTTCTCGTTGTGCTTAGAAACGTTTTCACTGTCAGAGTCTTTAACATAGATATAAACAGGCTCAGGCTCGACTATGGTTCTACCTTTCAATATATAATCCGTAGACACACTGAAAATTTCACTCAGCTGCAGAAGCTTTTCTGCTTCGGGAAGGCACATATTGTTCTCCCATTTGGATATAGTTTGTCTTGATACATCAAGTTTATCTGCGAGATTGCCTTGGGACATATTATTTCGGTTTCGCAGGTCATAGATTCTTTCGCCGATGCTTGTCATTTGTATCAGCTCCTTTCTGATTAAAGTTTAGCATAATGGGGGAGGTTTGTCTATCAATGTTGGTTTAAAATTTAGCAACTTCAGGTTGCATAGGGTGAAAATGGGGAAAATAAGGAAAGTTTTGGTCAAGCTTTTACAAAAGCTTGCGGGGTGCGGGGTAGAGCCCTGCAATACTGATAAAGAAAGTTATAATAATATTTTCATCAGCGCTCGCCGCGTGGTGTTGCTTTTTTGACCCCTCAGTCATCCTTGCGGATGACAGCTCCCCTTTCAGGGGCGCCAAGTCGTAACCCAAAAAACTTTACTTATTTTTCTCTAAAAATTACTGCTAAACTCTTGATATTTCTTTCAAAATTTGAGATAATATAATGAATTATCATAACCAAAGGAGGTTAATACATTGAGTGATAACTTAAAGCTCGCTGAGCTTTTATTCCCCAATATAACAGAAACACCCGATGATATGGAAGCTAAATTTCCACCCCGTAACCTTAAAGAAGGCGTGAGAGTAACAAGACTTGCTCCCAGCCCCACAGGCTTCCTGCACTTCGGTAACCTCTTCGCAGGTACAGTTGCTTACAGAACAGCTAAAACTACCGACGGTATCTTCTTCGTACGCGTTGAAGACACCGACCAGAAAAGAAAAATCGAAGGCGCAGTTAAGGTTATGCTCGACGGCCTTGAGGCTTTCGGTGTAACTGCTGATGAAGGTGTAGTAGGTGAAGATGTAGAAAAAGGTGACTACGGCCCCTACTATCAGAGCAAGAGAAAAGACATCTACCATGTTTTTGCAAAAACTCTTGTAGAAAAAGATCTCGCTTATCCCTGCTTCTGCAGTGCCGAAGAATTAGACGAAATCAGAGCACAGCAGGAAAACGAGCCTCAGAAAGGGTACTGGGGTAAATACGCAAAATGTCGTAATCTCAGCTTTGCTGAAATCGAAGAGAAAATCAATGCAGGTGTTCCCTGGACTCTTCGTCTTAAGTCACCCGGTAATGCAGAAAACAAATGCTTTATCGATGATATGATTAAGGGTAAAATCGAGATGCCTGAAAATGTTCAGGATATCGTACTTCTCAAGAGCGACGGAATTCCTACATATCACTTCGCTCACGCTGTGGATGATCACCTTATGCGCACAACTCACGTAGTTCGCGGTGACGAATGGATGTCAAGCTGTCCCGTACATCTTCAGCTCTTTAAGTGCCTTGGCTTCAAGGTGCCTAAGTATGCTCACGTAGCTCCCATTATGAAAGAGGAAAACGGCGGTAAGCGTAAGCTTTCAAAGAGAAAGGACCCCGAGGCTGCTGTTACATTCTACATTGAGCAGGGCTATCCCAAAGAGAGTGTCAACGAATATATGATGACTCTTATGAACTCCAACTTTGAAGACTGGAGAAAGACAAACAAGGATGCATCAATTGATGCATTCCCCTTTAATCTTAAAAAGATGAGTGTATCAGGTGCTCTCTTTGATATGGTGAAGTTCAACGACGTATCAAAGAATGTTATCTCACTTATGAATGCTGAAACAGTTTATAACTACACAGCTGAGTGGGCAAAAGAGTATGATGCAGACTTCTATGCTCTTCTTACTAAAGAACCCGCACACTCAACAGCAATTCTTAATGTAGACAGAGATACTCCCAAGCCAAGAAAAGACATCGCTTGCTGGAGCGAGGTTAAGGATTATATCAGCTACTATTTCGATGAGATTTTTGATAATAATCTCGAAATGTCTGAAAACATCACAGCTGATATGGCTAAGGAAATTCTTGAAGCTTATATTGCTGTATATAATGAAAATGACACCAAGGACGAATGGTTCCAGAGAATGAAAGATCTTTGCGAGCCTCTCGGTTACACTCCCAATGTTAAGGAGTTCAAAAAGAATCCTGAAGCATTCAAGGGACACGTAGGTGACGTTTCAACAGTTGTCAGAGTTGCCGTAACAGGCAGAAGAAATACTCCCGACCTTTATTCAATTATGAGCCTTCTCGGTAAGGATAAGGTTATGGAAAGACTTAACTCAGCGCTGAAGTATTTCAGTGCGTGAAAGGAAGTGCACAATGGAAGAAGCAGTAAAAATTTCTAATTTTATCCACGATTTCATTGACGAAGATCTGGAAAAAGGTGTCTACTCCCACGTACAGACCCGTTTCCCTCCCGAGCCTAACGGTTACCTTCATATCGGCCACGCGAAGGCTATACAGATTGACTTCTCAACTGCAGAAAAGTACGGCGGTACTTGTAATCTCCGTCTTGATGATACTAACCCATCTAAGGAAGATGTTGAGTACGTAGATGCAATCAAAGAAGATATTGAGTGGCTCGGCTATAAGTGGGACAAGGTGCTCTATGCATCAAGCTATTTCGATTTCATTTATGATTGCGCTGTCAAGCTTATCGAAATGGGTAAGGCTTATGTATGCGACCTCACAGCTGATGAAATCAGAGAATACCGCGGTACTCTAACAGAGCCGGGTAAAAACAGCCCCTACAGAGAAAGAAGCATTGAAGAAAACCTTGAACTTTTCAAGAGAATGACAGACGGCGAATTCCCCGACGGTGCAAGAGTGCTTCGTGCTAAGATCGATATGGCATCACCTAACATCAATATGCGTGACCCTGTAATTTACAGAATCGCTCATGTAAGCCATCATCAGACAGGGGACAAGTGGTGCGTGTATCCTATGTATGACTTTGCACATCCTCTTTCAGATACACGCGAGGGTGTAACTCACTCACTTTGCTCACTTGAGTTTGAAAACCACAGACCTCTTTATGACTGGTTCCTTAAAGAGCTTCAGTTCAAAGAGCCCTCACGTCAGATTGAGTTCGCAAGACTTAACCTCAACTACTGTCTCACAAGTAAGCGTAAGTGCTTACAGCTTGTAACAGAGGGCATTGTTGATGGCTGGAATGACCCGAGAATGGTTACCATCAGCGGTATGAGAAGAAGAGGTTACCCTGCAGAAGCTATCAGAGACTTCATAGGTCGTGTAGGTGTGTCAAAGGCTTACAGTGTTGTTGACTTCGGTCTTCTTGAAGCTTGTGTAAGAGACAATCTCAACGCAAATGCTCCCAGAGCTATGGCTGTTCTCAGACCTCTTAAGGTTATTATCGATAACTATCCTGAGGATTTAATTGAAGAAATTGAGCTTCCCATTAATCAGGATAAGCCCGAACTCGGCACAAGAACAATCCGTTTCTCAAAAGAGATTTACGTTGAAAAAGAAGACTTTATGATTGAGCCTCCCAAGAAGTATTTCAGACTCTTCCCGGGCAACGAGGTAAGACTCAGAGGTGCATATTTTGTTAAGTGTGTCGGTTACGATACAGACGATAACGGCGAGGTTACAGCAGTTCACTGCACATACGATCCTGAAAGCAAGGGTGGTAACTCACCTGACGGCAGAAAGGTCAAGGGTACTCTTCATTGGGTAAGTGCTAAAAACAGCATTGACTTTGAAGCAAGACTTTACGACAGACTCTTCAATAATCCAAATCCCTCTGATGAGTCAAGTGGCAGCTTCAAGGATAATCTTAATCCTGATTCACTCACAATTCTTGAGGGTTGTAAGTTAGAAGACGGTGTAGGTAATCTCAGTGTCGGAGATACATTCCAGTTTATGAGACAGGGTTATTTCTGTGTTGATACAACATCGACAGATGAAAAGCTTGTATTTAACAGAACAGTTGACCTTAAGTCATCATGGAAATAAATTCAAAAGTTGAAAAAAACAGCTTAAAGGAGTAAATTAAAAATGAAAATTGCTTATCGCATCATTACCCCGCTTCTTGCAATCGGTGCAGTAGTAATGGGCCTTATGCTCAAGCTCTTCTATTTTGCAATCGGCGGTCTTACGGATGAAATCACATCTATCGTTACACTTGCTGAACAGCTCGGTGTTAAGACAAAGTATGAATTTTCGGCTATCGATATCATTGATATGCTTATGAATGCAGATCTCAGTGGTGCAGCAGAAAATACAGAAGAAGCAGCAAGCTTCCTGACAATAGCAGAGCCTATTATGCCTCATCTTATTGCTTTTGTTGTATTCTTTGTTATTGCGCTTTTACTTTTCCTTGCAACAGGTGTTGTAGCGGCAGTAAAAGATAACAGAAAGACAGTAATATGGATGTGTGTATCTGGTCTTGTAATCACTTTCGTTTGTATAATTATTTCAAGATTAGCTTTTGATAAGATCATCGGTGGTGAAATCAGCCTTACAGATCTGGTTGGTGTATTCTCTGAAAGTGCCTGGACACAGCTTCTCGCCGCCGTTGTAACAATTAAAGTAGCGATGCTTTCGGCAGGCTTCTATGCAGTATTTGGTATGTATATTCTTGTTATTCTCTGGACTGTGTTAGCTAACATGCTTATCAAGACACCTATTCAGTTCGAGAAGAAGCACAGAAGAAAGAAGCCTCTTCCCAGAGTTTCAGCTATCTTCCACAGATAAAAAATTAAGGAGACTCATACGCCGGCGTAAACGAGTCTCCTTTTTCGTTATTCTGATATTCCGAGATGTCTGATAAGTGCATCTGCTTGCTCATCGGTGATTTTTATTACACCACCGTGACGTTTTCTCCTTTTGCCCATATCAAAGCTGTCGGTGCTCAATTGTTCGAAATTACCTGTTGATAAGTCATCGCATAAAAATGGAGTATAGCCTTTATGGGTGTGGTATTGATCGGCGATCAGACACCATTTTCCGATTTCATCAATGTAATATGTTTCAGGACCCTCAAGTCCGTAGAATTTTGAAAAAACGTCTGAATGTATTGTTTCCCAGACATCACTCAGAAGCTCGGGGCTTCTTTCGACAGTGATAATCTTATTAGTCTCATCTTTTGAGAATCTGTAGTAATAACCTTTATCGTACACAATATTAGTGTCGATTACATCTGTTTCAGCATCTATATACTTGAATGCCGGTGTGAATTCCTTGAAATTCTTTGTGAAAGCGCCGTAAATTCTTTGCTTGCTATGTAAGTGTCCCTTCTCTCTTACGCGAGATGCAAAGAAAACAAACCATGCATCTTTTTTCTTGCAGAAAACAGCTTCAGGAGCCCAGACACAACCTGCTCTGTCTATGCCAACCTCAACAAGTCTTTCCTCTGACCAGTTTATCAGATCTTCGCTTTCCCACACAAAAAGTGAGCGGCTTCCTTTATGAGCGAAATTATACCAATTGCCGCTTGTAGTAAGTAAATCGGTTGCGATTATAAAATATTTCTTCAACTTTTCGTCATACACAATGAATGGGTCACGAATACCTTTTGTGCCGAGGTTTGCTGAAAGCAGAGGAGTCTCACCGCCTAAATCCTTCCAGTGTAATCCGTCATAGCTTAAGGCAAACCATATGGATTCTTTATCGCCTGTTTTGTCTTCTGTGAAATGTGTGAACAGATATGCCATAGTTGAAATCCTCGTTTATCATTTTTGTTTATTATATCACAACAAGCTTCGAAAAATCAAAGTGGTATTATGTACGAATAGTTATTGTAATATTTGTGCAATACCATCAAATGAAATAAAACAAATAACCACGCGTCTGATATGTGATTCTACGATACAAAAAGCCGGGCTGAAATTAATCAGCCCGGTTGATTTTATTTTATTCCGCTCGCCGCGAAGGCGTTACTTTTTGCCAGCGCACAAAAAGTAACCAAAAACGCGCTGTTATTATTCAGCGTCCGGAGCGTAGAGATCCTTGAGCTTGAGAAGGTGAGCGTATCTGTCCTTAGCAACCTGCTCACTCTTAGCGAAGAGTGCTTCAGCTCTTTCGGGGAACTCACGCATAAGTCTTGTGTAACGAGCTTCATTCTTGATGAATGCCTGATACTCTGCGTTGGGCTCCTTGCAGTCAAGTGTGAAGGGATTCTTACCTTCGTTCTTGAGAGCGGGGTTGTAACGGAAGATATTCCAGTAACCGCATTCTACAGCCTTCTTCATTTCAGCCTGACAGTTAATCATACCGCCCTTGATTGAGTGCATTTCGCAGGGTGAGTAGCCGATGATGAGTGAGGGACCGGGATATGCTACAGCTTCCTGGATAGCCTTAAGAGTCTGAGCCATATTAGCGCCCATAGCGATCTGTGCAACGTATACATAGCCATAGCTCATAGCAATTTCAGCAAGGCTCTTCTTGTTGATTTCCTTACCTGCAGCTGCGAACTGTGCAACCTGTCCGATGTTTGAAGCCTTTGAAGCCTGACCGCCTGTGTTTGAGTAAACCTCAGTATCAAATACGAATACGTTTACATCCTGGCCTGATGCGAGTACGTGGTCGAGACCGCCGTAACCGATATCGTATGCCCAACCGTCACCACCGAAGATCCATACTGATTTCTTTGAAAGGTATTCGCTGTTATCAAGTACGTCTTTGATGAGAGGACAGTCATATTCTACTGTCTTGAGAGCTGCAACGAGAGCTTCTGCTGCTGCAGTGTTCTTAGCGCCGTCGTTTGCTGTTGCAAGGTACTCAGCAGCTGCTGCCTTAACTTCAGCAGGAGCCTTTTCATAATCACCGATTGCCTTAACGTTATCGATAAGTCTGTCTCTGATAGCCTTCTGGCCGTAGAACATACCAAGACCGTGCTCAGCGTTATCTTCGAAGAGTGAGTTAGCCCAAGCGGGACCGTGGCCGTTCTTATCAACGGTGTAGGGTGATGTTGCTGCGGGGCCGCCCCAAATTGATGAACAGCCTGTAGCATTTGAGATATACATTCTGTCACCGAAGAGCTGGGTAACGAGACGAGCATAAGCTGTTTCAGCACAACCTGCACATGAGCCTGAGAACTCGAGGAGAGGTTTCTTGTACTGGCTTGAAACAACGTTCATAACTGCAGTTGTTTCGTTCTTTTCTGTTACGTTTGCTACGCAGTAATCGAATACCTTCTGTTCTTCAAGCTGTGATTCCTTGGAAACCATCTTGAGTGACTTAGTGGGACATACGCCTACGCATACGCCACAACCCATACAGTCCATAGGTGAAACTGCAAGAGTATATGTGTAATTTGTCTTAACAACAGGCTTTGGAGCCTTCTTCATGTTTGCGGGAGCTGCTGCAACTTCTTCATCACTCATAGCGAAGGGACGGATTGTAGCGTGAGGACAAACATATGAACACTGGTTACATTTAGCACAGGTTGTTGCATCCCATTCGGGAACGAGAACTGCAACGCCTCTCTTTTCGTAAGCTGATGCACCGTGTTCGAAAGTACCGTCACCGTGATCATAGAATGCTGAAACGGGAAGTGAGTAACCGTCCATAAGACCAACGGGCTTGAGGATAGTGTCAACCATCTTGACGAGTTTTTCTGCACCTTCTGATTTAGCTGCTGCTGCATCATCTGTTGCATCTGCCCAAGCTGCAGGAACATCTACCTTATGGTAAGCTGATGCACCGGCATCAATAGCGTTGTGGTTAGCATCAACAATATCCTGACCCTTCTTTGAGTAGGATTTTGTAGCAGCGTCCTTCATATACTGGATAGCTTCTGCTGAGGGCATTACGTTAGCAAGTGCGAAGAATGCTGACTGAAGAACTGTGTTTGTTCTCTTACCCATACCAACCTTTTCAGCAAGGTCAATAGCGTTAACTGTATAGAGCTGGATGTTGTTGTTTGCAATATATCTCTTAGCTTCTGCATTCAGATGCTTGTCGAGCACTTCGTCATTCCACTGGCAGTTGATAAGGAATACACCACCGGGTTTAACGTCATTAACCATCTTGAAGCCTTTGTCAACATATGATGGGTTATGACAAGCTACGAAGTCAGCCTTGTTGATATAGTAGGGGCTCTTGATGGGCTTATCACCGAAACGAAGATGGGAGATTGTGATACCACCGGTCTTCTTTGAGTCGTACTGGAAGTAAGCCTGAACATATTTGTCGGTATGGTCACCGATGATCTTGATGGAGTTCTTGTTAGCACCAACAGTACCGTCACCGCCGAGACCCCAGAACTTACATTCGATAGTGCCTTCAGCTGCTGTGTTGGGAGCGGGCTTTTCTTCAAGTGAAAGACCTGTAACGTCGTCAACGATACCGATTGTGAACTGCTTCTTGGGAGCAGCCTTAGCAAGCTCGTCATATACTGCGAAAATGCTTGCGGGTGCTGTATCCTTTGAACCGAGACCGTAGCGGCCACCGATTACTTCAATGTCGCCTCTGCCGTTTGTAGCAAGAGCTGTAACAACGTCAAGGTAAAGAGGTTCGCCAAGTGAACCGGGTTCCTTTGTTCTGTCGAGAACTGCGATTTTCTTAACAGTTTCGGGGATAGCTGCAAGAAGGTGCTTAGCTGAGAAGGGTCTGTAAAGACGAACCTTAACAAGACCAACCTTTTCGCCCTTAGCTGTAAGATAATCAATAACTTCTTCAGCTACGTCATTTACTGAGCCCATAGCGATGATGATCTTTTCAGCATCGGGAGCACCGTAGTAGTTGAAAAGCTGATAGTTTGTGCCGAGCTTAGCGTTAACCTTACCCATATATTCTTCAACGATTTCGGGAACTGCATCGTAGTACTTGTTACAAGCTTCTCTGTTCTGGAAGAAAATGTCGTCGTTTTCGTGTGAACCGCGCATTACGGGACGTTCGGGGTTAAGAGCTCTCTTACGGAATGCTTCAACAGCATCCATATCTGTCATTTCCTTGAGGTCGTCGAAATCCCAGACTTCAATTTTCTGAAGCTCGTGTGATGTACGGAAACCGTCAAAGAAGTTAAGGAAGGGTACACGGCTCTTGATTGTTGCAAGGTGAGCAACGGCACCAAGGTCCATAACTTCCTGTGTATTTGTTTCAGCGAGCATTGCAAAACCTGTCTGACGGCAAGCGTAAACGTCTGAATGGTCGCCGAAGATGTTAAGTGCGTGTGATGCTACACAACGTGCTGATACGTGGAAAACGCTGGGGAGAAGCTCACCTGCGATTTTGTACATATTGGGGATCATAAGAAGAAGACCCTGTGATGCTGTGTAGGTTGTGGTGAGAGCACCTGCTGCGAGTGAGCCGTGAACAGTACCTGCGGCACCTGCTTCAGACTGCATTTCAACAACGTTTACTCTTGTACCAAAAATATTTTTTAATCCCTGAGCTGACCACTGATCAACATAGTCTGCCATAGGGCTTGACGGTGTAATAGGATAAATACCTGCAACTTCTGTGAAAGCATATGACACGTGAGCAGCGGCATTGTTACCGTCCATGGTTTTCTTTTTTCTAGCCATATTTATTCCTCCTAATCTCTGTTCTAGCAATAAATAAGATTACCATTTGCTATTTTATCACTTTAACCTGTAAATGTAAATACGATTTGCGTAATTTTTTTACTCATATAATGTAAAAGATAGGATGTTTTGGCAGATTGCTGAAAACAGAACGATTTTTATGTGCATATGTGTTAATTTATAAAAAAGAAGCCGTCTGTCAGCTGCTTTGCGTGATGAAAACATTTTCAACGGAGGTTGATTTTTTGTTGTTATATATTGATTTTATTTGTTTTATGTGTTAAAGTATTATTAAGAAAATGTTTTTTGAAAGGAAAGAAAATATGGATCTCAAAAAAATCATTGACAAAAAAGACTCTATGGCGCAGTATATGGTTGACGAAATCACATATATCTGCAACAAATTTGAAAAGAGAGCTCCCGGCTCTTACGGCGAAAAGCAGGCTTGCAAATACGCTGCAGAACAGATGAAGGAATACGGCTGTGACCGTGTTTATGTTGAAGGCTTCAAGGAAAATCCCGGATCATTCTATGGCTGGATTTACTTCACCATTACCTGCTGCTTCTTAGCTCTTGCATCATACTTCTTTGTGCCTGCGCTTTCAATCGTATTCATCGCAGTGGGACTTGTTCTCTGTGTGTTACAGTTTGGCCTTTATAAGAAAACCGTTGACAAGTTCTTCAAGGAAGAAACAGGTCATAACGTTGCAGGCTTCAAAAAGCCTACAGGTGAAGTAAAACGCAGAATTATATTCAACGGACATCCCGACGCTGCTTGGGAGTGGCCCTTCAAGTATAAGTTTACATACCTCGGCTTTGATATTCACATGATGGTCTGCTTTGTAGGTGCTTTCTATACACTTGGTCTTGCTATTGCAAAGCTTGCAGGTGCATTTGATGCAAATCCCGACCTTGCTCTTAAGCTTGGTCTTATCGGTCTTGTATTTGTACCCTTCTGGTTTGGCCTTTACTTTATGTGGAACAGCAAGAGAGTAGTTGACGGTGCAAACGATAACCTTTCAGGCTGCTATATCGGTATGGCAATTCTCAAGGCTCTCAAGGATGAAGGCATTGAGCTTGAAAATACAGAAATCGGTGTTGTTCTCACAGGTTCAGAAGAAGCAGGTCTTCGCGGTGCAAAGGCTTGGGGTGCGGCTCACGCTAAGGAATTCGAGGATGTTCCTACATTCGTTTATTCTTATGACACAATTGCACAGTCGGAACAGCTTATGGTTAACTACCGTGACCTTAACAGCACAGTAAAGGTTGACAAGGACGTTTCTGATCTGTTTATGGAAGCTTGCCAGGAGCTTGGTATTCCCTGTAAGAAGGGCTTTGTACCTCCTCTCGGTGGTGCAACAGACTCAGCAGGCTTTGCTCAGGCCGGTATGCGTGCAACAGGTATCACTGCACTTAACCATGCACTTCCTGATTTCTATCATACAAGACTCGATACACCTGATGCACTTAACAAGGATTGTCTTGCAAAGTGCTATGCAGCAAGCGTAAAGGTGCTTGAGATGTTTGATAACGGTGCTAAGCAGTAAGTAAAAGAATATAATAGCGTGTTTTTGATTCTTTTTTCACGCGAGAAAAAAAGAATGCCTGTCCGGCGAGGACACTGAACAAAATAAACTAAAAGTAGCAGATACTGTATCTGCTACTTTGTTTTTTTCTTTTTGCAAGGCTTCGCCCTGCACCTGCAACCTTTTGAAAAAGTTATATGAAACTTTACTTGTTTTATATACACTCAAACAATAGCTCGATATCTTCGTTAATTTTGTCTTTTGGGAGACCTGAATAGTTGATAATCAGAGTGTGCTGTGGAGCGACGGTTTTTTCTTTATAATAATGGCTAAGACAAGAAATGTTTATTCCTTTATCTTTTGCCTTAAGCACCAATTCCTCATCCGTAAGATTTGTGTCAACACTCATAAGGAAGTGAAGTCCTGAGTTTTCCTCCTTTATCTGTACCTTATAATAAAGGGGATGACTTTTAATTGCGGACATAACAGCATCACGCTGAGTGCGGTAATAGTTTCTCATGCGGTTAATGTGCTTCTCAAAAAATCCCTGCTCAATAAAAGAAGCAAGGGTGTATTGCTCGAAGGTTGAAACTGTGCATGAGTAGAAGCTCAGCTCTTTTCTGTAAAGCTCCATCAGAGATTTCGGCAATACCATATAGCTTATTCTGATGGTGGAGGTCAGAGATTTGGAAAAGGTATTGATATAAATAACCTTGTCGAGCTTGTCGATGCTCTGAAGTGACGGAATCGGCTTGCCTGAAAAACGGAACTCACTGTCATAGTCGTCCTCTATTATGTATCTGTTGTCGGATTGGTTTACCCAAGCAAGAAGCTCATATCTTCTGCTGACAGGTGTAATAATTCCTGTTGGAAAATGGTGTGACGGTGAAATGTGAAGCACGTCCGCTTCGGAATTTTCCAGTGCAGATGTGTTTATGCCGTTTTCATCTAAAGGAATATAGTCGAAGGTTACATTGTTTGCCTTATAAATCTGCGAGATTTTACGGTAACCCGGGTCTTCGAGGGCGTATTTTTTGTTTCTGCCCAGAAGCTGAATGATAAGGGAGTAAAGATATTCTGTACCTGCGCCTATGACAATGCAGTCCGGGTCGGCACTCATGCCGCGGAACTGAAAAAGATAGTCTGATATGGCGCAGCGTAGCTCTCTGATGCCGACGGATGGTGAACTCATTGTAAGCTGCTCTCTTCTGTCTGTCATAGTCTGCCTCATCAGCTTGCTCCAGGTGGCAAAGGGAAAGCTTTCCTGAGAGGAAGAGTTGCCTGCAAAATCAGCATGGTATGTAATCAGCTCATCAGGCTCTTTCACGTCAGGGTACATATTTTTCTGAGGAGGATTCTGAAGCTTAAGAGAGGCAATGGATGAAACATAATAACCACTTTTAGGCTTTGAATATATGTAGCCCTCTGCCATAAGCTGATTGTAGGAGTTTTCAACAGTAATAGTGCTTATGTTGAGGTGCTCTGCCAATGCTCGCTTTGACGGGAGCTTTTCTTCGGGGGAAAGCTTGCTACAGAGAATGTCGTCTCTGATGCTTTTATAAAGAAACTCATAAAGGCTGTCTTTGCCTTTGCTTTCGAAGGAATAGGTCAGCATATCAATTCTCTTTCTGACCATATAAAATATTGTGATTTTGGCTCTTTCAATATGGTCAAATATAAGTATAATACTAAATATAAAATTTGTAAATATATCAGGTGACGAATTATGAAAAGAATAGTAACAATCCAGGATATTTCATGTGTCGGTAAGTGCTCACTTACAGTTGCGCTTCCTATTATTTCGGCTATGGGTGTTGAAACAGCTATAATTCCTACAGCTGTGCTTTCAACTCATACTATGTTCAAGAATTTCACTGTCAAGGATCTCACCGATCAGATTGAGCCTATAACAAAGCACTGGCTTGATGAAAAAATAGACTTTGACGCTCTTTACACAGGCTATCTTGGTTCTTTTGAGCAGATCGACCTTATGAAAAAAATGTTCAAGGAGTTCAAAACTGATAGCAATATCACTTTCGTTGATCCTGCTATGGGTGACCATGGTAAGCTTTATCCTGCATTTGACGAAGCTTTCGCTAAGCATATGGCTACACTTTGTGCTGTTGCTGATATTGTGATGCCAAACGTAACAGAGGCTTGTTTTATGACTGGCACAGAGTATAAAGAAGTATATGACGAGGCGTATGCAAAAGACCTTCTTAAGAAGCTCAGCGACCTTGGCGCTAAAATTGCTATTCTCACAGGTGCATCCTTTGAAGAGGGCAAGACAGGTGTTATGGGTTATGACAAGGAGAAGGATGAATTTTATTATTTCAGCCACGATAAGCTTGCGTCAAGCTATCATGGTACAGGCGATATTTTCTCCAGTACTTTTGTCGGTGCTATGATGAATGGTTTTGATTGGAAAGAGGCTGCAGGAATTGCTGCAAAGTACACTGCTGAGTGCATCAGACTTACAATGGAAGACGGCAAGCTTCAGTGGTATGGTGTTCATTTTGAGCAGGCAATGCCTTATCTTATGAAGCTCTTAGGAAAATAATTAAAGCGCATTTTGGTCACTTTTGTGCGCCAGCAAAAGTGACGCCTGCCCGGCGAGGGCGATAATAAAGCAAATATCATTGGTACGCGGGTAAAATTCGCGTACCTTTTACTTTTATTCCGCCGATAAAGCACACTCAAAAAGGACACCCCGAAAGGAGTGCCCTTTTCTGGTATTATTCAGCAATAAATCGGCTTGAAGTCATACATATCCTTTATGTTGTCTTCTTCGGTATGAATAGTTATCATCGAACTTGCAACCACCATCTGAGGTGCCACATGATAATATGTGTTATTATAAAAACTGCACTGATCATATAAAGGGTGATTGTGACCCATAGAAAGAAGCCCCACACAACCGCTTGCATTAAAGACATCGTCAAGAGGCTGATTTTTAGGTATATTGTATTTTTCCATTCTCAATCCTAATGTAGGATAACCGAACTTATAAGCCTTGCCCTCTCTTGCCGCACGGAAAAAGTCAGGTGTGTTTTCGTGTAGAAAAACACTGATTGTTACATCACTGTTTTTATTGAGTTTTTCTTTTATTTCTTCTTCGCACCACTTAACCTGATCTTCCTGCACATAACCGTAAATATGATCAGGGTCATCATTATCGTAATCCATAGTATCAATAAACAGCATTGAATGAGTCATTTTATTGCCACTTATAATATCAATACTATACTGGCAACCACCTGAAATATCAGGTTTATCCGCTACAAGACAATGTTCATATTGCGACAAATAAGCTACCACGTCTTCAGAAGTACCATAATTTATACCATCATTATTGCCAGGAACATACGCCCAATACTGGTCTGCATTTTCAAAGATTTCTGCTACAGTGCGCAGAATGTAGGCTTTATTGAAATCTCCATCATTGCCATCATCAATCATGTCTCCCGATACAACCACAAGATCAGGCTCATATTTTTCTGTAAGGTTTTTCATTTTGCTCAGAAGCTGCATATCAGAAAAAGTTACACCTGTAGTAAAGTGAGTGTCACTGAACTGAAGCACCGTAAAATCTCCGTTTTCATCCGCATAAAGCTCAGGAAGCTCTTTCTGTACATTTACCGTTTGAGCAAAACCTGAGATATCACCTTTGTTTTTCATTTCATCTGCAAGCTCACCACCCGAAGCAAGAGACACGAAAACAGTAATAAACGCCATAAGTGTTGCTAAAAAATTGGTCATTGATTTTTCCTCCTGTAATTTAATATTAGGGTCGCCTTTTCAGCTGAGGCAAAATAAAAAGTGCGTCCCAAAGAGACGCACAAAAAATGCATCTCATTTGTTGTCACACAAATTTCACTCTTACTCCGCTTGGGATATAGGCAAACAGAGACACATTTTTACCGATAGTGTCCCCAAACGAAAAGAGTTTAATATGAAATTTATGTGACAAGGATAGTTTACCACTATTTGCAATAAAAATCAATACTACAAATAAAATACCGCGACTATAAAGGCGGGATAAAACCTATCCGCAACTCTCAAGTATGATGCGTACCAATAAAAAAGACAGCCTGATTTTCAGACTGTCTTATCTTTTTATGTGGCAGGGCTTTGCCCTTGCAACCCACCGCTCGCCGCGGGGCATACTTTTTGCTGTCGCGCAAAAAGTATCAAAAACGCGATTTGTTATTTTGCTTTTACAGTTTCCTTAGCTTTTGAAAGAGCATCAACAATAATCTCACTGCCCTCAGCTATAACCTTGCCACTTGATTTCCTGGCATTGTCCATAACCTTCTTATAAGGCATAAGCATACCTTCAGTCATCTTGTTGCCCATCTTGGACTTGATCTTTTCACTTGAAAGAAGTGCGCCTACAAGATACATTGCAACAACTCTGCCCTTGTGCTTCTGCGGGAAGTCGTACTGACCGTGTGATTTGTAGAACTTGTGGTCAGCTTTCATCATACCCTGCATTGTGTAAATAAGGTCGCGGAAAATCTTCATACCGCCAACACCGTAGAAGTTAGCAGGCTGAACATATTTATTCTTAAGAGCGTAAGTGAGCATATCAGCCATACGGTCGATGGATTTGTCTGCATCAAGCTCATCTGATGCAATACCTGCAAGGAAGTTGCCGCCTACCTCTGCTCTGCCTTCGAGAATCATTCTGAGGTTCATTTCCTTTGAGTATTCACCGCTGATAAGATAAGCAACAGGCATGCCCATTGTAACTGTTCTGTGACCGTTGCAGAACTGTCTGTCATCATACATCTTGAAGCGTGCTCCGAGAGAGTGATCTTTTATTGTGAATGCATAAACAATAGCGTCTGCTGCCTGAATTTCATTTCTGAGGAAAGCATCAAAGCCGTCCTTATATACACAGGTGCCGTCAACTGCACAGTTGAAGCAGCCGAGACAGCCACCCTTGAAGGGATATTCTGCGATGTTGACTACTCTTGAATTCATAGGAAGAACTGCCTTGAAGCGCTCAATCATAGCGCTGAGCTGTGTATCGCCTTCGTTGAGATCGGCAACGATTACAACATCACCCTTTGATTTTTCTGTGGCTTCGGGTATGGAAATTTTGCTGAGAGTTTTAGCTTCTTCTGAGGGGATAATGGGTTCGCTGTGATCGTTTTCCACACTCCAGAGAATATATCTGAAGAAATCAAGGGCGTCATTCTGACCTTTTTCAGTTGTAAGGTCATCCATATCGGCTGAAAGTCCCTTGATAACCTTCATTCCCATATCCTGACAGTTATCCTCTATATATCTGTGGGCTGTGATGTCCCAGAAGTGTTTTGAGGTTGTAATCTGAGTTGTGAATTTGCCTGCAACGTCAGTGCCGCTTTCTTTCATAAGCTCAATGAAATAGTGAAGCTGACAGGGGGCAATGAAGGTGTAAACGGGATATGAGAAAACAATGAGATCAGCTTCTTCCAGAGCCTTCTTTGAGTCGGAGAAATCTCTCTGAATCTTTTTTATCTGCTGACCTGCATGTATAACGCTGAATTCGTGCTCGGGAAATTTGAGCGCAAGGTAATTGAGAGTCTGAAGAGTAACACTGTATTTACCCTTGGGACTGCCGTTGACGATAAGAATCTTCATATCTTTTCACATTCCTTTATAATAATGTTTGTTTTTTTACCACTGTCTATGATATCATAAAAAATCAAGTGGGTCAAGGATAGATGTCCAAAAGTATAATTGTTATGAAAATTGTCGTTACCATTGTAAAAAATACAGGTTTATGATATTATAAATATATCACAATCTCAGGAGGAAAACATGGATACAATTCAAAAGAAAAAGACATCCGGCTTCAGAATGTGGACTCTGATATGGGGGCTCGGACTTGCCGGACAGATCTGCTGGAATATGGAAAACCAGTGGTTCAATACCTTTGTTTACACAAAAATCGCAAAAGAGCCGTCTATTATAACAGGTATGCTTATCTGCAGTGCAATGGCTACAACCTTTGCTACCTTCTTTTTCGGCACATGGGCAGACCGTACAGGTAAGCGCCGTACCTTTATAAGCGTCGGATATATACTCTGGGGTATATTTACTATAGGCTTCGGTCTTACTGAATTTATCAGCAAGGATATGTATCTGCTTGCTGCTGTCAGTGTAGTTCTGGCTGATACAGTTATGAGCTTTTTCGGCTCAATGGGTAACGATGCAGGCTTTAATACCTGGACAACGGATATTCTGACAGATAAAAACCGCGGACAAATCGGTGCCGCACTTGCAACTCAACCTGTGCTCGGCACTATTCTCGGCACAGTAGTCGGCGGTCTTCTTGTGGGTGAAGAGAATAATTATATGCGTCTTTTTGTTACAATGGGCGCGTTTGTAATCGTGTTCGGCATCATATCACTTGTTTTTCTTAACAAAAATGATGACGTTGAGCCCTCTGTAAGAGGTAGCTTTATTCAGCAGTTCCTCAGCGTATTCAATTTCAGGAAGTTCTTCCAACTTAAAGAGCTCGTATGGGTAAATATCGCTGTTGCCGTTTTTTTTATCGGCTTCAATGTTTACTTTGCATATATGGGCAACTATATCATCTACTACCTTGGGTATACTGCCGATATGATGGGCATTATAGAGGCTGTTCCTCTTGTGCTTTCAATGACAATGGCTATTCCTGCATCAATGCTTATCAATAAAAATAAGCACGTGGCAGTTTCGGTTGCTGCTGTTATCGCAAGTATTATCGGTCTTCTCATCATCTATCCGATCACTCCCGATATGATAGACAATACAAAAATCTTTGATCTGAGACTCTGGCTCGGTATCTTCTTTGTGGGTGTTGGTTATGTAACAATTCTTCAGACCACAAAGGTGTGGACAAAGCAGCTTTATCCTCAGGACAGTAAGGGTCAGTTTGAGGGAATATGGATTCTGTTCTTTGTACTTATTCCTATGATAGGCGGCTCGGCTATCGGTGAGGCTGTTGTAAAAACAAGTGGTGAAAGCGTGCTCAATGAGGTCAGCGGCCAGATGGAATACATACCTAACGGAAACATTTTCCTGGTTGGTGCAATTCTTTCGGCGCTTTGCATTATACCTGTGCTTATTACCAAAAAGTACAACAAGGAACGACTTGGAAAATAAACTTTTACCCCGGAAGCTTAAGTCAGTTTCCGGGGTTTATTATTCGGCAGGGTACCATAAAAATTTAGCTTGATTATTGCACAGCTCTGGATTATAATAGATTAAAAGGAGTTGATATCTTGGCAAAGTTTTGCTGCGAACAATGCGCATATTACGATTACGACGAGGAATATGATGAGTATTTCTGCAGTGTTAATTTAGATGAAGACGAAATGGAAAAGTATATGAGCGGAAACACGGATTCGTGTCACTATTTCACTCTTTACGATGAATATAAGGTAGTAAGAAAACAGAATTGATATAAAATCAGGCAAGAGAATTTAAATGAAAAGCAGGAGAATGTTATGAAATCACTCAGATATTTATATAAAACAGGCAGAGGTCCCTCCTCGTCTCATACTATGGGTCCTGATAAAGCCGCAAAATATTTCAAGGGTGCATATCCGGATGCTGACAGCTATAAGGTGATATTATACGGTTCACTTTCCAGTACAGGCAAGGGTCATAAAACCGATGAAGCCATACTCGATGTTTTCGAGGGCGAAAAAATTGAGCTTATTTTCGGCAGCGGTGAAGCAGAAGGCTTACCCCACGAAAACACCATGGAATTCATTGCCTATAAAAACGGTGAAGAATTTGCAAAAGAACGCATTATGAGCGTCGGTGGCGGTCAGATAGTCGTTGAGGGAAAGCCTGAGCTTGATGAAGCAGATATTTACGATTTGCCTACCTTCGGACAGATTGCGGAATATTGCAATACTCACAATATCAGACTGTGGGAATATGTTGAAAAGTGCGAAGGTAAGGAAATATGGCCTTATCTTCACGAAATCTGGAAGACAATGAAAAACGCCATAAACGAGGGGCTTTCAACAAGAGGTGTTCTTGACGGAGGTCTCGGAGTGGAGAGAAAGGCGCAGTATCTTTATAATCAGTCGCATATTGATGAAAGTGATATAACAAGAGAAAACAGACTTGTTTGCGCCTATGCTTTTGCTGTCAGTGAGCAGAATGCAGGCGGTGGTGTAATTGTAACTGCTCCCACCTGCGGAGCCTGTGCGGTGATTCCCAGTGTGCTGAAATATATGCAGGATAAAAAGGGCTTCAGTGATGACGATGTATGCAAGGCTCTTGCTGTCGGCGGACTGGTAGGAAATCTTGTAAAAACCAATGCATCAATAAGCGGAGCTGAATGTGGCTGTCAGGCAGAGATTGGCACAGCCTGCTCTATGGCTGCGGCTGCTCTTTGTGAGCTTTTCCATATGGGTATCGGTCAGATTGAATATGCTGCCGAAGTTGCAATGGAGCATATGTTGGGTCTCACCTGTGATCCGGTATGCGGACTTGTACAGATACCCTGTATCGAAAGAAATGCGGTTGCGGCAATGAGAGCTATTAATGCTTTATCTCTTGCAAACTTCCTTTCAACAACAAGAAAAATAAGCTTTGATACTGTTGTTGAAACTATGTATAAAACAGGAAAGGATTTGAATGCTATGTACAGAGAGACTTCTCAGGGAGGTCTTGCTGCGACATATATGCATCCGGGAAGTTAATTACAGTCAGATGCGGAGTACGTTTTAGTGCTCCGTATTTTTTTGCAGGGCGGAACAGGGGAGGACGGCGGCTCCATAGCGAACAAGGTTCGCTGCGAAGGCTCCGCAGGTGCCCTCGCAAATCGCCACAGGCGATTTAATGGAGCCGCCTCTCACTTTTACCGCAAAGGTTCCGGATGAAATATGTTCTTTTTTGTCTAATCTTATAAAAACACCTGCTATTATTTTTACATTTAAAACTATTTACTTTTTCATTTCGTTATGATACTATTTTCTATAAGAATGATTAAGAAATCAGGAGGAAAAAACATGAAACTTTATTATGACATTCAAGACAAACCAAAGTTTCCGCAACTTGTAGTGTATGCTGTTCAGCAGCTTCTTGCTATTATGGCGGCAACTCTTGTAGTTCCCCTTATTATCGGTAACGGTATGCAGCCCTCAGCAGCACTTTTCGGTGCAGGTATGGGTACGCTGATCTATCAGCTCTTCACACGAGGAAAGAGCCCTGTTTTCCTGGGCTCATCTTTTGCATTCATCGGCTCAATGTCAGCAGCTTTTGCAGGTGGTGTATCAGCGGCACTCGGCTATGTGGGTATAATCATCGGTGCAATTTTTGCGGGTCTTGTTTATGTTGTTATTGCTCTTCTTATCAAAGGTGTAGGCGTTAACTGGATTGATAAGCTTATGCCTAAACAGGTTATCGGCCCCACAGTTGCAATCATCGGTCTTTCACTTGCAGGTAATGCTATCGGCGATCTTCAGAAGGGTGATGTAAGCACTCTTGTAGAGGTTGAAGGCGAAACGGTAAGCCAGATGGTAACTAATCCTCTTATTGCTGTGCTTTGCGGTCTTGTAGCTCTTTTTGTTACAATGCTCTGCTCAACTTACGGTAAGAAGTCAATCAAGCTTATCCCCTTTATCATCGGTATTCTCTCAGGCTACGGCCTTGCAGCTGTCTTTACAGTTATCGGTAACAGTGCAGGCATCGACGCTCTCAAGGTTATTGATTTCAGCGTGTTTAATGATATGTCACTTTTAGAGGTTCCTCAGTTCACATTCCTCACTGCTATGGATGGTGTTAAGGAGATTAACGCTTCCTATATCGGTACAATTGCAATGGCATATCTTCCTGTTGCACTTGTTGTATTCGCTGAGCATATCGCAGACCACAAGAACATCTCATCAATCATTGAAAAAGACCTTCTTAAAGAGCCCGGTCTTGATAAGACTCTTATGGGTGACGGTGTGGGTTCAATGGTTGGTGCATTCTTCGGCGGTTGTCCCAACACAACTTACGGTGAAAGCGTTGCTTGTGTAGCTATCACAAGAAATGCATCTGTTGCAACTATCAGAGCGGCTGCTCTTGGTGCGATTCTTATTTCTTTCTTCTCACCCTTCGTTGCATTTGTAGATTCAATCCCTGCTTGTGTAATGGGCGGTGTATGTATGGCTCTTTACGGCTTTATTGCAGTATCGGGTCTTAAGATGATTCAGGCAGTAGACCTTGAAGAAAATAAGAATTTGTTCACTGTTTCAGTAATTCTTATTGCAGGTATCGGCGGCCTTACACTTAACTTTGGTAACATTACAATCACATCGGTTGCTTGTGCTCTTATCCTTGGTATGGTTACAAATATTGTTCTTGGAAAAAAGAATAAGGACTGATAATTATATAAATGCAAGGTGCAATTTTGTGCCTTGCATTTTTTGTTTTTCTATTGACATTATCGTGGTAATGTGTTAATATATTACCACGCTAAAGCGATGAATTTGAAATCGCAAAAACAATAACCCGAAAGGAAGAAAATCATTATGAAAAAGAAAACTATTGCCATTATTATGGCTATCCTCGCAGTTGTACTCTGCTTCTCACTTGCAGCTTGCGGCGACAAGCCCGATGCAAATGAAGCTAACTCGGATCTTGATTATATCAAGGCAAAAGGTGAAATGATCATTGGTTACACAGAATTTGCTCCTATGAACTATATAGATGCTGAAGGTAACTTTGTAGGCTTTGAAACAGAGTTTGCAAAAGCAGTTTGTGAAGAACTTGGTGTAGAAGCTAAATTCCAGAAAATCGACTGGAAAGCTAAGGAAACCGAACTTGCCAGCAAAAACATTGACTGTATCTGGAACGGTATGACAATCACTCCTGAAAGAGAAGAAGCAATGTCAATCTCGACACCTTATATGGCTAACAAGCAGGTTCTTATCGTTAAGGCTGAAAATGCAGATAAGTATCTCACAGCCGAAGATGTAAAGGGCGCAAACATCGTTGCTGAAATCGAATCAGCAGGTGCAGGTGTTGCTCAGGAAGATCCTTTCTTTGCTGAAGCTAACTATGCTGATGTTGACACTCAGGCTAAGGCACTCTTTGAAGTTAAGTCCGGTGTTGCAGACGCTTGTGTAGTTGACTATGTACTTTCAATCGGTATGATCGGTGAAGGCACAGACTATGAAGACCTCGTAGTTGTTGACGGTGTTGCATTTGCTGACGAACAGTACGGTATTGCCTTCCGTAAAGACAGTGACACAACAGAAGCAGTCAACGAAGCGATCTCCAATCTTGTAGCAAACGGTAAACTTGCAGAAATCGCTGCAACCTACAAGCTTCAGGAACAGATTATCGCTGAATAATTAAAAAATGACGAATAACCATATGCCGTCTTTGAAAGACGGCATTTTGGCTGTATATATGAGTTCTAGAATTGAGGTTAAATAATGTTTAGTGTTGTAAACAAAGAATTGCTCGAGGGCTTTCTGTATAATGTCGAGCTTTTCACAATCACACTTTTGCTTGCATTGCCGTTGGGACTTGTGGTTGCATTTGGTTCGATGTCAAAGTTTGCTCCTTTAAAAGTGCTGACAAGAGGCTTTGTCTGGGCTATAAGAGGCACACCTCTTATGCTTCAGCTTTTTGTTGTTATGTATATGCCCGGACTCGTTTTCGGTTGGCAGATTCCCGGTAGTAATCCCAGAATGACAGCGGCAGTAATAGCGTTTGTAATAAATTATGCCTGCTATTTTTCAGAAATTTATCGTGGCGGTATCGAGAGCATTCCCAAGGGTCAGTACGAGGCAGGTCAGGTACTCGGTATGACAAAAACTCAGACCTTTTTCAAAGTAGTTCTTCTTCAGGTTGTAAAAAATATAGTACCGCCTATGAGCAATGAAATAATGACCCTTATAAAAGATACATCACTTTCAAATGTTATTGCAGTAACTGAAATCATTATGGCTGCAAATGCATTCTCGGGTAAAGGTCTTATATGGCCGTTGTTCTATACAGGCATCTTCTTCTTGCTGTTCTGCGGTATCCTTACTATAGTGTTCAACAAGATAGAAAAGAAGCTGGACTATTTCAAATCATAAGGAGGGAAAGGCTATGGCTATACTTGAAGTTAAAGATATTAAAAAGAGCTTTGGCAAAACTGAAGTCCTCAAGGGCGTATCCTTTTCTCTTAATGAGGGCGAAGTGCTGTCAATTATCGGCTCATCAGGTAGCGGTAAGACAACACTGCTTCGCTGTATAAACTTCCTTGAAACGGCAGACAGCGGACTTATTACAGTTGACGGCGATGTGATTTTTGACGGCAACGATAAATCTAAGAAAAATGCAAAAGAGACACGCGAAAAGCAGCTTAAGATTGGTCTTGTATTTCAGCAGTTCAATCTTTTCCCGCAGTACGACGTACTCGATAATGTAACACTGGCCGTTAAGCTTCAGGCTAAGGAGAGACCCGACTACAAGCAGAATAAGAAGCAGATTTTGGCTGAGATAGAAGAAAAGGCACTGAAGCTTCTCAGTGATATGGGACTTAGTGAAAAGATACACAACTATCCTTGTGAGCTTTCAGGCGGTCAGCAGCAGAGAGTATCAATTGCCAGAGCAATGGCACTTGAACCTAAGATTCTCTTCTTTGACGAGCCTACATCGGCTCTTGATCCCGAGCTTACAGGTGAGATTCTCAAGGTTATCCGCGAGCTTGCCAAGACAAATATGACAATGGTT
>JAZQUF010000183.1:0-2182 GCA_045631165.1 Acutalibacteraceae bacterium
TTATGACAATTACAATCGCACATTATTTTCCTGCCTCCTCATTCATAAAAGCTTTGATAACCTTTACAATATTTGTGGATGCGGGGCACTTGTCAACACATCTGCCACAACCTACGCAGGAATACATACCGTCATTATTCTTGGGGAAGTAAACCAGCTTGTGCATAAATCTCTGACGGTAACGCTGAAGCTGAGTTGTTCTGTTGTTACCGTGAGCCATCATTGTAAAGTCTGAATACATGCAGGAGTCCCAACAACGGTACTTCTGAATGCCGTTCTTTGTCTTGTAGTCCTTGATGTCATAGCACTGACATGTGGGGCACACGAATGTACATGTACCGCAAGCAAGACAAGGCTTGTAAAGTGTATCCCAGATTTCGGAATTGAACTTTTCGTCTGTAGCTTCGCCGTGCCAGCCTTCAAGTGAAAGGTTCATATAGGGAAGCTTTTCTACGATATTTCTGATATCACTCTTAAGAGTATCAACTGCTGTTTCATCAGCATCAGCAAGTACCGAAGCACACTTTTCAGTGAGTGCTTCACCCTTAGCTGTAAGAGCCTTCCAGAAGATTTCGCCGTCTTTTACCCAGCAAGCAACGTCTGCATTTGGTTCAGCACAATCAATGCCGAATACCTTACAGAAGCAGCTTTCTTCGGGCTCGCTGCAAGCGAATGATACGATGATGCCGTGCTCTCTTCTTGCTTTGTAGAAAGTATCAACGGGATCTGAAAGGAATACTTTGTCAAGAACTTCAATGCCCTTAACATCGCAGGGTCTTACACCGAAGAGAACGAATTCTTCCTTCTGAAGTTCCTGCTGAGTAATCTTATATTTTTTGTCCTCTGTTACAACAGTATAAAGTGTTTCGCTCTGGGGGAAGAAAACTTCCTTAGCGCTCTTAACTGTCTTGAGAGTATCGATATCAACCTCTGCGCCCTCGGTGTATCTGGCGTAGTTTGTTTCGCCATTAGCCTTAACGGGAAGATAAACCTGCTGATTTTCAGCCATAAGAGCTACAAGGTCAATAAGGTTGGCTTTGCTTATCTTTTTCATAGCTTATCTCCTTTCACCGGGTTCGAGGTCGTCAAATGTGAAGTTTGTGAGAGGTGAGCGTTCATCAACTTCTGCACCTGCCTGATATTCACCGTAGAATTCGTTGATATCCTTGATGAACTTTCTGTTGAACAGGTGAAGAGGAATGCCCTGAGGACATACGCGACTGCATTCACCACAGTCAGTACATCTGCCTGCTACGTGGAATGCACGGATGATGTGGAACATACTCTCTTCAAAGGGGTCGACGTTTGCCTTGCGGTCTGCATCAAACTTTGTGCTGTCGAATACACACTTGCGGCATGAGCAAGCAGGGCATACGTTTCTGCAAGCATTACATCTGATACACTTGCTGAGCTCTTTCTTGAAGAATTCGAACTTCTCTTCAGGTGAAAGACTTTCGATATAGTCTACACCTGCAAATCTGTCGCCGTCATCTGTATCTGCGCTTTCAAAGAAGATTTCATCTGAAATCTTGTGTTCCTTGCCTTTGCAAACGTGACATCTTTCAAGCATTGCATCTTTATAAGCTACAGTCTTGTTGCCGTATACTGTTTCAATATTAATAGTATCACAAGCGTCTGTGATTTCTACGCCTGAGATAGCTGTGATACCCTTGATACCCATAGCCTTGATCTTTTCGATATCAAGCTTACCTTTACAGCCAACACCGATAACATAGATCTTATCCTTTGAGATTCTGTGTTCTTTGATGAGCTGATTGAAGCTGTAAGTATCGCAGGGCTTGAGGAGTACAAGTGTCTTGCCCTCAAGTTCACAAGCCTTGATCATATATTTTGAAAGGTTTGCACCGCAGAAGCCGTCATATACGAAATCCTTGAGTGCTTCTGCTGATTCGAAATATGCGGGTTCGGGATTGTAACCGAGGTCACCCTTCTTCCAGCCAACAACGCGCTGTACTTCGCCGCTTTCGAGAAGCTCTGTTATACGTTTAATCAGTTCTTGCATCTTAAATCCCCCAATCTTACGTTAGGACCCATCTGACGGATGGTGTCAACGAAGTCATTCATTGTTGTGGAGAACTTAACGCCCTCAGCAGCACTTACCCATTCAACACGTGTTCTGCCTCTTTCGATACCCATATAGTCGAGCATTGAGAAGAGAAGA
>JAZQUF010000184.1:0-18011 GCA_045631165.1 Acutalibacteraceae bacterium
AATTTAAAGGAGAGAAAAAATTATGGCTAAAAGACAGGATTATTTATCTTGGGACGAATACTTCATGGGGGTTGCAATGCTTTCCTCATACAGAAGCAAGGACCCTAACACACAGGTTGGTGCCTGCATTGTAAATGACAAAAACCGCATTATGTCTATGGGCTACAACGGTTTCCCTGCAGGCTGTAGCGATGACGAATTCCCCTGGGAACGAGACGGTGATGCATATAACACAAAATATCCTTATGTGTGTCACGCTGAACTCAATGCTATTCTCAACTGCAGAGGTGCTAATCTTGAGGGCTCACGACTTTATGTTGCTCTCTTCCCCTGCAACGAATGTGCCAAGGCTATTATTCAGAGTGGCATCAAAGAAGTTGTGTACATATCTGATAAGTATGCAAGCACTATGGGCACAAGAGCTTCAAAGAGAATGTTTGAGGCTGCGGGTGTAAAGATGACAAAGCTCAACCCCAGCAGAGAAAATGTACTTATAGACTTCGACGAGAAGAAAATATAACAGCGCGTTTTTGGTTACTTTTTTGACGCCAGCAAAAAGTGACGCCCGCCCGGCGAGGGCTATATAAAAATATAGGAGGACGTAAAATATGAAGAAAAACACAAAGAAGATACTTGCCATTATAGCAGTTGTACTCGTAGTAGCTGCATCGGTTGCACTTTACTGCACCCGATATATGTGGGATCCCAAAGATACAGAATCACTTTATAATCAGAACATTGCATCTGTCGGTTACGAAAACACCGTTGAAACTGCTATACCTCAGACCGAGCTTTACAATGTGATTATGAAGCATTATGCATCTGAGCTTCCAGAGGGTAAAACCGAAAAGAAAGCTATTATCATCGGTTATGATGGTTGCAGAGCAGATATTTTAGCCGTCAAGAGTGATGATAACAGCGCTGTTTCAGCGGTACTCAAAGACGGCGGCTCAATCAATCTCGCATACTGCGGTGGTGTAAACTATCCTGAAAAGAACACTCAGGATACCTCAACGGCTCCCCGTTGGTGTTCAATTCTCACAGGTCAGTGTGCAGATGTTCACGGTGTAACCGGCAATGATATTCCCAAGTCAATGGAAGTTAAAACTCTTATGACTACCCTCACTGAAGACGGCACAATCGGCAGTGCAAGCTTCATCACCAAGTGGGCAGGTCACTTTTCAAGAAAGAATGCTACATATCTTCCCGAGGTAGAATATTGCACCGACCACGCTCTTCCTGTTACCTTCAACAAGTGTGACAATGACGAGGCATCACACGAGGCTGTCCTTGAAGAAATCGCCGACGAGGCTTGTGCTGATTTTATCTTTGTAATTTATGAGCCTACTGACTCAACAGGTCATAATAAGGGTTTCAGCTTTAACAATCCCGAGTACAAGGAAGCTTTCCAGAAAATGGATGCTTACGGCTATGAGACCATCGAAGCTATCAAGGCAAGAGAGACCTATGACACTGAGGACTGGCTTATAATTGTAACTTCAGACCACGGTGGTATCAAGACAGGTCATGGCGGTAAGAGCATTCAGGAAAGAATGACCTTTGTGGTTATGAATAAGGAATTTTAAGAAATAATAAGGAAAATTTTGGTCAAGCTTTTATAAAAGCTTGCAGGGTGTGGGACAGAGTCCCACAAATAATAAAACAAGTGGTAGGTTAATCCCTACCACTTTAATTTTTATCAAATTGTATTAATCATTCCTGAATCCATTTTTCAAATATCAGATCCAATTCTTCAACATGTCCTGTCCCTCTTTGTTTTGTTGGCACATAACCTACATATCTCCAACCCTCTTTAGCTTTAGCATCAATAACGCTTCTATAATCTTCTATATTGTAAACATTTCCCGAAAAAGGGCCCCAACCGCCCATTGAGCAGTTTACATTTTCGTATTCATACTTAAACATATTAGCTCCTCCTTTAAAGCACAAAGGGAGAAAGTTTCCTTCCTCCCCCACATTACCAACATTTATTTTCAATGCCCTCGCCGGGCAGGCATTACTTTTTCCTGTCGCGGAAAAAGTAATCAAAAACGCGATTTATTATTTTCCTAATGCTTCCTTTAACTGATCCATAGCCTTAACAATAATCTCTCTCGGACAAGCTAATACAACTCTCTGGAACTGATCAGCTATCTCACCGAAAATCTTGCCTGCATCAAGCCAGAGCTTAGCCTTGTTGATAATAACATCATCAAGCTCGTCACTTGTAAGACCAAGTGCACTGCAATCAAGCCAAGCAAAATATGTGCCCTCAGGCTCAACAAGCTTAATCTCAGGAATATTTTCCTTGAGGAAGTCACGGATGTAATCAAGGTTACCCCTGATGTACTTCTTAAGCTCAAGACTCCACTCGTAGCCGTCCTTGTAAGCTGCCTTACAAGCAACAATACCAAGGTTGTTCATTACAGTGTAACCTGAACCTGCAATCTCAGCCTGATATTTTTCTCTGATGTCGGCACTGGGAATCCAGATATTTGACAGCTGTAAGCCTGCAACATTGAAGGTCTTACTAGGTGCTGTGCAGATTATAACTCTATCTTCCATATCAGGGCAAGCCTGAGTAAAGACAGTGTGAGGATTACCCTCCCAAGTGAAATCGCAGTGAATTTCATCTGATACTACATACACATCATACTTCTTGCAGATTTCACCAAGCTTCTGAAGTTCATCCTTAGTCCAGACTCTGCAGACAGGGTTATGAGGTGAGCAGAGGATGAAAAGCTTTACATCGTTGTCTTTGATTTTCTTCTCGAAATCATCGAAGTCGATAGTATACTTGCCATCAGCATAAACAAGGGGACTTTCGATAATCTGACGCTTATTGTTACGGATAACATTGTAGAACGGATAATATACGGGAGGCTGAATAATAACAGCTTCGCCCTCTTTTGTCAGTGTTCTTACTGCCATAGCAAGGGCATAAACAACACCGGGAGTTTTCACGAGCCACTCTTTTTCGGGTACCCAGTCAAAGTGATCTCTGAACCAGCTTACTACGATATCATAGTAGTCATCCTTTGTGTCGCTGTAACCGAAAATGCCGTGGTCTACACTCTTCTGCAGTGCTTCAAGTACGCAAGGCGGTGCCTTGAAGTCCATATCTGCAACCCACATTGGAAGCACATCCTCAGGAAGATTGTTCTCTTTTGCAAAGTCGTGCTTTAAGCTATTTGTATTTCTTCTGTCAATGACATTGTCAAAATTCACATTATTCATATTACTACCTCATTTAATATCTCTGACACACTTATATGCGCTCATTGTTGCATCAGCAATTCTGCCTGCCTTACCTGCATCACCGATTATGTAAGTCTTGCTTATACCCTTGATTTCTTCATAAAGTCTGTTTTCAGGTCTTACACCAAGAGCAAGCACAACGGCATCGACATCAAGCTGATTGATTCTCTTAGTCTTGGTATCTTCTACAGTGATTTTGCCCTCACCAATTGAAACGAGCTTCTTTGAAAGATAGAACATAGTGCCCATTGATTCGAGCCTCGGAAGCACATCATTGGGATGCTGATGCCATACACCGGGAGCTACACTGTCAGCCATTTCGACAACGATAACCTTATTACCCTGAGAGCTTATTAATTCAGCAGTTTCAAGACCGGTCATACCGCTACCGATAACTGCAACTTTTTTATCTTTAAGCTGTACACTGCCGTTCAATATTTCTGTTGGAGTGTAAACAAAGTCCTTATCTGTGCCCTCAATTGCTCTTGGTTTCAGAGCGTTACCGCCTGTTGCTACGATTACTGCATAGGGCTTTTCTTTTTCAACAAGCTCCTTTGTCACTTCGGCAGAGTACTTAATCTCTACACCGTTCTTTTCACAGGCATTTACAAGGTCTTCGATGCACCAGTTAAGTTTTTCTTTATGAGGGGGCTTTGAGCCGAGATATACCTGACCACCTGCCACAGCTTCTTTTTCATATACTGTAACATTGAAGCCACGCTTAGCCATAAGCTCAGCCGCTGTAAGACCTGCAGGGCCTGCACCTACAACCATAACCTTTCTGCCGTTTCCGTCTTTGGGAAGCTCATATTTTTCATCACCTACAAAGGGATTGACTGCACAGTAGCCGTGATCACCGGTATAAGCATTATTCTGCATACTTTCTATACAGTAAAGACAGCAGATACATCTCTTGACATCCTTTTCGTTTCCGCTTTCCACCTTAGAGGCCCAATGTGGGTCTGCAATGTGAGGTCTGCCGAGAGAAATCATATCCTGGGTACCCTCCTGAAGCTGAGCTTCAGCTTGCTCGGGACTTCTTATCAGGTTAGCAGCAATAACAGGAATTGATACAGCCTCCTTGACAGCCGCTGCCATATATTTTCTCCAGCCACACTGGAATGATGTAGGCTCAAGCCAATAGTTGAATGTATCATAAGCAGCACTTGAAACGTCGATAGCATCAACACCTGCCTTTTCAAGGCGTTTAGCCATCTCCACACCCTCTTTAAGGTCATATCCCTTACCGGGTTTGCCGATCATAGCATAGCATTCATCAACTGTAAGACGAACGATAATCGGGAAGTCCTTACCGCACTTTTTTCTTATACCTTCAATTATTTCAAGAATGAATCTCATTCTGTTTTCGAGAGAACCTCCGTATTCGTCAGTTCTGTGGTTAGTATTCGGTGAAAGGAACTGCTGAAGAAGATAACCGTGGGAAGCGTGAAGCTGAACACCGTCACAGCCTGCCTTTTTAACTCTTTCGGCAGCGTCGATAAAATCTTTGATAAGACCCTTGATTTCACTCTTGCGAAGTCCTCTGTTTATACCGTCGGAGAAATAGCTGTTTTCACACTTTGAGGGTGCAACAACACGGGGTACAAGGTGCTTTTCCATAAGCACCTTGCAGGAAGGCACAAGCTTGTAAAGCACGTCTTTAAAGAACGGCATTGCCTTATCACAGGCGATACTCATAGGGAGAGTGCCGACAAGAAGACCCATATTCTGTCTGCCGGGATGATGGAGCTGAACAAAAAGCTTTGAGCCGTGAGAATGAATTCTTCTTGCAAGCTCACTCATTCCCTCAATCTGATAGTCGTGACTCATACCGAGCTGAGCAAATGCAGATGCACCGGTCATATCGTTGACACGGGTGATTTCAGTTATAATAAGACCGGTACCACCCTTAGCTCTCTCCTCGTAGTAGCTCATTAGCTGTTCTGTTGTTCTTCCGTCAAACTGACCGAAGTCCATAAGCATAGGAGCCATAGCGATACGGTTTTTGATTTCCACATTACCTATTTTAATAGGTGTAAAAAGTTTCTCGTACTTCATAATTTTTCTCCTTTACAAATATAATAAAACCATATATTCACACTGATTAGATATTAACATTTTCAGCTGAAAAAGGCAACCATTTTGTTGACTTATTATTAAAATTCAGCTATTATTGTCATATAAAATCATATTCAATATAAAAAAGGAGAAAACAGACTATGATTACAAACAAAACCATCGTTCTTACCGGCGCTGACAGCGGTATCGGACTCGAGGTGCTTAAGCTTTTAGCCGCAGAGAAAACTAATAAAATTTTAGCAGTTGATAAAAACTGCAAAAATATGGATAAATTCGATGATAATGTTATTACTTATCTGTGCGATGTATCAAGCAAAGAGGGTGTTGATTCAATCTTTGAGAAAGCTATAACAGAGCTTGGCAGTATTGATATTTTCTATGCTAATGCAGGTTATCCCTACTATGAAATCATCGACTATGTCGACTGGGACAGAACAAAGCGAATGTTCGAAACTAATGTATTCTCCCCCATTTACACCTATGAGAAGTATAAGGAATATCTCGGTGGCAAAGAGGGACATCTTGCAATTACTGTTTCAGCTATTGGCAAAATGGCTATGCCGGGTTTCACTACATATTCAGCGACAAAGTTTGCTATGGAGGGTTTCCAGCAGGGCATCAGATTTGAGCTTCCCAAGAATATGAAGCTTACTTGTCTTTATCCTATTGCAACTGACACAGGCTTCTTCGCAGCTGCAAATGAGGTTGAGTTTGAAAGACCCTTCCCTGTTCAGAGTCCCAGGGTTGTTGCCAAGAAGATGGTCAAGGCACTTGAAAAGGGCAAGAAGAGTGTAAACCCAAGCTTCCTTTTCACTCTTTCAGGTGTATTATTTGCTATTTGTCCGCCTATTAAGAGTGTATATTTAGGACTTGAAAAAGCAAAATTCAAGAGATTTCTTAATAAGGTTGGAAAGAAAATATAAAATCAGCGTGTTTTTGATTACTTTTTCCACGCTAGGAAAAAGTAATGCCACGCGGCGAGCGAATATAATAAGGCGAGTAGGTTAATTCCTACCCGCCTTTTCTTTTAGTATTGCAGGGCTCTGCCTTTGCCTCTTGTGGTTCCCAAAATTCATTACGGCCCTACGGCCTATGAATTTTGACCACTGCGCCATCCTCGCCTTGCTTCTTCCACCACAGGTGGCGCTTCGGTGACGATGCCCCGCAAGCTTTTGAAAAAGCTTGACTAAAACTTTTGTTATTCTTTACACCTTGAAAATTGTGGTGCTTTCAAACTTCTCCCCTGCTTTAAATGTGCACTGAGGGAAATTAGCCTGATTAGGTGTGTCAGGATAATACTGTGTTTCAAGACAGAAACCGTAATGCTTCTGAAGCGTAATACCGTCCTTGCCCATCTCGCTGCCGTCAAGGAAGTTGCCTGTGTAAAGCTGTACACCGGGAAGGTCAGACATGACCTCAAGCTTTCTGCCACTCTTTTCATCTGCTACCTTAGCCACAAGACGAAGCTTGCCTGCTTCACCATTTACACAGAAATTGTGGTCGTAGCCACGGCACTGGATAAGCTGTTCGTCGTCAGCACCGATTTCCTTGCCTATCTTCTTAGGTGTAGTAAAGTCAAAAGCAGTACCCTTAACGCTTCTGATTTCACCTGTGGGAATGCTGTCTGCATCGGTGGGAGTGTAGTAGTCACAGTTGAGCATTAACTCGTGATCGAGTACATCACCACCTGCAGTGGTACCAAGATTGAAGTAAGCGTGGTTTGTCATATTGATGATAGTGTCCTTATCGGAAACAGCCTTGTAGTTGATTTCAAGCTCATTTCTGTCGGTGAGTCTGTAAACTACAGTTACATCAACATTACCGGGGAAGCCTTCTCTGCCGTCGGGACTATGATAGCTGAATTCAACAGCGTTGTCGTCGATGATGATAGCTTTCCATACTTCGCTACTATATTCAGCACCACCGTGAAGACAAGTCTTTCCCTTTTCATTCTGAGTTACCTGATACTCAGTGTCACCAACCTTAAATTTACCACCGCAAAGTCTGTTAGCGTACTGGCCGATAACCTGACCTGTGTATGTGCCTGATGTGATGTGATTGTCGATTGTATCGAAGCCCATAATAATATCACCCATATTGCCGTCTTTATCGGGGCAGGTAAAAGAATTAAGTGTAGCACCTTTAGTGATGATACCGGCACTTATCTCGTTATTGTTTGTGATAGTGAAAAGATGCACTTCAGTGCCATCGGGCATAAATGCATAATGTGTTTTTGTAACGCTCATAATTTTATCCTTTCTCCGATGTTAATATATCGGATTTGCTTTCGGTTTATTGTAGCATAAATTTCAGAGTTTGTAAATGGGTTGTTTTATTGAACTCGCTCATTATCGCACCAATGAAGTCACATAAAAACAGAGGCACCTTAACAGGCACCTCTGCAAATTAATCAGTTTTATCAATAGTGAGCTGTTCCGCATTCACAAACGGGATTGATTTTGAAAAACTTTGAGAAGAAGTTGATTATCTTCCAGACAAGGCTCATAATGCCTGTCTTATGACAAAGATGGCCACAGTTGTCTGCAGGGTTTTCAAATTCGGTTCCGCAACCGTAGTCACACAAATAATCTTTATCTTCATCTGTACATTCGCTTAATGTTTCACCGCAAATATCGCACTTGTGATTCTTGTTTTCATCAACACATTCGCTCAATGTTTCATCACAAAAGTCGCATTTGTGATTATCGTTTTCGTCTGTACATTCGCTTACCTTTTCGCCGCAAGCCTTGCAATAATGCGCTTCTATCTCATCGTGAGCACATGGACAACCGCAGATACAGTCTCCATCATCAAATACATGTTCATGTGTATCAATTTTAACTTCAGCATAATTGTGGCCCTCAAGAGCAGCTTTAATATTATAAGCAGGAACAAACTCTGAATCCGTGTCATATCTTACAAAGAAAGAATCTGTTTCTGTAAGACCGTCTGCTTTCAGAATATCGGTATCATAATGATAGAAAATCTTTCCACTTTCGGAGCTTATGGTAAGCAGGGCATCCTTATCCATTGTAATGCTATCTGTTATCGCTTCTTCCTTCGCTGATGTACTGATAATATTCAGTGTGCCGCCGTTAAGTTTAACCGGGCAATCAATTATATGAGAATAATTGTTTGAAGCAGTTACCGTACCGGCATTTATAATAAAATCTCTACAATCGATTGTAGGAGAGTGTGCATCAGTAATCCTATCAATGATTAAATTACCGCCATTCACTGTAACAGTACCGCTGCTTCCGGTGGTGCTTAAATATGGTGCCTTAAAAGTGGCTGCTTCATCACCTTCAAAAATCAGATGTTCATCCGACAATGATATAAAATCAGTAACTACATTTGTTCCGTCAAGAGTTATATTTATAACAGAATCACTGGGCGCATATGCAAAACGCATATTATTCAGAGTAACATCTTTAAGTGTTAAATTAGCGGTTTCATAAACATCTGCCCCCGCACTTTCTCTTGATCCGGTAAGAATATAGCCGTCTTCGTCGTAGTAGTTGTACTCACTGCCGATCCTGAACCAAGAACCAACAGTAACGTCAATAGTCAGTGGCGTACCGTCACCTGCCGCTAAAGCCATAGGTACACTTGCTACGATCATTAAAATCGCAAGAATGATTGATAATGTTTTTTTCATCATTTTTTCTCCTTTCGGATTATTATTTTCAACGAAACCAAACCGAGATTTAATTTCAAAATTATTCTAACACGTCTTATACACAAGTGTCAATATACTGCATAAAAAAGCATAAGAATAAACATAAAAAATCAGACGAGCTTTTTTGTGAAAGTTGATAAAGAAACTTCCCACTAATTTGGCGGGATAAAACAAAAAAGGGACGCGAAAGTGAATTCGCGTCCCATTAATATTTTTTAAAACTATCCTATTCCCTGCAAACTTTATCGTTTCTTATCCGGCATCTGAGCAACAATTATTGCTACAAACATAAGCACACAGCCTATTGTTTCTCTTGGAGTAGGCACCTGAGAAAGTATTATCATTGCTGTCAGCACACCAAATACACTTTCAAGCGACATAATCATTGTAGCAATTGTAGGCTCAGTTTTCTGCTGACCTAAAATCTGCAGAGTAAAAGCAACACCGCTCGACATTATACCTGAATAAGCAATTGAGGGAGCCGCTGCTTTAAGTGCTTCCCAAGTTACCTCTTCAGTGAGAATCATAGGTATAAGTGTTATTGTACCCGCTATAAAAAACTGAAAAGATGAAAGTCGTATTCCGTCAAGATTAGGTGAAACCTTGTCAATAACGAGGATATGCACCGCATAGCACGCAGCACAACCAAGCACATAAAAATCTGAGCCGTGTATCATACCACCCTCTTTTACACAAAGAAGATAAAGAGCAACCACAGACACACCTACACAGACCCATATAACAGGTCTTATTTTTTTGCCTAAAAACACTGAGAAAATAGGCACCAGAAGTATGTAAAGAGCAGTGATAAATGCCGCCATACCCGGAGCTGTGCCACCATCAATGCCAAGCTGCTGGAGATTCGAAGCGGCAAAGAGTACAACACCGCAAACAGTACCACCTATGAACAGATATTTATAATCTGCCTTTGTCATTTTTTTGTATTCCTGAGGTTTTGTCTTTTTTCTGAAGGTATCCATCACAAATATAACGGGCAGAAGTGATACCGAGCCTAAAAAGCTTCTGATAGAAATGAAAGTGAAGGGACCCACGAATTCTGCACCTGCAGTCTGAGCGACAAAAGAGCTGCCCCATATAATTGCCGCAAGAGCTAAAAATATTGAACCTATAATGCTATTTTTTCTTGATTGTGTCATTTTTACCATCCTTTATGAAAGTGCTGGAATGTATCTGCCTAAAAATTCGAAGAGATAGCAGATAAAAGGTGAAAGTATAAGTGCAGGGAAGTAATTGGCAACCTTAAATTTTGAAAGACCTGTGAGATTAAGACCGAGGGCTAAAATCATAAGTGAACCCACACAAGTGATTTCTGAGATTGCACTATCACTGAGAAAAGGCTCAAGAAAGCCTGCAAGAAGCACTATACCGCCCTGAAAAATAAAAACAAATATTGATGCAAAGATTACGCCGATACCAAGGGAGGCTGACAGCATACAGGATGAAAACAAATCAAGTATGCTTTTTGTGAATATGGTTGTGTGATCACCTTTGAGTCCTGACTCAAGTGAGCCGATAATCGTCATAGCGCCCACACAGAAAAGAAGACTTGCAGTAACGAATCCCTCAGAGATGCTGATCTTATCACCGTCACCATTTTTAAGCTTCTTTGAAAGGAGGTCACCTGCTCCGCTCAGCTTGCCGTCTATATCAAGAGCTGTGCCGATAATAGCACCGATAACCATAGAAATAATCGCTACAAGGACATTCTCACCCTTGAGCATACCCTGCACACCGATAAGCACAGTGCAAAGACCTATGCCCAGCATAACTGCATCAGTATATTTTTCAGATATGCCTTTTTTGAATATAAGTCCGACAGTACTGCCTATAATCACTGTTGCAACATTAACTAATACACCTAACAATTTAAACATCTTCTTTCTTAGTCTGTGAATAAAACTGCGAGGATTATACCACACTTCACGGAAGGATATCAATAGAAGAAATAAATTTTTCCAAAATAGTAACAGCGTCATATTCTGACCTTTTTCGGCTGAGCGCGGAGCTATAATAACACCGACTAACTATGAAAGGCAGATTCGCTATGAGTATTAACATAAAAAAAGACCTCCGTCCTGAAGAAGAGCTTTATCCTATAATGGAGGACAAGCCCGAAAAAAGCTTTCATTATTATCTTCCCTTTGCGCTCTTTGCTTTTGCAGGCTTTTGTTTTTCTCAGCTTGACGCCTTAGGTGATATGTCACCTTTCACTGTATCCTTTCTTTCGGCAGTAAAATCCGATTACTGTTTTCCCGTTTTTATAGTCTCTTCTCTCGGCTACTTTTTATCAAGACCCTGGCAAACAGCACTGAAGTACACTGCCGCTTCAGCTCTGATATGTATGATAAGACTCTTTGCGGCAAGACGGCTCAGACATAAAAACACTGTTACTGTCAGTTATATCGCCTCATTCGTTTCCTCTGCTGTAACAGGTATAATTTTTACAGCATTTACAGAGCTCAACTACATAAGCGTTTTTATGGTGATATGCGAAAGCTGTATGTCGCTTTGCGCTTCGGTGTTTTTTATCCGCAGCTTCAGGACCCCCGTATTCAAAACAGGTATTTCATCTTTAGGCATCAAGGATTCTTCAAGCCTGGTACTGTCTCTTTGTGTTTTTCTTATGTGTATGTCAGGCTTTGATATTGAGGGACTCTCCCCTGCAAGAATATTTTCCTGCCTTTTGCTGATGTTTCTTTCCTTTTATAAGGGCAGTGCCGCAGGAAGCACTGCAGGTGTATGTATAGGTGCAGCCCTTTGTATAAACCCCTCTTTCCGTTATCTTTTCCCTTGCTATGCTTTATCCGGACTGATCGCCGGAGTCTTTTCACCTCTCGGTCAGATAGTAACTGCCCTGTCATTCGGTATATGCTACAGCGTTATAAGTCTCTTTCAGGGTAACGGCAGTGAGGTTATCATAAGCCTAATAGAAGCCGCCATTGCTTCTGCCTCCTTTATGATTATTCCGTCCGATTGGATAAACTCCTTGGGTGACATTCTCAAAAAAAGCGGAATCGCTCCCGACAATCCCGTATCCCGACAGGTATCCAGGAATCTTCTTACGGCCTCTGATAACATCTACGAGGTTTCAGCTATTGTGAATAAGATAAGCGACAAGCTTGACAGCATAATCAACCCCGAAGTAAACAAGCTCTTTGCGAATCTCCAGCAAAGCGTATGTGTAGGCTGTGAAAACAAAGGCAGTTGTTGGAACAAAATGTTCGATTCAACGGCAAGTGATATTCTCGTGCTCTGCGGTATAGAAAAAAGAAGCAAAGGCAGACTGCCCATAGAAAAAAGATGTCAGCGCCGTGATATACTCTTACAGCAGATTACTGATGTCTCTGCCGAATATGCCGGAAATATGGCTGTCAAAATGAAAATCAGAGAAATGCGCAGAGTACTGACCGATCAGTTCAGCTCTATGGGAGACTTTTTAAAGGAAACTGCACATAAGATTGCAGGCAGTAAAATTGTTGACGCCGCAAAGTCATCGGCTCTTCGCAGTGCCCTTCAGGATGCAGGTATTTATACCGATGCACTGAGCTATTTCTGTGACAGCGACGGAAGAGTAACCATAGAAATAAGTATTATCGACAGACCCTTTGAAACTGACCGAAAAAAGCTTAAACACATAATCGAATTTCTGTCTAAACGACACTTCGGAGAAGCTGAAATAACTGTAGGCGACGTCAAAACAACTATATCATTTGAGGAAAAATATCTTTATGATATCAACTTCGGCTTCAGTCAGAAGCCTCTGAGCAAAAATGCTCTTTGTGGTGACAGTGTCAGCTTTATAAACGGCAGCGGCACAAAAACAGTCCTCATCAGTGACGGCATGGGTACAGGATCACGGGCTGCCATAGACAGCACTATGACATCTTCAATATTAGAAAAGCTTATTGCCGGAGGATTTTCCATCGACGGTGCAATCAAAACTGTCAACTCGGCTATGATAATAAAATCTACCGATGAATCAATCTCAACGGTGGATGCGGTAAGCATAAACCTCTACACAGGGGTTGCAGATTTCTATAAATCAGGAGCTGCAGTCAGCTTCATAAGAAGCGGTAATGAAATATATGTTATTAAAGAAGAGTCTCTGCCTGTCGGCATTATACGGAACATCACTCCTGCCCACAGAACAGTAAAGCTTCTGCCCGGAGATATTATTCTTCTGGTATCCGACGGTGTTATAGGTGAGGACTGCGGTTGGATCAACGATGAGCTTCTTTCATGGAGCACCAATAATATGGATGATCTGGCTTCGCATATCACTTCTCTGGCACTGCTGAGAAGCGACAAAAATACCCGTGACGATATAACTGCCGTCGCAATAAAAATAAGCCGTGCAAACTAAAAGGGGACTGCTTTTCAGCAGTCCCGAAGCTTTTATCTATTAAAAAGTTGCAGGTTCGTCTGTACCTTCAGCTTCTTCACCAAAGCTGATGCCGAACATTTCGATAAGAGCCTTGAAAATTTTCTCTAACATCTGGATAACTTCACGGATTGACATCTTGACTTCTCCTTTCAAAGATTAGTTTGCTTAAAAATAATATCATAGAGTTTCAAAAAAATCAATAAATTTTATGCAATTTCAATCTGACACATCTGCATTGCCGAAAGAGCATTGCTATGACTCTCAGGCGTAACACCTGCACAGCAGGACGAGTCAACACAAATCGGCACTTCCGGCATATTTGCCTTTAAAAGAAGAGCATTTGAAATAACACATATATCTGTACAAAGACCCACGAGCTCTATCTTTTCTATATCACCCAGTCCTGCAATATATTTTCCGAGCTCAACAGAGCCGAAGGTAGGCTTATCTATAACAACACTATCCCCTACTTCCAGCTTATCACTTATCTGCCAGCCGTCACTGTACTTTATACAGTGTGGCACAGGGAGCTTCTTTCCCTCGGCAGTGTCCATATAGCTTTCGTAGTGAGTGTCTCTTGTAAAAATCACCGTGCCACTGTTTTTACGGTATTCTTCAATTTTATCTCTGACATTATCAACAATAGCCACAGCCTCTGCTGTGCCGAGTGCACCATCGATAAAATCATTCTGCATATCAATTACACATAAAACCTTCATATGATTCACCCTTGACTTAATCAAGCCTCTGCTTTCTCCGTTTCGAGAGCAGCGGCTTCTCTCTTTTCTCTGAGCTGTCTTTCAACCTCCTCGATATGTGACTGATCTTCTTTAAGGAAAAGAATAACGATGAGATAAAGAGCTGAACCGATAGCAGGACCTAAAATGAACTGATGCCAACGATATTTGAGGAAACGTGGAGCTGTCTGCGCACGTACAAGAGCTGAACCCTCGAGTCTCTTTCCGCCAACTGTAATATTTTCATTAAAGCCCATTACCTTAAGCATATAGCCCTGAATAAACTTGGGGATGGCACCTGTAAACTTCGAAACGAAGTTCTGCATTGAGAAGGAGATTGCTTCTGTTCTTTCGCCTGTCTTGAGTTCCATTTCGTCAACTGCATTGGTAAGAAGTGAACGGTGAGCAATATCCTTCATATTGGTAAGAATCTGAGCTGAGCCTAAAACACCCATTACCATAAAGAGTGCACCAAGGTTCTTATATCTTTCATTTGCACCGATTGAGAATGCGATAAGTCGTGCAGCAATAGTCACCACTTCGGAATATACAAGAAGCTTCTTATTACCACCTATTTTTTTGATGATAGGTACTGCAAAGAAGTTAACAAATGCACCGGGGATACCCATTATATAGCCATATGCAATCTGAGCTGTACCGCCTGTGATTTCAGTGCCGAAAACATTGTAAGAAACCCCTTCACTCTCGAAGAAATATTCCCAGGGAAGTGTAAGAGAAAGGCACTGAACAGCTCTTGCAAGGCAGACAATAATAAGAGTTTTATTGTATCTGAGATTCGCAAGCGTTCTCATCATAGCTTTGAATTTCTCAGCACGGGGAATATCTTCCTGAGCGTTAATATCAATAACCTTTTCTTTCATACGATAGGCAAGCATTGCTATCAGCATACCACCCATACCGAAAAGAGCAGCAAAGAAAAGATATGTATGCTTTTCGCTCATCACTTCGCCTCTTACGAACATATCCTTAAACATAGGGAAGAGACCTGCAATAGTACCGCCAAGACCTGCACCGATGCTTATCCACTGTGTTACTCGTCTTCGCTCATCAGAGCTCGGGCTGGACAGCGATGCCATGCCCCAGATTGCAATATCCTGGAATGAATAAAAGGTATCAAAAAGCAAGTAAAGAACAAGCACGTAAGCTATGGTCTGATTTGTAGTGAGACCTAAGTCCACAAACATCAATGTAACAAGTACACCGATAATCAAAGGAGTCCACAGCAGGAAAGGACGAAGCTTATAGCCGGGCTTGTGCTTTCTATGATCCATGAGTGAACCGAAAAGAGGGTCATTGATGGCATCCCACATAGTGCTGACACCTGTGATGATACCTGTTTTCTCAGCAGGAATACCGAGAACTGTGTTGAGGAAAACGAAAAGTCTGCTGGACACAATGCTGTATGCCATATTCTGACCAACAAGACCAGCAGCATGTGATAATAGTCGGGTATTGGATACCCTGGTGTCGCTTTCCGTGTTGTCAAAAAGGAAAAACTTCTTCATATTTTCATCCTTTCGTATATGTATTTGTGTTAATTATACAACAGAACAATAGAAAAATCAATAAATTGTCGCTTTATTAAAGAGATTTTTTGTTGGTTTTTAATAAGTGTTATTTATAAAAGCAGGTGCTGGTGGCAGGCACGGCGGCTCCATACCCGAACTGTGTTCGGGTCGGCGACCCAAGTCGCCGTAAATCGCCTTCGGGCGATTTAATGGAGCCGCCTCTCCCCTTCACCGCAACCTTACAAAATTCGTCAGCAAAGCGAACATAAAAAGACGAGCAGGGATTAACCTACTCGCCTTAGTTTATCGGAATTTATAATTCATAATTCCTGATTGAATTATGCCTTTTTCTTGCCTGCCATCTTGATAAGAAGAAGAGCAAGGAAGAGAATTACAAACATAAGAGGAAGCACAATGTAAATCTTCTGTACAAAGCCTGCAATGATGAAGCCGACAAATGAAAGTACGGCAACAAATATTGCATAGGGAAGCTGAGTATTTACGTGGTTGATGTGGTTGCACTGTGCACCTGCTGATGCCATAATTGTTGTATCTGAAATGGGTGAGCAGTGGTCACCGCAGACTGCACCTGCAAGACAAGCTGACATACCGATGTAAAGAAGCTCATCTGTGGGATCAAATATTGCTGCAACGATGGGAATGAGAATACCGAATGTACCCCATGATGTGCCTGTTGCAAAAGCAAGAAGACAAGCAACAACAAAGATGATTGCGGGCAGGAAGCTCTGAAGACCCTCTGCGGCGCCTTCCATAAGGTCGTGCACGTAATCAGCGGCACCTAAAAGACCTGTCATATTCTTAAGTGCTGTTGCGAATGTGAGAATAAGGATTGCGGGTACCATTGAGATAAATCCCTTGGGTACACATTCCATAGCCTCTTTGAAACCGATAACTCTTCTTGCTACAAGATATATTACAATAAGTACTGTTGCAACAAATGCGCCTAAAGGAAGACCTACAGTAGCATCTGTGTTAGCAAATGCATCCTGAATTGTAAGACCACCGTCAAACATACCGCCTGCATAGAGAAGTCCCCATACACAAGCAACGATAAGTGCAACAATAGGAAGTGCAAGGTCAATAAGCTTACCCTTAGCGTTAGGAGCATCTTCTACAGCTTCAACTCTGTCACCTGTTGTGAAGAGGTCACCCTTTTCTGCATTAGCTTCGAGAAGCTTCATTGAGCCGAAGTCAACCTTCATAGCAATGCTCATAACAACAAAGCCGATAGTAAGAAGTGAATAGAAGTTATAGGGAATAGCCTTGATGAAAAGCTCATAACCGTTGAGACCTGTGCCCTCAGCAAAGTCTGAAACTGCAGCAGCCCATGATGAAATGGGAGCTATCATACAGATGGGAGCAGCTGTTGCGTCAATGATGTATGCAAGCTTAGCTCTTGAAACACCCTTTGCATCTGTAACGGGACGCATAACTGAACCAACTGTGAGACAGTTGAAATAGTCATCGATAAAGATAAGGCAGCCGAGTAAGAATGATGCAAACATAACGCCTGTCTTTGACTTAACGTGCTTCTTTGCCCACTGGCCGAATGCATATGAGCCGCCACACTTGTTTACAAGTGCTACTACAATACCGAGAAGCACAAGGAAGATAAAGATACCTGCGGTGTCTGATACTGCGGGAATAAAGCCCTGATTTACAACATTATCGATAGCACCGATAATATTGAATGATGTTGAAAGAAGTGCACCGAAAATGATACCGATAAGAAGTGATGAATAAACTTCTTTAGTAATAAGAGCAAGACCGATAGCGATAATAGGCGGAATGAGTGCCCAGAAGGTATTGGCAAACTTGTTAGTTTCTTCTTCTGTTTCAGCTTCAACCTCACCTGTTGTGAGAGTATCGTCTGCTGCGACTTCTCCGTCAACTGCGGGCATTTCGCCGTCAGCAAGAGGACCTTCGCCGGGAGCTGCGGGAGCAGTGAGATCGTCGTCTGAAATAACTTCGTCAGATGCTACGGGAGCATCAGTCGCCATAAGAACTTCGCCTGTAGCGATATCCTCTGTAGCAAATGCAATGCCTGATACAGGTACCGCAAGAGCAAAGATAACCATAATAGCAAGAAGTATTTTTGCTATGCTTTTTTTGGATTTTTGCATTTTATTTTCCTCCATTTTAAAAAAGATACCATTATTATACATTATTTTCACAAAAAATCAATGCTTTAACTCAATAAAACTGCTCAGAGTTTACTATACAAAGTCGAAAGGGAGGCTCTCACAGCCTCCCTTTCAATATATTTTCTCTTTTTAAAAGCATCAAATATGCTCTCACTCATT